>JAUIHY010000234.1 GCA_030432115.1 Gammaproteobacteria bacterium | reverse complement strand
ATCCGATACTGGCTCGGGCTCAATTGTTAGGTCAATATTTCAAGCAACATGGCATCAAAACATGCGCTTTGAATGCCCCTGATTTGTCGTCATTTGTTACCGTGTTTTTGGCCTGTGTTTACCATGGTGTTGACGTTGAACTGCCCAGCAACACCACCGAGGACATACTTAATTCTCTATCAGCCACACATTACCTGGGTGATTTTGAGCACAATAACAATGCCATATTGAATGAAATTGATCAACTATTGATACCCCAGACAAAGGCCCATTTAACAGTCCATGACATCACTGTCAGTATGTTCACTTCTGGCTCCACAGGGCAAGCTAAAAAAATTTCACGTCAATTGCAACAATTGGTCAGTGAAGTGAACACCTTAGAACAACAATGGGGGGCACGTATTCCTCAAGATGCGTTGTTTACTCGCACCGTCTCTCACCAACACATTTATGGCTTGTTGTTTACTGTGCTATGGCCCTTGTTGTCTGGTCGTCGCAGCTACCACCCAATGATTGCCTATGAAGAAATGTTGCAGCAATTATCAAGCAAGAACAGCCACATGGCTTTGGTTACCAGTCCGGCATTCTTAAAACGTTTGGATGGGCAGTTTCAATATCCTCGACATTCAATGTCATGCTTTTCCTCTGGCGGCTTGTTAACCGATCAACAACAGCAGTTATCAGAAAGGCATTTGAATCAAGCCATCAATCAAATTTATGGCAGCAGTGAAACTGGTGGTATTGCATACCGCAGCCTGAATACCCAATGGCGCTTTTTCGATCCGGTTGAACACCGCTGCAAAAATAACACCCTGTGGGTCAAGTCTCCACATTGTTTTCAGCCAGAATGGATTAACACACAAGATCTAATCAAGTTTAATTCTGAATCAACTGATTCCTTTGAACTGTTAGGCAGAGCAGATCGTATTGTCAAGATTGAAGAAAAAAGGATCTCTTTAACACAGGTGGAGACAGCCATTGTTGCCCTCGAATCTGTTTCAGAGGCGAAAGTTTTGGTATGGGAAAATCACAGGCAGTCAATCGCAGCAGTGATTTTACTCAATACCAAAGGAAAGGAAAAGTTGGAAACCGATGGTGATAAACTGTTTAAAACGAAAATAAAACAACAGCTTAAGGGTGTCATAGATGACATGGCACTACCAAGATACATCAGGTTTGTAAATCAAATGCCAACTGATGCTTTAGGCAAATCACCCATTCGACTGCTGGAGGCCTTGTTTGAATGAAAGACTTTGATGTCCATTTACTGCTTGAAGACAAAAAATCGAAAAACAAGATGTTTTCATTGAACTTGACACTGGACCTAAAATACTTCGATGGTCACTTCAAAGATCAGCCCATATTGGCCGCCGTAGCACAACTGCATTTGGTTGACAGATTAATCAAAGCCCACTTTGCTTCAAATTTGACTTTTCAAGGCATGAAACAATTGAAATTCATGGCGCCCATAGTCCCGGGTAAAAACACCGTATTACAAATTCAAGAAAAGGATGGTCACTGTTTTGGCTTTGAATTCAAAACCGCAGATGAAGTCAATTCTAAAGGGCAACTGATTTACCAAGGGCAGCACAATGATTGATTGTGCTGTTGTGATCCCCGTTTATAACCACCACCATAAGCTGGCTGAATTGTTGACCTTGCTCACTGCACAACAGCTGCCTGTTTTTATAGTAGATGATGGCAGTGACCCAGCATCATTGGCCAAGGTGAAAAAAATATCTGCCGCATTTGAAGGGGTGATACTTTGTGCTTACCAACCGAACAAAGGCAAAGGCGCTGCAGTAATGAAAGGCATGGCTCTGGCTCATCAGGCTGGGCACAGCCATGTGATTCAGATTGATGCTGATTTACAACATGATGTGGCAGACATTCCGCAGTTTCTAGAATTGGCAAAAAAGCACCCCAATGCCTGCATTTGCGGAGTACCTGTCTATGATGATAGTGTGGATAAAGGGCGCTTTTATGCCCGTTACATCACCCATGTTTGGGTATGGATACACACTTGGTCTATGGACATCAAAGATTCTATGTGTGGATTCAGGTGCTATCCATTGTCTGCAGTGATGCCATTGATAAATAAGAAAATCATTGGGGAACGAATGAATTTTGATACCGACATCATTGTCAAAATGCATTGGCAAGGAACAGCTGTTATCAATTTACCCACCCATGTGGTTTACCACAGTGATGTGCCTTCAAACTTCAGAATGTTCAAAGACAATGTGGCCATCACGTGGACACACACCCAGTTGTTTTTCGGTATGTTGATCAGGATCCCTAAACTGCTGTTCAAAAAGCTCAAAGGTAAGGGGCATTGATGAACTCACAATCTAAAAAACCAGAAAGCAAGCATTGGTCAAACACTGAAGAACGAGGCAGCAGTTTCGGCATCATGTTTTTGTATCATGCCTTTAAAATATTTGGTGCGACGGCTTGTAAGGTAATTATGTTGCCGGTGCTTTTGTATTTTTATTTGTTCAATGGGGTCGCCAGAGGCAATGTGACCTTTTTTTTGAAGCAGCAAGCCAAATACTTTGGTCATAAACCTTTCAAAAGACGCCATGTTTTTAAAGTATTTATCAACTTTGGTTTTGGCGTCATAGACCGATTGTCAGCCTGGCAAGGACGTTTTGACAAACTTAAATTACACAAAAGTAACAACCAAATATTTCTTGATATGCGGGAAAAACAACAAGGTGGGGTTATCATCATTTCTCATCTGGGTAATTTTGAAATCAGTCGGATTGCTTCTGCTGAAAACAAAGGCGCTAAATTCAATATTTTCATGCACACCAAAAATGCAAAAAAAATCACCCAGGCCTTGGAAAAAATCAACCCAGGCTATGGTGCATCATTGATTCAGGGAGATGGTTTGAACATGAAAACGGCCATTTTATTGAAAGAAAAGGTAGAGCAGGGTGAGTTTGTCGTGATTGCAGGCGATCGAACACCTGTGGCCAATGAAGCTGCAATCACATCGGTGACATTTCTCGGCGAAACTGTGAATTTACCCATAGGCCCTTATGTATTGGCCAAGGTGCTGGATTGCCCTGTTTTGACATTATTCTGCACCCACACAAAGGCGGGCTATCATGTACAATTCAGCCAATTGGCTGAACGCATAGCATTCAACAAAAGTAGCCGGGATGTTGTGATTCAGCAACATGCTCAAAAGTACGCCAATCAATTAGAACTCATGGCGAAATCATCGCCATTACAATGGTATAACTTCCATGACTTTTGGAAGAAAGGAAAAGCCTAAAATGATAACTTTCGGAAAAAACAATTTAACCATCAATGACCTTTTGGCCATTGCCAATGACGACAAACAAGCCAAGCTCTGTCAAGACGATGCTTTTGTCAGCATGGTTGATCAAGGTGCAGAATTTTTAAGGAAAACACTGGAAAAAGATGGCTCAATCTATGGTGT
>JAUIHY010000233.1 GCA_030432115.1 Gammaproteobacteria bacterium | reverse complement strand
GGCTCGCTTAACAGTTGATCACCTCTGAATGCCGTGCTACATGATTGACCGCTAGAGCCTGAACCCTGATTCCACTTGAATTCAAAGTTCCTGTTCATATCAACACCTTGTTGATTGCCATTAAAACAATGGTTTTCATTTCTGTTTTTCCTTTGGTTCGGCGAGCTTTCATTTTCCGAAATGATTCTTCCATCGGGGTTTCCAATCAATAACAAATGTATTTCATGGTGGTCAACCAACCAAGTCACATCGGCATCTTGTCCATATTGAGCCAATAAATGTTCGGCAAACCTACTGACCACTTCAGCTGGCGGATATTCTCTTGAGTGAATAGAACCCATGGCATACAAAACGGGTTTGTTAGCCACCACATTATTTTGGTTCGCTATTTTAACCACTTGCAAATCAAACCCCGCATTGCCACCCGGCTCTGTTTTGTGCCATGAATCACCAATATCCACCAATTCAACCAATGTAGGATAATTGTTTTGCATGTCCGTCATGGTCTGATACATTTCAGCAACGGTACGGTAACAAGCATAGCCATCAATGGATTTTATATCATCAAAACTCAAATCTTTTAAAAGATTTTGCTGTTTCATTAACTCAGGTTCAACCACCAGATTAAACCCTTCTTGGCTTAAAAGTTGATATTCAGCATAGTTTTGAACTTGCATCAAAACTGTTTTATTTTTTTCATCAATTTTCCAGTAATCATGTTGTGCTTTGATGGCCAAAACATCGGCTTTGTTCTCATAAGACATTAACATGGGCCAAGGGCCATCGCCTTGAAGTGTGTGCGCTTGTTTGTTTGCATACAAAGGCGCGCTGATAAGCGTGGCTGCCAAAATCAGCCAGTTGGTTCTGTAGTTTATTTTCATGGTTCCCGTTCTTTTTTAGTTTAATTATTTGGTTTTAAGCTGTTATTTTCAAAGTGAATGACATCAGAAGACAGGGATTGCTTGCTCCTCATGCCCGCTAAAATAACATAGCCATTTTGCGTTTTTAACAGACCACGGTGATCCATATTCAAAGGCAAAGTGTTTTTTAATTTGTTCCATTGTTTGATATTTAAATCAAAAATACGCACATCAGCAGATGCAGGTGATGGCTGGCCATCATAGCCGATGCCATTGTAGTTGTATGGGTTGTCACTGCCACCAATAAAGAAAAATTGACTTTTGTCATCACTGGCCGCCGCCATGCGATAAAACGCGGTGCCTGAGTGGTGCGGTATGTCTTGCCAATGTATTTTCGTGATGTCTTGATTGTCTATGGTTCCTAATGCACATTCGGGCGATGCTTCAAACCGCTTTTTTATCTCGCTTTCCCAAATCACTTTGACGCCATCACAAACCACCATTTGATTACCTACAATGCCACCAGCATGCCCAAAAACAGCAGGTAGTGGAAAAGCTGTGGCTTGTTGCCATGATTGAGCTTCAGTATCAAATACCTGCACCAAATCAACATTGTCAACATCATGCCAGCCACTGATCAGGTATATGTAACGGTTCTGATAAACCAAAGCCACACTGTCATCAACCGGCGTTGGCATCGGTGGCATGGCGCGCCATTCAAGGGTGCTGCCGTCAATTTGCCAAACCAAAGGTGATGACTTTTCAGCATCATCTGCAGCTACCGTGTATCCACCAAATAAGTAAACCTGATCGTTCACAGTGGCAGCCACTGAAGCCAAAACAGCGGGCTGATTTTCAGGCACGGACATGGGCTGCCAATGATGGTTACGGTACACCCAGGCTTGCTTGGTGATGTCAGCATGGGTTTTGTCGCCCGTCAGGCCATTGAAAACAAAATACTGTGCTTCACCTTGGTATGTGGTTTGTGCCACCGCATGGTTACTGACAGGATATGGTAATGGCTTGATGCTTGGCGTTTGAATTGCATGGGTGGATTGCTGACTGGCACATGCCAACAAAAATGCAAAGCAACTCAATGTCAGCACAATTCTCACGAAAAACTCCGGTACATAAAAACGCCACAGCCACCGTGTCCTGTCTGACCCATGCGTTCGGCTTTGTGCTCAAACCCGTGCTTGATGTATAAGGATTGGGCCGTTTTCATGGCAGGCGTGGTTTCAAGATACATGCCAGTAAAGCCACACTGTTCTGCCCCTTGGATGCACAGTTTAATTAGTTGATGCCCCATTCCTAACCCCCTGAGTGCTGGTTTGAAATACATTTTGCGTAATTCAGCCGTATTTGGGTCACCCGCCAAAGGAGCAAAACCACCAACACCTAAAACCTCACCAGCCGCTTCAATAACATAAAAAGCACTGCGTTCATTGTCATAGCTTCCATGCATGTCTTCCATTTCAGGATCGACACCGGCATAACCTTCTCCGAACAAACCATGCTCAGCCAACACATCAAGCACCAGCGCTTTGACCGCACTGTTGTCTTCTGGCTTGATACTTCTGATTTTAGGTTTTGTCATATTTGGGGGTTGTTATTCAAGGGGCATTATCAATTTAAATGTAGCTTTCTTCGTCTCCGGCTTCTTTCTTGAACACCAGTTGGCCGAAGTTATAAACCAAAGTGGTGGTTTCATCCAAAGTGTCTTGAATCAATGATTCATAATCTGACAAATGTTCACGTTCCATTTTGTCTAAAATGTCGTGTTTTGACTTGGTTCTTGGGCTTTTGCTGATCAAAGCGCAACAGTCTTTATACGGCTCACGACACAGATCAAACAAATCCAATTCTGTCGACTTGGCAATGATTTCTTCTTTGTTATAGGTCAACAAAGGTCTTAAAATCGGGGCATCAATGGCTCGGTTCATGGAGTTGATGTTTTCCAATGTTTGTGACGCCACTTGACCCAAATTATCACCGGTCACCAAGGCACCTGCATTGATTTTTTCCATAATGCGCTCAGAAACACGGGCCATAAAGCGGCGGAATAAAATCAAATCATAGTCCAAATCTTGTTCCAACAAAGCCATATCAAAGTGCGTATAAGGCACAATAAACACACGTGAACGGCCAGTGACCTCACTCAGCTGTTTCACAATGCGAGCGATTTTATACTGTTCTATATCGCTCAAACTGTGATGGGAAGCGGAAAAATGTATGAAATCAACATTACAACCACGATTGGCCATCAACCATGCCGCCACCGGAGAATCAAAACCGCCAGAAAGCAAAGTCAACACGCGGCCCGTGGAAGAAACTGGCAAACCACCTGTGCCACGCACTTTGTTCAAATGCACTGCCGTGCCACGTGAGCTGACTTCAACATAAAAATACTGATCGGCATGTTTCAAGTTGACCGATTGCCAATCACTGTTTTTGAAAATGGTCGTTGCTAAAGCGCGTTCAAAATCTTGTGACGACAGCGCAAAATTCTTGTCACTGCGTTTCACACGAACCGCAAAAGAATGGCCTTCAACATAATAGTCATTGGCCAATTTGGCCACTAAATCATGTATTGGTTGTAAATCTGGAGTTGAAGTAC
>JAUIHY010000232.1 GCA_030432115.1 Gammaproteobacteria bacterium | reverse complement strand
AAAAAAGACATCATAGACATTTATGGTGTGCCTGAGAACAAGATCCACGTGACCTATCAGTCTTACAAAAAATCAGAGACGCTGACGACTGAAGAAGACGATGCCATATATTTGAAATCCAAGAAATTGGATGCTCAGAAATACGTTTTGTTTGTGGGCAATATTGAGCCTAAAAAGAACATCAAAGCTTTAATTCAAGCCATGGCATATATTCCCAAAGGTTATAAATTAGCGGTGGTGGGTCGCAAAGCATGGATGCATGAAGGTCAATTGTCAGATTTAACGCGCTACTTGAAGAAAAAAGAATACGTGTTTTTAGATTATGTTTCTGAAGAAGAGTTGAGCATGTTGTATAAAAATGCTTTGTGTATGGTGTTCCCCTCTTTGTATGAAGGTTTTGGCTTGCCAGTTCTGGAAGCCATGGCACATGATTGCCCAGTGATTTGTTCGAATGTGTCTTCTTTGCCCGAAGTGGGTGGAGATGCCGCTTTGTACGTAAATCCCTATAAATTTACCGAGATTCGTGATAAATTAAAGCTAGTGATTTCCAATGAGGAATTGCGCAGGGGGATGATTGAAAAAGGACGCAAACGTGTCGAATTTTTCAGTCCAGAAAATTACGTCAAGAGGCTCGGTCAAGCGTATGAAAAGCTTTATTCAAAAAGTTAGTTCTTTGTGGACACATGACGCTCCACAAAAAAACAAGGCATATTATTTTACACACATACCAAAAACTGCGGGTACCAGTTTTATAGTCATACTCGACAGGTTTTTTAAGCAGCATCAAATTTTTCCGCAACAGTTGTGGCGTGAAGTGGGCGACATTGATCAGGATGACAATGCCAGTTATGAGTTGTTTCGCGGTCATTTTGGTGGCGGTGGTGTGTCAACATTGACAGATCGTCCACTGAATTATTTGACATTACTTCGAGATCCTTTTGCCCTGTCGATTTCGACTTTTCAGTTTGTCAAAAGAGAAAAAAACACCCGAGTTCACGATTTGGTCAAACAAGAAGGATTTGGCTTAGAGGAATTCCTAACCAACAGTCAAACATGTCCTTTGGTGAATAACCGCATGGTCAGAAATTTATCTTTTGATTTCAAAGAAGACCCTTCGGCTCAAGAAGTCTTTTTATCTGAGGAAACCATCGAATGTTTGAAACCATTGTTGGTTGAAACGGGTGACGCCCTGACACCTGAACAACGTTACCAAAGGGCCACAAAATTTATTGATGAAACGGTTTGGTTCGGCCTGGTTGAAGCATTTGACCGATCCATGGAATTGTTATGTCACCACTTCAAAGTGCCCAGCTTGGGGAAAAGCCAGAAATTGAACACCAAACCACAAACGCTAGATATTTCTGAAAAAGCCCATCGTCGCATAGAAATATTGAACGCTTGGGACATCAAATTGTATCAGTACGCCAAGGCCAAGTTTGAGCAAAGGTATGATGATATGCTGCATGATTTAGAGTCGTATCGGAGCCACCCCAGTCAAAAAATTGAAGATTTATTGGACAAGCAATACCAGCAAAACCATGATTACCCAGAATCTCCTCATGGACAGCTGACATTTGATCAATCCATCACAGGCACACAGTGGCACAGGCGTGAATTCCTGGAAGATGATGGTTCCTATTTCCGGTGGACAGGGCCTGAGCACAAAAGCAACATCGATATGTGGGTTAAACCGACTGATTGTCAGTTACAAATCAGAATCATCAATGCCTTGTCGTCAGAAGATTTAGATCAGCTACAATTAAGCATCAATGGCAAACCATTAACTTGGCACTCAGATGATGCGGGGGTGGTACGATTATTGGCTGCCAATGTGCCCAAATCACACATCAAACCCAATGGTTTGGCACGTGTGGAATTGGCCTTGCCAAAAACGCAAAGTCATCAAGATGCATTTGGATCGGATGATGAAAGACTTGTCGGTGTGGCAGTACATTGGCTAAAATTCATGGCATGAGCCCAAACCTCTTTTCATAGCATGGCCGAACAACCCATATTCATCACTGGTCGCTTTCGGGCGGGCACCTCTTTTTTGTGGCAGTTATTTAATCATCAGCCTGCCTATTGCGCTTGGTATGAGCCTTTGCATCCGCAATTACATTCGCATGTGAAACACATCAAGCCAAAGAAAGACCACGTCGGTATTGAAGATTATTGGCAGAGTTACCGAGAACACCCCGAATACTTGCAAAACTTTAATCCAGATTTTGCCCACAATGGGCTGTGGTTAGAGGCCGACAGTGGCTACCCAGAATTGAAGCAATACATTGATGATTTGATTGCTTTGTCTGGGCCACAGCGTGCGGTTTTGCAGTTCAACCGCATGGATTTTCGCCTGCCTTGGCTCAAAGCACATTATCCTGATGCCAAAATCATTCACATCAAAAGAAAACCCATGCAGTTGTGGCATTCACAAAGAAAACACCTGCCTGATGCTGAGCGCAGCAACCCCTCAGCCACAGATGCCTATGAGTTGATGCAATGGTCTGTGGCTTTGTCGTCGCGACTGCCTTTTTTGGCCAGGCGCAATCATTCACATGCCTTTTATCGCAGTTACCTGCTACAAAAACTTTCTGATTTAATGGGTGAAAGCCGCGCTGATATGACATTGTCTTTGGAAGCCGATGTGTTTGAAGGTGATGGTTTTGCCAATAAATTAGCCGAACATATCGGTGGAAAGGCAGAAGATTGGAAGCAAGCACGAGGAGACAAGCACGTACCGCAACCGGCGAATTTAAGCTTGGAAGAAATGTCAGTATTGACTGACATCATGATGGCTGTTGATGCCTTATTACAGGAATCAGGTTTGACTGAGGGTGTTGGTAAAGTGACCCTGAATGAAATCAAAAAGGACCATGCCACTTTTTGGGACAAGCAAAGGACTGATGCCGAATGGCACAATGAAGAGATGCTACATGCGCTGGCTCAACAACAAACAGAGTTGACTGAAATGATGGCAGTGAAAACGCAATTGGTTGAGGCGCTTGCTGAATTAAAAAATAATCAAACATCATGAATAAATTGAAGCGTACTGAAATCTTCACCCGCTGGCGAAACATCAACCCCAAGCCAGAAACCGAATTGGAATATTCATCACCCTTTGAACTTTTGGTGGCAGTGGCACTGTCGGCACAAGCCACCGACGTCGGTGTCAACAAGGCCACGCGCAAACTGTTTCCGGTGGCGAACACGCCAGAAGCGATTTATGACCTGGGTGAAGATGGCTTAAAAGAATACATCAAGACCATCGGCTTATTTAACTCCAAAGCCAAACATGTGATACAAGCCTGTAAAATTTTGATTGAAAAATTCGATTCAAAAGTCCCAGAAAACCGCAAGGATTTAGAGTCCTTACCCGGGGTTGGTCGAAAAACGGCCAATGTGATCCTCAATACGGCCTTTGGTCAAGCCGCCATGGCTGTAGATACACATATATTCCGCGTCAGCAACCGCACCAAAAT
>JAUIHY010000231.1 GCA_030432115.1 Gammaproteobacteria bacterium | reverse complement strand
CCCCAGCCAGGACTGTCTGTTCGGGTCCACATGCCAGTGTAATCAGTATCGGGCTGTTCGCTGTTGAAAAAGTGCCAATTAATGTGGTCGGTGCCGCTTTCTGCGCCAATTTGCCATTCAACAACAGCTTCTCTTTCATTGTGAAACTGCACCGCCACTTGACCCACTTCAGTGAATGTCGGGTCGTCTTCACCCACTTTTTTCATGCGGTATAAGGGAGCGTTATATTGCATACCGTTGACTTCATTGGTGGTGTAATACCAAATGGGTAAACCTTCATTGTCATAAGTGAACCAGATCATTTGCAAACGGTGACCAAAAACGCCGATGTCATAACCCCTGCCGCTGCTTTGGGGATCGAACCACATGCCCGCATTGGGCGAAAACATTTTTTTATCGTCGTGGTGAAAGCGGTCATTTAAGCTGGGAATGGCCATGATTTTATGTGGTTGATCCAATCCCATGCCTGCGACCAAGGTGCCCAAGTATTCGCCCGTATCGACATCGAACTGTTCAATGTTGTTGTCTAATGTGGCCACTAATAAAGTGCCTTGATTCGTCAAAGTCATGCCAGTGGGGCTGCCCAAGTCTAACTGCCTTAAGTTGACCAATATGGATTGGTATTCACCGTTTGCATTGTATTTGAGAATTTGTTTTCTTTGAACATCTGATATCAGCACATCACCGCTGGGAGTGAGTTGCAAGTCCACCGCTTCCCTCAGTCCAGGATTGCCTGTTGGGTTGAGCTGTTCGAAGCCTTGCGTGCTGTTCCCGCGGTACATTCGTCCTTGCAAGCCCAAGACGTAAAATTGTTCGCCGCTCTCAATATCAATAAAGGATTCTTCTGTTTCGATGGGTGCCAAAAAGTATTCTTGCTGTGCTGTGATGTGCTGTGGGTTGCGCGTGTTGTAAGTCTGCAATGTGCCGCGATCAATCAAAGAAACCCAGGCTGTATCACCCTGATGAAACAGGCCGGTGGGAAAACCAGTGCCTAGGAACAATTTGTTTTCGTCAAAAGGTGGTTCGGCATAGGCGGGAATCAGCATGTTTGTCCCGTTTCTTTTCATCATGTTTTTGACTTTAACGCCGCTGCTTGAAGTGAAATACAAACGGTTTTTGGTGTGGTCGTAACTGAGGTCGGATTGAAAGGTCAATAAGCCATCACTGGGTAAAACCTCTGTACCCATGGGACGACCTGTTTGGGCATCAAAGCGTAAGATGCTGTTGTTGCCAGTGTTGATGACCAATAAGTCCATCAACTGATCATTCGCCAGATCGGTGTGTCCGTCACCGTCATCGTCTTCATCGGCGTGATCGCCCACCCCATCTTGATCAAAATCAAGCTGTTCAAACGGATTGTTGGGAAAGGCATCACTGGCATTGCCCGCGCCGTCCCAGTCATCATCATCTTGTTCTGTTGCATCCAACGGAAAATCATCCTCAAAATCGAGCCGGCCATCACCATCATCATCGTTGTCAGCGTTATTTCCCACGCCATCATTGTCATGGTCAGATTGTTCGGCGGCATCACTGGGGAAAGCATCTGCATTGTCACCGGTGCCATCTAAATCGGCATCTGCTGTTTCAGCGGCATCGAAAGGGAAATGGTCCTGCCAATCATTGACGCCATCGCCATCAAAATCTCGGTCACTGCGGTTATAGTTACTCGGCTGAGGCACCGAGCTGATCGCTGGTAAATAAGAGGATACCTGTTGCATGGTGGTTTGAATGACCGCTGCATTGTTGCTGGGTTCAGCACCGCCTGACAGCCCGCAATCTTGACCGCCACAAAGTAAATTTGGATTAGAAAAGATCGGCAATCTTTTGCTGCGGTTGTTCCTTGCAGTGCCGAATGAACCCATCACGGTGTTGAATTGAAATAATTTGATAAAAGCCGAACCCTGTGTTTGGTAAGTGCCACCACCCGCACCGTATTGGTGCGCTGCACCCAAGTTATGACCAATTTCGTGGACAAAGACTTGGTCCGAACACAATGACCAGCTGCTCATACCATCTGAAACCATGTTCATACCATAAGAATTGTCAAATTCTGGATGGGGGTAGAATGCCAAACCGCAATTGCCGCGAGTTTCTATGTCATGTGGCCTGATGGCGATGATTAAATCAGCACCGGTTTCTTGGCGCCATTGTGGCAAGTTCTCCAGGCCTGAGATGGTGCCGGAATTGCTGACAGTGCTTTGCATGTGCATCAACATGTCACTGTTCGAGTTATTGTGGTTATATGGCACTTGCTTTATGCCCACCAACCTGACAGACAGATCCAAACCTGAATTGGCAAATGTTTGGTTGGCCACATGCACATAATGATCGATGCGTGCTTGCATCAAATCATCTGGGTAACGCAAAGCCAGTGCTTGGTCATGAATCACCAGCACATCAATGGTTGTTGCAGCCAGTTGCGATTTGCCTGAACTGGGCAGGCGAGGTCGTTCATGGTGAGCGGTACCACAGCTGTCGGTGATCACATGTTTGCCGGGTAATTCCACCAACCAAATTCCTGATTTATCTGTGGTCAAACGGTAATCTTTGCCCAAGTGGTGCCAGCTACCAAACAGGCTGTTTTTGCCCATGGTGACATTGAGGTGCCCAAAGGCATTGCTCTGTTCAAAGCTGATGTTGCCATTGCTGGACTTGTTCAATTGTTCAGGAAGGTCAAAACGTGCGCCTAAAATCGGCATCCTTAATTGCCCCTGTTGTGATTTTAAATGTTGAATATCAATCGCATGGTAGGCCGATTGTGGCAAACCGGGGTAAGCTTCAGGTTGCGTCCAAGCAGTGCTGGCAATGAGAAATAGGGTGAGGCATAGGTTGGTTTTGATCATGTGCATCTGACTTTTTTTTCAATTTGTGCAATGATTTTATCAAAAGTGACAGTGGAATTCATATTCTGCTGCTGATTTGATTGGGAAAAGCAGGCAGCTTAGGTATAATCTCGAACTTTTACAAATACCTGTTTACAGCATGGAAAACAGTCAAAAATCTGTCCTGACTTTTCAGGAACTGATACTCAAATTACAACAATTCTGGGCCGAAAACGGTTGCGTTATCATCCAACCTTTGGATCTGGAAGTCGGTGCCGGTACTTTTCATCCGGCCACTTTTTTGCGTTCGATTGGCCCTGAGCCTTGGAATGCGGCCTATGTACAGCCTTGTCGCCGCCCAACTGACGGTCGTTATGGCGAAAACCCCAACCGTTTACAACATTATTACCAATTCCAAGTGGCTTTGAAACCATCACCTGACAACATTCAGGAATTGTACTTGGAGTCATTGAAAGCCATCGGTATTGATGTGTTAGAGCATGACATTCGCTTTATCGAAGACAACTGGGAATCACCCACCTTGGGTGCCTGGGGCTTGGGCTGGGAAATCTGGCTGAATGGCATGGAAGTGACCCAATTCACTTATTTCCAACAGGTTGGTGGCTTGGAGTGTAAACCTGTGATGGGTGAAATCACCTACGGTTTGGAACGCTTGGC
>JAUIHY010000230.1 GCA_030432115.1 Gammaproteobacteria bacterium | reverse complement strand
CATGGTTCATTTCAGCTGCTTTTAAAAACCAATTTTTGGCTTGCACCAAATCCACCTCAAATGCCCCTTCCCCTTTGGCAAAGGCAGTGGCTATAAAATAGGCAGATTCAGCATCTCCTTCAGCCACCTTATCCAACAAAATTTGCGGTATATTAGGCGTTGACGCAGACTGCTCAGGTGTTACAGCGTGTACCCCTGTCAACCAAAAAATCAAGACATAAAAAATTCTTTTATCCATGCCTTAAATTGTACTCCTCTTTGCTGGTAATTGGCAAACGCATCAAAACTGGGCGCACCCGGTGACAATAAAATCACATCACCTTTTTCACAGTAGTCGCATGCTTTTTTAACTGCTGATTTAAGCTGTTGGCAATATTCGGTGGCCTGCCCTGGTAATGCTTGCTGCAACATTTGGTGAATTTTTTGGCCATTTTGGCCACTGCATATCACCTGTTTAATTCGTTGATTTTTGCCACCTAAATGATCTACAAAGCATTGCCAGTCCAGGCCACGGTCAAAACCGCCCACCAACAACACAGTTTTTGACCATGTCACTGTATCCAAAGCAGCCATAGTTGACTTAGGGGTTGAAGAAATGCTGTCGTTGATTGCGGTGACACCGGCAAATTGCCCCAAATCTTGCAATCGGTGTGGCAAGGCTTTGAATGATTTGATGTGATTTATACCAGACATCACCGCCAGTCCCAAAACCGAAATGACTTGACACACAGCAGCCGCGTTCAATAAATTGTGACGCCCTTTCAACGACCATCCGTGCAACGACATCAAGGCTTTGTCTTGGTACATCAAACTGTTTTGCAAAACATAAAAGCCTTCTGGTGCAGCAAAATAACTGATGTTCATATGTGTCATTGATTTTGATAAATCTTGGCTGTTAGCATCATCGGCATTCAACACCACAGCACCTGCTTGCTCAACCACACGCCACTTGTCTCGATGGTATTGAGCTTCACTTTGATGCCAATCCAGATGCTCACTGTACAAATTCAATAGCAACCCCACATCGGCAGTGATTTGGCCATCATATGCTTGATAACTCGATGTTTCCAAAACCACAAAGTCACATGGCTTGGTTTGCGACAACAAAGGCACGCCAAAATTTCCCGCCAATACCGTATCAAAACCCATGTTTTGTAGTACATGTGCCAACATGGCTGCGCTGGTGCTTTTCCCTTTGGTCCCTGTGATGGCAATGACCTTGGCTGCCACATGTTCACGTTCATTGGCAAACCACAAAGCAGTGGCGCTGGTGAATTGTGTAGAAGCCTCTGTAACAGCCGCTTGATATGGCGAAATGCCTGGCGACTTAATCACCAAATCAAATTGAGACAACAATGTTGCGTCCACTGTTTGATGATCAAAGATCACTTGGGCTGGGGCCGAAATGGCTTCATTTTCTGGACACAAAATCGTCAATACCAAATCGGGCAGTTTATTTTGTAAGTATGCCAAACTGGCTTGACCTTCCAAGCCAAACCCCCACAATGCCACTTTTTTATCGAGCAATTGTGCTAACTTCATCAACTAAACCCACCTTTTGCATTATCCAGTATATTGAGAAAGTTGCGTTTATCAGGAATCAGATGTGCTTCGGTTGCATTGAATAAATCCATGGTTTTCACTGTTGGATATAGCATCACAGCTTGAGAGTATTGGATAACCAATGCGTTGTTTTTCCATGCTGTTTGTTGACTTAACTGCTGCATGGCCCATCTGGATTCTTCCACTTCACCGACACATTCAAATGGCTTGATACCAGAAAGTCCCAGTAATTCCGCACAAAGGCCTTTCAGTTTGGCGTCATCTAACAGGTTACGTCCAAAAATCTGAATCATGATTTCTGGAGGCTCAAACACAGCCATCATCAAAAACACAAACAAGCATTTGGGACATGCTCCGCACCAATGGCCAGCGTTGTTTTGACTGCCTGCAAGGTGAAAGTTGCGGTTACAACTGGAAAAGTAGGGGTAATATGATTTCAACTGTGTGAATTGTTTCACGATGGCCAATTCAGAAAAAGGACGCAACAAGGAGAAATAAGACAAATCTGATGCCACATGTTGGTGAACCAATTGTTGAAAAGTAAGTTCAAATTCAAAGGATTTTGAATACTGGTGGTTCACCCACTGGCCATTGTCCGCTTGGACATTACCGACATTGGCAGAGCGCTCATTGGAAAACACAATGGCATCATAGTCATACAACAAGGCTGCCACAACTGCAACACAAGAGTTGATGGCTGTGATGGGTACATGCCCATTGTAAGCACCAGCTTCATTGGCTGTTGCTAATCGTGGATCCACTTGGCGTTTGATTTGCAACAAATCACATGATGTGTGACTGGCCATATTTGTGATGAACGCTGAATTGCCCACAAGGAATAAACACATGTCTTCTTGTTGGGACTTCAGAAATTCGATGCTCACCAAAGAATCTTTTCCACCGCCTATGGCCACCAATGAACGCGGTTTCAATTGTTGGTTTGTGGCATGCTTGGGGAGCGATTTTTGAGCTGGAAACTGTATTTGATCTAACCAAGGCAAGCGATTTTGATGAGCCAATTCTGCTAAACCAGACTGCCATGTTTGCTTAAGCCAATTGGCCTGGTCTTGGCTTGGCAAGGGGCCTTCGAATGAAAAACTGTCTGCCAATTGGGTTTTGTAATAACTGACGCCCACCATCCAAAACAATTGCGACAACGCCGCATCAATGGCAGTTTTCCGCTGGGTATAAGCGTGTTCCAATAAATTATCGGCCAACTTTGGAAAGAAAAATTGCTCTAAAAATTCACCGTATTGAGAATCTTTGTAGCGCAGTTCCAATTGACCTGTGCTGGCATCAAAAGACCATGATTTGAACGCAAAACTCACAGCAATCAATCACCGGCCAAAGTCATTTCTTCTATCAACCAAGAACCAGTGGCCGATTTACTCCTGGCATCGACATCATTGCCCACTGCCACCAACCCTTTGAACATATCCTTCAAGTGACCGGCTATAGTCAATTCATTGACAGGGAATTGAATGGCACCATTTTCCACCCAAAACCCAGAGGCACCACGCGAATAATCACCGGTCACTGTGTTCACACCCTGACCCATCAGTGATGTCACATACAGACCTTTGTCCATGGTTTTGATTAAATCATCAGCCACACCCGGACTGGCTGGCACATTGAGGTTATGTGCACCTCCTGCATTTCCTGTGGTTTCCAAGCCCAAACGCCTTGCTGAATAAACTGACAATAAAAAGCCATTAAGTACGCCGTCTTTGATGATGTTTCTGGCACGTGTTTGTACACCATTGGCATCAAAGTTTCGGCTGGCAAAGCCAGATAATTTAAATGGGTCTTCCTCCAACTGAAACCACTCAGGAAAAATTTGTTGACCCAAGTCGTCTTTTAAAAAGCTGGCCTCTTGATACAAAGCACTGCCACTGATGGCACCCAACATATGACCCAACAGTGATTTGGCTGAAGACGGGTCAAACAATACAG
>JAUIHY010000229.1 GCA_030432115.1 Gammaproteobacteria bacterium | reverse complement strand
GGTCATTTCATGACAAAGAGGTGAAAGCTTTTGTTACCTCTGTTTATGAACAAAGGTATCAATACTTAATTAAATTGTTGTCGGATATCTACCATGATCCGCAAGATGTAAAAAAACATGCATTGATACTCTATGCTTTGGTTGTGGGTGTTGACATGTTTTATCGCGACCTTTCTAAAGAGGAGTTGGTATTGATTTTTTCTGATTACTTGATGGTTTAAACAATCGCAACAATCAGATCATTTTCATGATATTGAAAAAGCTGGGTGGTATGTTACGGTGGCCTCAATGACTTCACCGGCCATGGGCATCACTTGAAAAAAACCAGCGGGTACATCAGCTAAACGCATGGCATTATCTGAAGCAAACCCAAACGGCTGATAATAAGCAGGATCACCGAGTACAACACACCCTGCTGCCTCCTGTTCTTGCAACATTTGCAAACCGGTTTTTATCAATTTTTTACCCACCCCTCGCCTTTGCCACAACGGTAAAACAGCAACTGGCCCCAGCCCATACCAATCAGTTTCTTGATCATTTAATTTTACCTTTGAAAAAGCCACATGACCTATCAATCCATCACCATCCAAAGCCACCAGGCTGATACTGAGGGCATTATCAATTCTGAGCTGTGAAACAATCGCCGCTTCTTGGCCACTTTTATGCGTAGCCTGTGCAAATGCAGCATTCACCACAGCGGCGATGTCATTAATATCTTGTGCCAGTTCTTGTCGAATGGTGATTGTAGTCATGAAAAAGCCATGTTGATGTCATCAAATTGGTTATTTTAACTGAATGAGCATTTGACTGGGGTTGTCTTCACTTATTTTTTTGTACATATAAATATTTTACTGTCTCATCCACATCATTTTGGCTTATAATAATTTAATAACATTGAAGCCAAAAAAAAATGCTTGAATTACTGGCAAGAAAAACATTACAGAAATTACCAGCCGAAGTGGCCCATGACTTAGCCATTACTGCTTTGGGATCACCGTTGTCCTTATTAACGAAAGTGAAAGCCATTAAAAATCCCATAGAACTGATGGGCATCACTTTTCCAAACCCTGTTGGCCTGGCCGCAGGTTTTGATAAAAATGGCGATGCATTACATGGGTTGAGTAAACAAGGGTTTGGCTTTTTAGAGATTGGCACCATCACACCCAAACCCCAGGCTGGCAACGATAAACCCCGTTTGTTCCGGCTCAAGGCAGACACCGCCATCATCAACCGCATGGGCTTCAATAACAAAGGCATAGATCATCTGGTTAACCAAGTCAAAAACAGCAGTTACAAAGGCGTTTTAGGCATAAACATTGGCAAAAATAAAGTCACGCCCAATGAAAATGCTTTGGATGATTACGTTCACTGTTTCGAAAAAGCCCACAGTTTGTGTGACTACATTACCGTCAATATTTCTTCACCCAACACACCTGATTTGCGTGAATTACAAAATGATGAGGCATTGACTGATTTATTGAACGGCATGAAACAAGCACAGTTAAAAGCCCAAAAAGAATCCGACAAATACACCCCGATTTTGGTCAAAATTTCTCCCGATCAAAGCGAGGAACAATTGCAATTCATGACCGAACAAATCATCGCCTCCGGCATGGATGGCATCATTTGTACCAACACCACCATCAGCCGAGAAAATTTAAATTCTGATGACACTTTAGTTAATGAACAAGGTGGTTTAAGCGGTGCGCCTTTGATTGAAAAGGCCAATGAAACTTTGAGACTTGTTCGGCAGTTTTCAGGAAGCACTTTCCCAATCATTGCCGTTGGTGGTATCATATCTGCTAAAGACGCCGTTAAAAAAATACAACTGGGGGCAAATCTGGTTCAAATTTATACTGGGTTTGTATACAAAGGCAACGGTTTAATTAAAGACATCAATAATGCATTGAAGTGAACATCATAGAAAATTACAACTTGATTCACGACAACACCCTACAGGTCGACTGTGAGTGCAACCATTATGCCGCCATCAACTCGCTGAGCGACTTAGAAGCTTTGCCAAAAGACATCAAAATCACCGAAATGTTGGTTCTCGGTGGTGGCAGCAATTTCCTCTTCACAGCTCCCTTACCCCGCTTTGTAGCACACATCAAACCCAGAAAATACATCACCCAAGTGGATAACTTGGTGGTGGCTTGGGCCGGTACTGTTTGGCATGATTTGGTGATGTGGGCTGTTGAGCGCGGTTTAGGCGGCATTGAAAACCTCGCATTGATTCCTGGTTTGGTCGGTGCAGCCCCTTTTCAAAACATTGGTGCCTATGGTGTTGAGATCAAAGATGTGTTGGTTTGGGTAGAAGTTTACAATTGGCAAACAGGCCACTACCACAGACTCAGCAATGAAGAATGCATGTTCACTTACCGACACAGTGTTTTCAAATACCACGATCAACCATGGGTCATCAGCCGTGTGGCTTTGGATTTGAGGAACGATGCAGAAACCAACATCAGTTATCAGCCGCTAAAAGATCATTTTGAAAGCACTGGTGAGGCCGTCACCTATGCCAACATAGCCAAAGCAGTCACTGCCATTCGCCAAAGCAAACTACCTGACCCTGTGGTCCTACCGAATGCGGGTAGCTTTTTTAAAAATCCCGTTATCACAGACCAACAAATCAGAAAGATTCAACGCCGTCATAAAGACCTGCCGTTGTTTCCCATCGACGACAAAGACCACTATAAAACCAGCGCTGCTTGGTTGTTAGAGCAATGTGGTTTCAAAGGATATCGAGAAGGTGATGCCGGTTTCTACGAAAAACACGCCTTGGTTTTGGTCAACCATGGTCAAGCCACAGGTAAAGAACTACAAAAATTAGCCAACCTCGCCAAACGCACAGTGAAAAACAAATTTGGAGTGATTCTCGAAGAGGAAGTCAGGGTCTTGTAAACAGAAAAACATGACCTATGTCAAAACTCGTTAATTTTGGGCTTGAGTAAAAAGCAATTTTCAATACACTGGGCACCAACCACAAAACAGGTGAATTCATGAAAAAAACAACTTTATTATTGGCCCTATTGGGCACAGTTGCAGCTCCTGTCTCACAGGCTGCAGACGTTGAAGCAGGCAAAGCAAAATCTGCCATTTGTGCAGCTTGCCATGGTGCCAACGGCATCAGTGCCAGTCCCTTGTGGCCCAATTTAGCGGGTCAAAAAGAAGCCTATTTGGCCAAACAAATTCGCGCTTTCAAAAGTGGCGAAAGAAAAGATCCATCCATGGCACCCATGGTGGCAGGCTTGACCGACGCTGACATTGATAATTTGGCCGCCTATTACGCCAGCTTGAAACAATAAAAGCAAAAGTAAACCATAAATGGGGGCTTTAACGCCCCCTTTTTTATTGAGTATCGGCCAAGCCGCGATTATAATGTGGGCTTTTATTTTCATAGGGTTCAAATGAAAAAAGCTTTGCTGATTGCGATGGCCATCATGTCATCACATGCTGTTGCTGCACCAGACGCAGAAAACGGCAAGAAAATTGCCTACACCTGTACCGGTTGCCACGGCATCCCATTCTACAAAAACACCTACCCCAGCTACAGCGTGCCTCGTTTGGG
>JAUIHY010000228.1 GCA_030432115.1 Gammaproteobacteria bacterium | reverse complement strand
GTACTCAATGTGTTTTTGAAATGCAAGGTGGCTAAATAGGCAGTGAAAGTTTGTCTAAACTGTGAAAAAATAACCATTCACTTCAAACCCTTATAAATTATGGCATTGTTTTTTCAAATCATTGGCGGCATAGTGATCACTGTGATTCTATTGATTCTGGCGGTCTATTTGTTCATCAGGTTTAAGTTCAAAGACATGTTAGACATGGACGCTGACGAAAACAGAACACCTTTGGTGATACATTTGAATGAAAGCTTTGATGGTAGCTGGTTAGAAGAACCTGAGGCGATACACTCGATAAAAGCGTTGCGTTCTTTGGGGTTTATCAAGGGCAAAGCCTATGATGTGATTGGTATGCCAGGGGTCAAACTGTTGGCGTTTTTTAATCAGGGTCATGCCGCTGTGTTGTACTCGCATCCGATGGCGGGTCTGTGGGTGGATTTGGTTTTTTTAGGCGAATCAGGAGAAGATGTCACGGTGTCAAATGCCATGTCTGGATCAGAAATCGATACCCGACCCGAGTGCATTAAAATCCACCTGCCAAATGCCACAATCAATGAATTGTGGGAGCGGTTTCAAGAATCAACCGAAGGCATGTCAGCCTCATCGATACAGGCAGAGAATTTTCGAACCTTTTTTGAGACAGCTTATCAAAAAGACATGGCGTTCATCGCCAACAAAGGAGGCATCTCGCGGGCTGAATTCATGCGGGTTAAACGAAACAATGACATCAAAATCAGTGATGAAGATTTGGAGCGTGCTTTTTTAGATACCAAACTGCAAGAAATAGAACAATGGCACGAAGCGGTTTTTTCAGCCCATGATTTAGAAGATTACGAAAGTGATCACACTTTCTTTATTGTGCCTGAAACGGCTTATGCACGCGCTTTTTTGCAATATCTGGCAGATTATGATGTCATTCCAGAAGCCGCAGTGGCACCTTTGGGTGATAAGTTTTTGAATTCGACAGCCCCTGATTTGTTTGCTGAAATCAACCAAGGAATATCAGAAAAGTTACGGGCCAATCATGTGACTTCTGTTGAGTTGCCATTGAAAGCTGCTGTGTTCAGCAAGCCATATGTTTATGATTGATTCTAACTCAATGCAGTGTCAGGTACATTTTCAAAGCCAAGATCAGTAACAAAGCCGCAAACACCCTTTTTAGCACGGGCACCGGTAAGCGATGCGTCAACCGAGCACCCATGGGGGTGGTGATGACGGCACCGAGTGTCAGCGCCAAGGTGGCAGGCCAATAAACATAGCCCAAGGCCATAGAGGTGTTGGGTAATGGATTGCCCTGAACCATCATAGTGACCGTGGCCGCCAATGCAATGGGCAAACCCAAGGCTGCAGCGGTGGCGATGCATTTTTGCATGGTTACCTGATGCCAGTGCAAAAATGGCACCGTAAAGCTACCACCACCAATGGCCAAAAGTGCAGAAACAAAACCAATGGCCAACCCCCCCATGCTGAGCTTGGTTTGACTGATATGTTTCTGGTCACCCTGAGCTTGAAAGCCGACCACCAACTGAATGGCTATCAGTAACATAAACAGGGTAAAAATGATGGCCAAGGTTTTGGAGGACAAATCCAAAGCCCACAGTGCAGACAAGCAACTGCCCAAGGCAACAAAAGGTGCCATGCGCCAAACCACAGGCCACAAGATGGCTTGGTGTTTGTGGTGGGTGAAGGTGCTGATGCAGGCATTAACAACAATGCAAGACAAAGAGGTGGCCAAAGCCATATGAACCACTTGGTTGGCGTCATGGCCTTGTTGAAGAAAATAGCCGGTTAAAACCGGCACCATGATGCCGCCACCACCGATGCCCAACAAGCCGGCAAAAAAGCCAACAAGCAAACCCAAGACCGTCAGTTCAATCATGCTGAGGATTCAATAATGAAGCAGGATCAACGTTTGCGGCCAAACAATGATTTCCAAACTGCATTGACGACTTTGGTGGTGAATTTTCTGCCCAGTGATTTACCCATGCTTTCCAATACCGTGTCACTGCGCCGTCTTTTGGATCGACCAGACACCTTTTCACTGCGGTAACGGCGTTCTTCTTCAGCCAATTTGGCTTGCTCTTGTGCTTTTTGTTGCGCCACAGCTTGGGACCGTTGTTTTAATTTCTCATGGGCAGATTCGCGATCTAAGCCGGTGTCATATTTGCCGCCCACCGGAGAACGCTGCATCACCGTTTTGCGTTCAGCATCGGTGGCCGGCCCCATGCGGCAGCGGGGCGGTGCAATTTTAACGCGATCGACCACAGCGGGTGCGCCTTTGGCTTCCAAGGTGGATACCAGCGCCTCACCGACCCCCAGTTCTGTGATCACTGCTGCGGTGTCGAATTTGGGGTTGGGCCTGAATGAGTCGGCCACGGCTTTGATGACTTTTTTGTCTTTGGGGGTATAGGACCTGAGAGCGTGTTGAATTTTATTGCCCAATTGACCCAAAATGGTTTCAGGGATGTCGCCGGGTGATTGGGTGCAGAAATAAACCCCCACACCTTTAGAGCGTATCAATCTGGCCACCTGTTCAATGCGCTTGAGCACCTCTTTGGGCGCATCATCAAAAATCAAATGGGCTTCATCAAAAAACAACACCAGCTTGGGTTGGGGTAAATCGCCCACTTCCGGCAAGGTTTCAAACAGCTCAGTCATTAACCACAGTAAAAATGTGGCATACAGCTGTGGTTTCATCATCAAATCGCGGGATTCCATGATGCTGATGATGCCATTGCCTTGCATGTCTTGGCGCATCAAATCAGCCAGCGCCAATGCCGGTTCTCCGAACAATTGATCAGCATCTTGGGATTCTAAATTCAATAATCGCCTTTGAATGGCGCCAATAGAAGCGTTGGTGATGCGGCCATATTGGGCTGAAATGTCTTTGTAATGATCGCCCATGTATTGCAACAAGGTTTGCAGGTCTTTCAAATCCAAAATCGGTAGGTCATTTTCTTCGGCGTATTTAAAAGCCACGGCAATCACGCCTTCTTGCACATCTGATAATTCTAACAAGCGGCTTAAATACAAAGGACCAATTTCTTGGATGGTGGTGCGAACGGGGTGGCCGTGTTTTTTGAAAATATCCCAGAAAATGGTGGGCGAACCTTCGTATCGATAATGCGCTATGTTCAGTTCTTTGGCGCGGTTGTCTAAAAATTCTTTTTGTTTTCCTGCTTGTGATAAACCAGAGACATCACCTTTGATGTCTGTGATGAACACCGGCACACCCATTTGGCTGAAATTTTCAGCCAAAACTTGTAAGGTCACGGTTTTACCAGTACCTGTGGCACCGGTAATCAAACCATGGCGGTTGGCAAATTTGCCGAGGATGATGGCAGGTTTTTCACCCAGACCAAAATGTAAGTTGTTTGATTTATCGCTCATGGTTTATGCTTGTTTTGCCTCAAATATAGCTTTTTAGCCAATGAAATACTGTGATCAAGCTCAATGCTTCTCCACCTTCAATACCACCTGTACGGTCACCAAAATTCCAGCCATAGGTGTCTATATGAACCCAAGGGATTTTTTTAGACACAAAGTGTTCTAAGAACAATGCTGCCGTGATAC
>JAUIHY010000227.1 GCA_030432115.1 Gammaproteobacteria bacterium | reverse complement strand
CCTTAAAAATGTACCCAATTCAAATCTTTAAATTGCCTTAAGACCTTGAATCAGTTTTCCAATGGCATCCTGTGCATCGCCATAAAGCATCTTATTATTTTCAGCAAAGAACAAAGCATTTTGAATGCCAGCAAACCCCGTGCCTTTGCCGCGCTTGATAACAATGGAGTTTTTGGCTTCATCCACATTCAAGATGGGCATGCCATAAATCGGACTTTCAGGGTCGGTTTTGGCAACAGGATTGACCACGTCATTGGCACCAATCACCAAAGCCACATCAGTCTGTACAAAAGCACCATTGATGTCTTCCATGTCTTCAATCAAATCATAGGGAACCCCTGCTTCTGCCAATAACACATTCATGTGCCCTGGCATGCGACCTGCCACAGGATGAATGGCAAACTTGACATCAACACCACGCTCCAACAACATTTCTGTCATTTCCCATAACTTATGCTGCGCTTGCGCCACAGCCATGCCGTAGCCAGGAATGATCACCACACGGTCTGCAAAGGCCATTTGGATGGCCGCATCTTGTGCTTGAATTTCTTTCATCTCACCTTCAATGGCAGCCCCTCCTGAGCCACCCATGGAGCCGAACAGCACTGAACCCAATGAACGGTTCATGGCCTTGGCCATCAATTGTGTCAACATGGTACCTGCGGCACCCACCAACATACCAGCAATGATCATGGCTTCGTTTTGTAACACATAGCCTTCGAATGAAACCGCCAAACCTGTAAAAGCATTATAAAGTGAAATCACAACAGGCATGTCCGCGCCACCGATCGGCAAGGTCATCAACACGCCCAAAAGCAATGACAAGCCAAAGAACCACCAAATGTATTGGGCTGTCAACTCTTGGGTTAAATAAGCACCAATGGCCAAAGTCGCCAAAGCCACCAAACCATTGAACACATGCTGTCCTTTGAAGGTATAACTTTTGTCAATCCAGCCTTGTAATTTACCGAAAGCAATCAAAGAACCACTCAATGAAATGCCACCGATAAACACACCAATGGCTGCAAATGTCATGCTGACACCGGTCAAACAATCATGTGTTGATGTGGCGATGCCCGCCTCACAAGCTGACATGTGGTCCACACCATTAAACAATGCCATGGCGCCAATAAAGGCAGCTGATCCACCACCCATACCATTATACAAAGCCACCATTTGTGGCATGTCTGTCATAGCCACTTTCTTACCACTGACCCAAGCCAAAACAGTAGATGAAACCAAAGCCGCAATGATCAATGGCATGTTATGCATATCAGGAGCAAAAAAGGTGGCAATGGTGGCAATCAACATCCCCACACCCGCCCACACGATACCACCCCTGGCTGTGCCTGGTGCACTCATGCGGCGCAAACCCGTGATGAACAAAATAGCTGCCAAGAAATAGGACAGCTTAACCACAATAGGCAAGTATTCATGAATCAATTCCATCACTCGCCTCCTTTGTTTTTGTTGCGTGGTTTGAACATTTCCAGCATGCGTTCGGTGACCACATAGCCACCGGCGGCATTCCCCGCACCTAAAAAGACCGCAATGAAACCAAACACTTTTTCTAATGTGTTATCGGCATGACCTAAAGCAATCATGGCCCCCACCAGAACAATGCCGTGAATGAAATTCGAACCCGACATCAATGGCGTGTGTAAAACCACGGGCACTTTGGATATGATTTCAAAACCCAAAATGGCCGCTAATGTCAAAATATACAATGCAATAAAACCGTCAATCATGATTGTTCTCCTGAGGTATTTGATACAGCGTCTTTGACCGCAGGGTGAACCACGGCCTTATCTTTGGTCACAACACAACCTGCCAAAATATCATCTTCCCAATTCAATACAAATTCGCCATCCTGATTCATTAATGACAACAAATTCCACACATTCCGTGAATACATTTCACTGGCATGCAATGGCACTGTTGCGGACAGGTTCTCAGGTCCAATGACTTTAACACCGCCGACCATTTTTGTAACACCTGCTTCTGTCGGCTCGCAATTACCTCCACCTTCAGCCCCCAAATCAACTATCACACTACCCGCCTTCATTTCTTTAACCATATCGGCAGTGATGATGCGTGGCGCAGGACGCCCCGGAACAGCAGCTGTGGTAATCAAAACATCAACCGATGACAGGTGCTTCTTCAAATTATCCTGCTGCAATTGTTTTTCTTCATCCGTCAAGGCGCGGGCATAACCACCCTCACCGACTGCCTCAACGCCCAAATCTAAAAATTTGGCTCCCAGAGATTTAATCTGTTCAACTGTTTCAGGTCTGACATCATAGCCAGTCACATTGGCACCCAAACGCTTGGCCGTTGCCATCGCTTGTAAACCTGCCACGCCAGCTCCAATCACCAACACCGACGCTGGTCGGATGGTGCCTGCAGCCGTGGTCAGCATGGGGAAAAATCTTGGCGCTTCTGATGCCGCTAATAACACCGCTTTGTACCCAGCCACTGAAGCTTGTGATGACAGCACATCCATGGCTTGGGCTCTGGTAGTGCGTGGAATCAGCTCCATGGAAAAAACCGTCACACCTTGATTGGCAGCTTGTACAAAACGCTGTTGATCGGCATAAGGTGACACCATACCAATAACCACGGCATCATCGCGCAATTCGGTCAGGTCTGCGGCATCCAAGGCATGGACACCAACCACCACATCAGCTCCATTAAGCACTTCACTGCGACGTTTGGCGATTTGAGTCATTTCAGGGTATGTCGTATTGGGAAATCCGGCAGATTCGCCCGCATCCGGCTCCATCAGCACTTGCCAACCCAAATCGATGATTTTTTGTGCCGTCTCAGGCACAATGGCGACACGAGACTCGCCTTTTTTTTGCTCTTTTACAAAGCCTATGGTTTTTGTCATATGGTATTGTCCCCATTGGTTTTTTGTTATCCATCCTTTCAGTATATCAAAATTCACAAAAAACGTTTTACCGTTTTTTAGATCGATTTATTCGTAAAAATTTATGCATATGCCAATACCCAGAATTCATGAAGTGACAGGCTGTGCTAAAATCCCATTTTTTTCACTCAAACAGCCAAACAATGAACCCATCAGTCATAGATTTCATGCTTAAACGCCGTTCGGTATTGATCAAAAACATGACTGAACCCGGTCCCAGTGAATCTGAATTAAACACCTTGCTTGAAATTGCAGGCCGTGTTCCTGACCACAGAAAACTCGAGCCTTGGCGTTTTTTGGTCATTCAAGGCGATGCCAGAAAACGGTTGAGCGAACAACTGGCAGCCGTTAAGTCCCAACAAATGAACTTGGAACCTGAACAATTGGCCGCTGAAAAAACATGTTTTGCAAGGGCGCCATTGGTTATCGCTGTGGTGGCCGCTCCGGTAGAACACAAAACACCCAAGAATGAACAAATCCTGTCAGCAGGCGCCGTCTGCCAACACATTAATATAGCAGCAGCAGCCATGGGTTATGTCAGCCAGTGGGTCACAGGATGGTCTTGTGAAAACAAACAAGCGCAACAAGCTTTAGGCCTGTCTGACAACGAATTCATTGCCGGATACCTCTATATTGGCAGCTGTGATGAAAAGCCCGCCGA
>JAUIHY010000226.1 GCA_030432115.1 Gammaproteobacteria bacterium | reverse complement strand
GGGTGTGATTTCAAATTTGGCATTCAAATCTTCAGTGAATTGTTTTTCTTTACCTTGAACAATTTGCTCCTCTACCACATCAGCAACAACTGCATTTTCCAATGCCAAATCAAGCTGTCCTTTGGGAACAAAGCTGGTAATGATGGCCGGTTGGTCTTTGATGTATTTGTTGTAAACACGCATCACATCTTCTTTAGTCACTGCTTTGATGTTGGCGATGTCTTTTTTATAGAACTCAGGATCACCCGCAAATTCGTTGTAAATACCCAGTTGAAATGCTTTATTTAGCACACTTGAAACTTGATTATAAAAACCTGTTTCTTGACGTGCTTTGATTTTGGTCAATGTGGTTTCACGCACACCTTCAGCTTCAAATTTGGCCAAAGATTCATCCAATGCCGCCATGGCTTCATCTAAATCCACCCCAGCATTGGCACGAACTCGTATTGTAAAAGTCCCTGTTAACTCTTCTGAACGGTTATAAGCCGCAATCGAAGAAGAAAGTTTCTTATCTTCAACAATAGTAGTGAACATCGGTGCTTGTTTTCCGCTTGACAAAACTTCTCCTAAAGCATCCAAAGCATAACTGTCAGGGTGGTATTGTTCAATGGTTGGAAAAGTCAATCGCAGTTCAGGTAATTTGGCGAAATTGTCTTCATGATAAAACGACTTGGATTGATCCAAAGAAACCCCCATAGGCTCTAGATCAGCAACACCTTCACCTGCCTTGATTTCACCAAACCAACGTTCAACCGACGCTTTGGTTTCGGCCACATCAATGTCACCTGCAATCACCAAAGTGGCATTGGCCGGCGTATAATATTTGTCATAAAATTCTCGAACATCATCTAAGGTGGCGTTCTGTAAATCCTCTAAATCACCAATCACCGTCCAGTTATAAGGGTGCGTTGTTGGGTACAAAGCTTTCTTGATGACATGTGACGTGTGACCATAAGCTCGGTTATCCACACGTTGGCGTTTCTCGTTCTTCACCACCTGTTTTTCACGTTCTAAAGTGGCTTCTTTCACCGTATTAATCATGTATCCAAAGCGGTCTGAATCAATCCACATCAATTTCTCAAAAGCATCTTTGGGCACCACTTCGTAATACATGGTGCCATCTGACCAAGTACCACCATTGCGCGTACCACCAAGTTCAGGAATCATCTTGCGGTTGGCACCCATGGGCACGTTTTCAGAATTATTGAACGACATGTGCTCGAAGAAATGCGCAAATCCCGTGCGCCCTGCTTTCTCACGTGCCGAACCCACATGCACAATGGTTGCAATCGCAACAATTGGGTCAGAATGATCCTCATGAAGTATCACTTCTAATCCATTGTCCAAAGTGAAGGATTCATAAGGAATTTCCAGTGTAATTTCTGGTGCTGACAAGAGCTGTGCATCGGGCTTAACATCCGAACCACATGCCGTTAATAAAGTCACCCCAGATAACAAAACCAAAGAAGAAAATTTAATTTTCATCAACTCACCTTAAATAAACA
This sequence comes from Gammaproteobacteria bacterium, assembly GCA_030432115.1. Taxonomy (GTDB): domain Bacteria; phylum Pseudomonadota; class Gammaproteobacteria; order Xanthomonadales; family Marinicellaceae; genus Marinicella. Next base: position 2,141 of record JAUIHY010000226.1, on the reverse strand, counting down.
AATAAGCAGTCTAACAGATTCACATAGACACTGTTATATGACGACTGTCACTTTTATGGTAAATAAAGGCAAGAATACTCAGAATCACATCCCATTAATCAAATCAAGATGACAAATAACAGCCACAATAAATCTTAGAAAAACCACTCATTGCCGTGAAAAACATGTGAAATTTTTATCAAAGAACCTCCACAAGCCATTCACACCTCATCAATAGAATAAGTATCTCTTCTAACAGGTAGTGAGTAATGAAAAAATTTATTGGAATGGCTGGCTTGCTCAGCCTCAACTCTTTGGCGATTGCAACGCAAGTTAACGTCAATCATTTGGCTCCTTTTGCCGACAGTCTTGAAGGAACTGCTGTATCAATAAACGTTAATGATGCGGAAGTCTTGAACGGAGTGACTTATTTACAGTCTTCTGGTTATCTGGAATTGGCAGCTGCTGGTGTTGCACCTGGTGAAACCAAACTGGATGTTTTCGCACCACCAGGCGCCAGTATGCCAGCGATTTCTGCTACAGTAGATTTAGCCGCTGATACATTTTATTCAGTTACCGCGATCGGTGATGGAATGAATCAACCTTTGTCATTATTGGCCTTGGAAGACAGCCAATCGATGCCATCTGATGGCAATGTGATGATACGCGTGATTCACGCAGCTCCCTTTGCATCAGACATCAATGCCACAGCAGCATCAGTCAGATTGGATGATGGCACAGTAGTCAATGGATTGGACAATGTTCTATTCGGTCAAGACTCAGGTTTCTTTGAAATTCCAGCTGGTAATTATGACCTCAATGTTTCAACAGCAGACGGTTCTACCAGGCTGATTGACATTGCACCCTTGGATTTAGCTGCTGGTACAGTGGTCAATGTGTTTGCCACCGGAGATGGTGTCAATCAGCCGGTTGGCGCATACGCTGTGTTTGGTGACGGAAGCGCCGCTTCGTTGGCACTTGAAACATCAGCTCCAACGCGTGTGAATGTGGCACATTTGGCGCCATTTGCAATGAAAAAAGTGGACACGGCAGTATCAGTTGAGGTGAATGGTTCCGAGGTTTTGAGTGGCGTTGAATACTTACAATCCTCTGGTTATTTAACATTGGCTGAAAACGGTATGGCTCCAGGCAGTACCATGCTTGAAGTATTTGCACCTCCTGGGTCAGAAAGCCCTGCCATCATGGCGACCGTTGATTTGGCCGCAGAAACTGACTATACAGTGGTGGCGATTGGTGATGGGGATAATCAACCTTTAAGCCTGTTGCCCTTGGTTGATGATAACACCATGCCAAGCCCTGGTTTTGCTAAAGTGCGCATTGTTCACAGTGCACCATTTGCCATGAACTCAGCCGATACAGCGGTTTCTATTCGCACAGATGGCGGTGATGTTGTGGCTGGATTATCTTCAGTAGAATTTGGCCAAAACTCTGGCTATTTAGAATTGCCTGTCGGCTTATACGACTTGAACGTCTCTACGCCGGATGGCGAAACCCGCTTAATTGACTTAGCACCCGTATTTTTGAACGATGGTGACATCATTACAGTATTTGCTGTCGGTGACATCGTTAACCAAGATTTGGGTTTTTATGCCACATACGGAAACGGTGTCAGCACTCAACTACCTACGGAGCCTGACTTCAACACCCTGAACCCTGGTTTAAATGGTGCTTGGTACAATTATGAAACACCTGGACAAGGCTTTTTCATTGAAGTATTTCCTGAATTAGAATACATTTTTGTCGCATGGTTCACCTATGACACCACCTTTGCAGATGGTAATGAAATGGCTGTTGTTGGTTCCCCAAACCACCGCTGGTATACGGCTGAAGGTACTTATGAAGGGACTGAAGCTTCATTGACATTGGTATTGAGCGAAGGCGGTATCTTCAACCAAGCTGATGTGGTTGAAAACAGTGATGCTGGCACCTTGAATATTTCATTTGACGGTTGCCGAACAGCAATGGTTGATTATGAAATCACTGACAGTGGCCTAACGGGTAACATTCCTTTGATCAGACTTTCTGGCAGTACCGTTGAGTTTTGTGAATCTTTGATAGAACACAACTAAGCAACACTCAGGATAATACCAAGGGCTTCCTTAGCTGAAGCCCTTTTTTCATTTACTGAATAAGTGCCGTCA
>JAUIHY010000025.1 GCA_030432115.1 Gammaproteobacteria bacterium | reverse complement strand
CAGTTAAGCTACTGACACTGTGACTGTTTCGACGATTATCTTTCATGGACCAAGCATATCACATGTGTAGCAGCTAAAGCCTTGCACTAAAGTGCATAGTTTTAACTAGCGTACTGAAACAATAAAGCCCTCTACTATATTGCCATGATTGAAGACATCACAGAACTCCACGCCGTCAACGAACAACTGAAAGAACTGGCGCATCACGATTATTTAACAGGCTTGGCCAATAAATTTACTTTTGATAAAAAATTAGCTGAAAAAGTCAAAACCAAACAAACTGGTGTCCTGTTCTGCATGGATTTAGATAAATTCAAAAACATCAATGACACAGCAGGTCATGCTGCCGGTGATAAAGCATTGGTAGAAGTGGCTCAAGTGCTGCGATTAAGTTTCAAAAAAGACGATGTTATTGCGCGCATTGGTGGTGATGAATTTGCCGCCTTTGTCTCTGGCATAGACATGAACACAGCAGCAATCATCAAATCGGGAATCACCAAAGCCATAGAACATCACCTCATCACCTACAAAGGACAAACTTTTCATTTGGGCATCAGCATTGGCATGGCTGAACTGGACGAAAACACCATCAGTAGTAAACAGCTCATGCTTCAAGCCGATACGGCAGCTTATGAAGCTAAATCAAACAGGGGCTGATTGCCACAATTGTTGCATCATTGACAATACTTGACGAATATTGTGAGAACAATCACATATTGCATTGCCACAAACAGATACAATCAATTCTTTTATGAACACAGCTTCAGAACACTTTAAGCACAATAACTTCGATCATAAAGTGTATTATAAGCTCAATCAAAATGACGCATTCGAACCAATTAAAGGGCATATTTATGGCTGTTATGCTGCTGGTCATTGCTGCCATAAGCACCAGCACACAAGTTTCAAACATACAATCTGCGATGCGGGCATTTGTAGATGAAGAAGGCAATTGGGCCAAAGCACACCGAGATGCTTATCAAGCATTCATTAAGTTTCAACACAGTCAAAACCCATTACATTTTGAAGCCTTTATTGATCATCTGACATTCAACAGGGGTGTCGCAAAAGCGAAAAAACAATTAGATGCCCATGAGTTCGAACAGGCCAGTTTGACATTACAAGAGATCGGCTGTGACCCATACAACATTGAACAAATCATCTACTTAACCCGATACTTTTCGTGGTTACAAGAAAGCCAAAGAGCATTCAAAATATGGGACAAAGCCAATGAACTGGTCAATCACTTTGAACACATGGCCATGGCTTACCGCATGGAACCTTCAGCATTGATCAAAAAACAACTGTTGGCTGACATCAGTAGTACACAACAAGACATGCTGAAAGCGGAACAAGAATTTGAGCATGCATTCATACGTTTGGCAGAACAGACTGATAACATTTTATCCATCTTAACTATCATCATATTCTCTTTGTTGGGCATCATCATGTTCACAGTAATCAAAAAAGTAATGAATCAAATTACAGAAAAAGATGAACTGTACCAAGCCACATTCAATAAAAGCCAATTGGCCTATGTTCAATTCCACTTGAATGGCAATTTAATCGACGGTAACCAACAGTTCATGGATTTGATCAAATGTAATGACATCATGCTTAAATCCCTGAATTTCTTTGACATTTTGAGAAACCAAGGCAACCCTTCTCACTTGATTTCCATGAAAAGCCGAAATAAACATCAAGAATTTCAATTCAAATTAGCGGCCAATGGCAGCAACCGATATTTCAAAGCACATGCCACTTTGATCCATAATTACTCAGGAACACCTTTGTATTTTGTCGCAGCCATTTACGACATTTCAAAGGAAAAAGCCCAAAACAGAGCATTGAAAAAATTGGCCCATCAAGATTACTTAACGGGTTTGATGAATCGATTTGCGTTTGAAAATAAATTATCAGAATTAATTAAAAACCAAGCCTATGGTTACCTGCTTTACATGGATTTGAATGGCTTTAAATCTGTCAATGATGCAGCAGGTCACATGGTCGGAGACCAGATACTCGAACAGGTGGCTCAAAAAATTCGCATGCACATAAGACAAAATGACTTATTGGCCCGCATGGGTGGTGATGAATTTGCCCTATTTTTAGAAAATGTCACCCTCAAAAAGGCCACAGAAATTGCGCTCAACATTCGCCATGCGCTCAGCAGTCAACAATTTGTTTACCTACAAAATCAATTTGACATCAGTATCAGTATAGGCATATCAGCCTTGACTCAAGGCCATAAATCCATACCAGAACTGTTAAGCCAAGCCGATGAAGCCTGCTATGTTTCTAAGACAAAAAACCGCATAGTTACCTATCAAAGTTTGGCACAAAGCGCATAAATGATAACGCTCGCCAGTTAGGGCGGCGGATTCAATTAAACTTGTGTGCCGCCAACCGTTAATTTATCAATTTTCAAACTGGGTTGACCTATGCCAACAGGCACACTTTGTCCGTCTTTACCGCAAACACCCAAACCTTGATCAAAATCCAAATCATTGCCCACCATGCTCACCTGCTGCATGGCTGCAGGCCCATCCCCAATCAATGTGGCCCCTTTAACCGGTCGAGTCACTTTGCCATTTTCAATCAAATAAGCCTCTGAAGCTGAAAAAACAAACTTACCATTGGTGATGTCCACCTGTCCGCCTGAAAAGTTTACGGCATACAAGCCTTTCTCAACCGAGGCAATGATTTCTGCAGGATCGTGATCACCTGCTTTCATATAGGTATTGGTCATTCTTGGCATGGGCAAATGAGCAAAAGATTCCCGTCTGCCATTGCCCGTAGGCTGCACGCCCATCAATCGAGCATTTAACTTGTCTTGCATATAGCCTTTGAGCACACCATTTTCAATCAAGATATTTTCTTGCGAAGCCGTGCCTTCATCATCAATGGTCAAAGACCCACGTCGATCAGGCAACACACCACTGTCAACGATGGTACACAGGGAAGATGTGACTTGCTCACCCACTCGACCTGAAAAAGCCGATGAACCTTTGCGGTTGAAATCACCTTCTAAGCCATGCCCCACTGCTTCATGAAGTAAAACACCAGGCCAACCAGATGCCAACACCACAGGCATTTCACCCGCTGGCGCAGCCACTGCTTCCAAATTAACAAGTGCTGACTTCACCGCTTGACTGACAAAAGCTTCTGCAAAACCTTCAGCAAAAACCTGAGACAATAAGATGCGTCCACCACCACCGGCAAAACCCACTTCCATACGGCCTTTGTCATCTGATGCAATCACTTGAATACTCAGTTTAACCATGGGCCTGATGTCCGTTCCCAAAGTGCCATCACTGGCCGCAACCAAAATTTGTTCTTGGCAGGTAACCAAGGAGCAAATGACTTTCTTGATGCGGGCATCTTTCTTTCTCGCCATCGCATCCATGTCATTCAATAAATTGATGATGGCTTGATTTTCGGTGCCTGACAACACATCTTTGGGTGTATACAAGCCTGAGTGTACGTTGTAGCTCAGATTCACAGCAGGCACATCGGCTTGGGCTCTGGCGATGCTTCTTGCTGTATCAACAGCTGAAGCCATGTCTTTGCGATTCAGTGCATCCGTATAGGCAAAACCAGTTTTTTCACCGTCATTGACACGAACACCCACCCCTCGATCTATGCTGTGACTGCCTGACTTAACTTGTTGATTTTCTAAAACCCAAGATTCCAGACGTGATGATTGGAAATACAAATCGGCGAAATCACCACCAGTACCCATGGCCTGTGCCAGCAAGGCTTCTAAATCGCTTACTGCCAAACCATTGGCATTCAAAAAATAATCACTGACTTGAGAATTTGTCATGGGTATGTCCATTAATAAGAGAAGTTAAAATCATCGATGCCACCACATAAGCAACAAAGAAATACACGCCAATTTGTAATGTGGCATCGGTTGAACCACCTGATTTGGTGGAAAAATAAGTCACTAAAATGGCAATCACAAAAACATCCAACATCGACCACTTACCAATGGCTTTTAAAATACGAATGCTTTTTTTGGAAAAATGCAAATTTTTACTGAATAACAGCACACCTTTCAAAAAGGTTTTTAATACCGGCACCACCATGGTGAACAAAAATATCACCACTGCCACTGAAATTTGACCTGATTGATATAATTTTTCCAAAGCCGATACGATACTTTTTGATTCAAATTGAAACACAGTTTGTCCCAATACAGGTAAATCCTGATAAGCCACAATGGCCAATATTGGTGCATACCAGCCAGTGACCAAAGCCATGGTGATTACCAGCAGCAACGACCACAATGACCACAGGCTTTTAAGAAACACATGTAGCATCAACATCAACAGCAAAACTGCCACAAACAATTTCGTGTGTTTGTTGGCCTTAAGCTGCAAATCTTCAGCTTCACTTTTACTTACCTCCAGTGCTTCTAATGTTTCACTGTAACCAGAATACCAGTTAAATGTGATGGCCTCTAAAAATTTTTTTCCCTTGGATTTGGCATTGGTATTGGCGTCTAACTGCTGAGATAGTGCATCAATCTGATGCTCATAGGCGACAGAAAAACCCCATGACTGATAGGCCAAATATGCACAAAAAGAAACTGTGACCATCATGTACAGCATGTGTAATGCGTTCTTTTTATTCATTATCAATGACCTCAATAATTGGCTTATCCCAGCTTCCTGTCACTTGATATGTGATTCGGTTGCTTGATTTCAATTTTTTATTCAATAATCCTTGGACAAAAAAGCCAGCAGCAGCGCCCACCGCTCCTCCGGCTATGGCACCCAAAGTAGGAAATGTTTTGCCCACTTGAGGTTCTATGATGATGGTTTGGTGGTAACTTTTATCAGCAAATCCTGTCAACCCGACCACTTTGATGTTGGCGGCAGAGGCTTTGATCAGAAAGTCATCGGTTTCTGCATAGCCATTGTTCAAAACAAATTGACCTTCCATGCTGTCAAAATGCAAGCCTTCTGCCATCACATCTTTAAAGTCCAAAATCAACCGTCTGGGCAAATTGGTTAAACTGAACAAACCCAAAACCCGGCCAAATCCTGGTTTGGTGTCCAGCACTTCACCTTCTCCCATTTTTAAATTCAAGGTGCCATTGATGTTTTTTAAGTCAAACATGGAGGGCGTTCCTTCCCATGAAGCATACAACTGAATCAAGGTCTGAGCATCTGTGATGGGTGCTTCAAAATCCATATTTTGCAAAAAAGTGGCAATTTTTTCAGACGTCATCACAATCGAAAAGTCTGAAACGCCCAAACTTCCGTCACCCCCTTTGGAGGCCACCCAATCACCTGATATTTGAATGTTGCTGCTATCGGAAATCAATGACATGGTTTCAACGCGCATGCCGTCAATTACATTGCGCATTTCTAAGCGCAGTTCTCCAAAGGGAATATCCAAATAACTGAAAGCTTCGGCATAAATATGCAAGTCAGGCATTTTTTCTGCCACTTGAGTTGATTTCGCCAAATCATCGGCCTTGGCTTCAATCCAGTTCAAGTATTCAAAATCTGCCACCACTCCATGACTGACCAAATCATCTGCAATCAGCAAACGACCTTTCATTAAAGCACTGTCAATGTCAATTTGATAAGCTGTATCCAATCGTTGAACATCAATGGAAACATCCTTAAATCGACGGGCCATAAACAGCATGTCATCGACTTGTAGTTTGAATGAAGGTGCTGGTAATGGCCATGGATTTTGTGCCCTCTCAACTTCCTTTTGCGCACTCCATTGTTTGATTTGCACCAACCAATTATCAACATCCAATTCACTCACATGCCCACCGAGCAGTAATTGTTCATCTGATGAATTGAGGGCTTTTTTGAATTGTAGTTGTTTGATTTCTAATCCTTGCTCCCCTGGTGACAGTTGGCTGATGATTTCATCACCATAGGTCAAAAAGACGTCCGACTCAACACAAGGAATGTCACAGGATATGGTGAATGATTTGTCGCTTTGTGCAGGTTTATTTAATGGTGCGGGCAGGTCAATGGCGGTGCCCAACAATGCCGATGACATGTTCATGTGCAGTTGTTTATTTGGGTTGCTGATGTCAATCTGCCAATCGGATGTCCCTTGAATGGGTAGGTCCAATTGTTGCGTGGCCATAAGTGGCGCCGCTTCCATGGCACCTTGGAGCGACACATCCAACAACACACCTTGTTCTGATTGGGTTTTAATCAAGCCTGAAACTTGAACGGCTTGGTCCATCAGGGTGCCATCTAAACCATCAATTTTCAAATCAAAACCATCAATTACCACTTGGCCATTGAGGTTATTTAATTCCAAGTGTGAGGTGCTGAACCCCGCTTGATCAAAATAGACCGATCCTTTGGGTATTGCTTTGAGTGATTTGTTCAATGGCACACGGACATTGAGGTCCACTCGTTGCTGTCCAGACAAGGTCATTTGTTCATCCAAAGGAACTTGCTGGATGATGGGTGTTTGATTTAAATAGTCAAACATGTCGTTACCATTGGCTTGCGCTTGCACCGCCACATCAATATGAGACTGCTTGTAGGCATCCATATTGACTTGGGCATGCTGCATTTTCAAACCCATACTTGATGCAGCATAAAGCGTTGCAGAAAACCCCAACCCGGTAAATTGCGCTTGACCATAGATACCTTTGGCCTCTGGCCATTCAGGATTAAATTCCACTTCCACATCTTTTAAATAGGCCCTGGAATCAAAAACCGCCTGGCCATGCTCAAATGCTTTGGGAGTCAGTTGTCCAAACTGAAACAAATATCCCGACGCTACAGTACCGGCCAACAGCCCTTTGTCCAACCAAGCAATGGTTTTTGGCTTCCATACATTGTGTGGCCAATAATGATGCAGTTCGGCCACATCCACTGAACTTACCTTGGCCTGTAACTGCAGCATTTTGGCAGGGTCACTTGGCGCTGAATCGCTTGCGTTGTTCAATTCTGCTGGCATGGCAGTCAACCAATATTGCCCCTGTGCATCCGCAATAAAATCACCACAATCACACCAAAACTGATTGACGTTAACCCTTGGATACGGTCCTGACATAAGCACCGTCAATTGACCATGCAATTCACTCCAATTAACCGAGCCTCGGACAAAACTTGGCATCTCGAACCGGCCTTGTTGTCCACTCAACATCACCTGCCATTCTGCGTTTTTCCAAAGAACCTGCGCCCCCAAGTTGGCCAAAGAGAAGCGTTCATGAAGCAAAGATTGTACTTCAAGTTGTGCTTGACCACTTTGCCATATATTTTGTCTGAAATCATAGCTTGCTGCTGGCTTGCTGAGTACACCTTGCACCGTAAATGTTGGCCAATCATCATCATGCGTAGCCATCAATTGATTCAACCAGGCCAAGTTCAAATCGTCTGAATGCCAATAAATGTGATCACCATCCCGCAATAATTGCCCACTGACGTCATCAAAAACTTGGTCAGCTGATTGCAACTCAGATAATTGGTAACGACTGGTCCAATGCTGGTTTTCTCCTTGATGTTGCCAAGTGATCAATCCAGAAGATTGCGCAATGCGCCATGCCAATTCGGCTTGGGCACCAACAATCACCCCCTCATTTGATTGCAACCAAATGGAACCATCCAAAACCAAGGCTGGCAACTCTGTGTCACTTTGTAAATCATTAAATTGTGACAAATCAAAATCATCCAGTGCCAAATGCCAGTTGGCATCTTTGCTTAAATGTTTACTCTTTGGGCCAATGCTCTTGATTTGTAAAGATGATTGACCCTCATTGTCCACCACCAGTGACATGGCCCGGTTTTCACTGTCTTGTTCCAAAACAAAAGCAGCTTTCAAACCACTGAGTAAAACCTCGCCTTGGTCATTGGCCACATTGAGGTTTAACTCACTGACACTGAGTCCACCAGTGGTTAATATCTTGTCCAACATTTCCGTAAATTTGGCTTCATCACGGTCATTATTGATGGTGATGTTGTGGCCTTTTTCAGACTGTACCATGTCCAAATCAGCGTGGTTGATACTCAGATTGATACCAGTCTTGCCACCTGGAATAACAAATTCATAAACATTCAATGACACACTGGTGTCAGCGACTTCTACAGTTTGCTTCCCTTCTAAGGTCAATCCTTTGAGTTGAAAATGGGGGCCAAAACCCTTCCAAGAACCCTGAATCTCTTCCACAGCAACAGCCATGTCCCATTGTGCTGCTAAAAATGATTCAAGCTTGTCTTTGTAGAGTTGATCGAATGGCAACAACAAAGTGGCTAAACCAACCAACACACCCAACAGCACCACACACAAAGCCAAAAGGCCGCGGATTTTCACCCACAGCCTGAATGTCCAATGGTGTTTATGGGTTCGTGTCATTAAAGCAATACCACATCATATTGATCACGACCATAACTTTCTTCCGCTTGGAGTGTGATGCGTTTATTGAGATTCTCTTCCATCTCTGAAAGCGTTTCAGAGTGCTCATCAATGATATATTCAACCAAATTGGGGGCCGCAATGACCATGATTTTACTGGCTTTGAACTGCTTCACTGAACGAGAAATTTCCCTGAATAATTTGAATGTATTGGATTCTATTGTCTGAATATACCCAGAACCATGGCATTTGTTACAAGGCTCGCAAACCACATCACGGATATTTTCAGTGGTGCGTTTGCGCGTCACTTCCATTAAATTCAAAGCCGTAAACCCCAACACATTGGTGCGCGCAGAATCTAAAGACAAATATTCTTCCAAGGTTTGCTGCACTTGTTGTTGATGCATCACATCGGCCATATCAATAAAATCAATCACAATGATGCCGCCAATGTTCCTTAACCTCAATTGACGTGCAATCACCTGCGCTGCTTCTAAATTCGTTTTGAAGGCCGTGTCTTCTAAAGATTTGAAGCCCACATACTGACCCGTGTTCACGTCCACAGTGGTCATTGCTTCATTTTGATCAAAGACCAAATTCCCACCAGATTTCAAGTCCACTTTTTTGCTCAGGATCCGCTCTATTTCATCCTCGGCATTGAACTGGTCAAACAAGGGTCTCGAGCCTTGATACCAATGTACCTCTCCGGGCCACTCATAGGCAAAATCTGACACGAATTGTTTGACCTTGAGGTGAATATCATATGAATCCACCGTGATCTGCGTTAAATTCTCTGTGATGTGGTCTCTGACCACCCTTTTGGCCAGTGAAAACTCACTGTAAATCAATGAGGGCGTTTTTTGATTTTCAATCCGTTCTGCCACTTTTCGCCACAACCGTTTTAAAAATTGCCAATCATGTTCTAACAAGGCTTTTTGCATTTGTTCGGCATTGGTGCGGGCAATCAAACCAAAATCTTCATTGCCTTCATTGATTTCTTTCATCAAGGTGAGCAACCGTTCCCGCTCTGTCACATCATCGATGCGACTTGATATGGCCAATAATTCGCTGGCATTGGGCATCATTACCAAATAACGACTGGGAATGCTGACTTGGGTGGTCACTCTTGCCCCTTTACTGCCAATTTGGTCTTTATAAACTTGTACAACCAACATCTGGCCTTCATGCAGCAGTGTTGAAATCACATCTTGGCTTTTATCCACATCACGTTCAATTTCAGCAAAATCGGACACATGAATAAACGCCGATTTGGCCAATCCTATGTCAATAAACGCTGCTTGCAAACCTGGCAATACCTTTTGAACACGACCTTTATAAATGTTACCAACTATGGAGGATTGCTGTTGCCTTTCTAACCAAAACTCGGAAGCCAAACCGCCATCAATCAGAGCGACGCGTGTTTCAAAACCATTGTTATTGATAAGTATTTCTTTTGACATGTTGGCTCGCAAATTGAGGGTTAGTTTATTATATCGAGTTTTTTCAACAGGTGACCAGTTTCATACAAGGGCAAGCCCATCACAGAGGAATAACTGCCTACCAATGACTTGATCCACAAAGCCGCCTGACCCTGAATACCGTAACAACCTGCTTTATCCATCGGTTCACCACTGTCTATGTATCGCCATATTGTTGACTCATCAATGACATCAAATGTCACCTCATTGACACTGATTAGACAATCAGAAAAACCAACTGACACCACTGCCACAGCAGAGTACACTTGATGTGTTTGACCTGATAACTGTTTTAAGGTTTCAAAAGCTTGCGCTTTGTTCTCAGGCTTTCCCAACAACTGACCTTCAAAAACCACGATGGTATCAGCACCCAACACAGGTCTTTTTTTCGAACTGGTTTGCCACCCTTTTTGCGCTTTTTCTAGGGCCAACCTTGAAACATAGTTTCTCACTGATTCACCAGGTTTGGCACGTTCATCAATATCCACAGGCAGGGCATCACAAGACACACCAATTTGAGCCAACAGGGTTTTTCTACGCGGAGAAGCAGATGCCAAAATAAGTTGAGGCTTATTCACGATGATAAGGATGGTTATTCAGCAAACTGTGCGCGCGGTAAATTTGCTCAGCAATCACCACACGAACCAATTGGTGAGGAAACGTTAACCTAGACAGTGACCAAGTACGGTGCGCCAATTGTTTGATGCTGTGGTCCAAACCATCTGCGCCACCAATGATGATGTTGATGTTTTGCCCCATCATTTGCCAATCTGCCATGGCCGTTGCCATGTCTTTGGTGGCCACCAGCTTACCCCCTTCATCCAAAGCAATGTTGTGATCACCTGCTTGTAGGTGTTTTTTGATGGCTTCGGCTTCTATGGTTTTGATTTGAGCAGTATTTTGTGCTTTCTGACGCACCACCGCATTGATTTCGACCAATTGAATTTTCAGGTGATTGGGCAAACGCTGATTGTATAATTCGAAAGCTTCACTCACCCAGCTGGGCATTTTGTGACCCAAAGTCAATAAGCGAAGCTTCATGCTTCATCCGTTTCAGCAATGTCCCAAAGTCCTTCCAGTTGATAAAATTCGCGTGCTTCTTCGCTCATCACGTGTAGCACAGCATCGCCTGCATCGACAATGATCCAGTCATTAGAATCCATGCCTTCTGTGTTCAGAATTTCCAACCCCGCTTCACGAAGACCTTTGATGGCTTCTTCTGCCAAATGTCGCATGTGACGATTAGATGTGCCTGAACAAATGATTAAATGATCGGTCACAGAAGTGAGGTGTTTAACTGACAAGACTTTAACATTTTGCGCCTTGGCATCGGTGACCGCCGCTTCAATGGCTGTCATGACTTGGTTTGAATGGTCTGAAGATTTTAAATTTTCTTGCACGTGTATATCAATGATTCAACAATTGTCGCATTTTATCATGCTTTATCACATGAAGTGGTCGCAAAGCGTCCTATATTTATGAAAGAAATCTTGTTAAGATGATGTCCATTGATCATTTATAGCCCATATAACTGCATGCAAGAATTAAGCCATTCGCCACAAATCTATGATGGCAATGAAGACATTTTACGAACAGAAATCAAAAACCACTTCTTATCAGGCTTTGACCGCTTTGAATCATTACACCAAAACCTCGTCAATGAGGAAGCCTACTACCAACAACCCGAACCGCTAAGGCACCCAATTATTTTTTATTTGGGACACACTGCTGTGTTTTTTGCCAACAAACTTAAAGTGGCAAAAATCATCAACCAGGCTATAGATGACAACATCGAATCCATGATGGCCATCGGTGTGGACGAAATGTCTTGGGATGACCTCAATCAAAACAACTATCAATGGCCGAAGGTAGCAGAAGTCTATGCCTACCGCCAAAAAGTGAAACACTTGGTTTTGGACTTGATTGACCGTTTACCCCTTGTTACACCCATCGGTTGGCAGGACCCTTTTTGGATCATTTTGATGGGCATAGAACATGAACGCATCCACTTAGAAACTTCATCGGTTTTATTCAGACAATTGGATGTTAAATACCTACAACCACACCCTGATTGGTCTGTGTCATTTGACCCTTCAGACCACACAGCTGAACCATTAAAAAATCCGTTGATACATTTGGATGCCACCACCATCACGCAAAATAAAGGCGCTAATCATTATGGTTGGGATAATGAGTATGGAGAGCTCACCACGAATGTGGAAGCTTTTAAGGCCAGTCAATTTCTGGTCAGCAATGCTGAGTATTTGACTTTTATTGACGACGGCGGTTATCAAGACAGTCAATGGTGGTGTGAAGAAGGTTCAGCTTGGCTAGAATATACAAAAGCCACTCACCCACATTTTTGGCGATTAAAAGACAATCAATGGCAGTACCGCAGCTTACTTGAATGGCATGACATGCCGTGGTCTTTGCCTGTGGATGTAAACTATCTTGAAGCCAAAGCATTTTGTCATTGGTTGTCGGCTCGCAGTAGTCAACCCATCAGATTACCCAGCGAAGCAGAATGGTATGCTTTACTTCAACATGCACAAATACCCAGTGACCAAAGTCCACAAGCCTCTCAAGCCAATTTACATTTGGCCCATGGTGCATCAGCCGTAGCCATCAACCGCTTTCTATTTGGCAAATCACAATTTGGTGATGTGATTGGTAATGTTTGGCAATGGACTGAAACTGCCATCGATGCCCTACCCGGCTTTCAAGTACACCCAGCCTATGATGATTTTTCTGTGCCCACATTTGATGGGCGGCACAATTTGATCAAAGGCGGTTCATGGATCAGTTCGGGCAATGAAGCCTTGCCTGAATCTCGTTATGCATTCAGACGACATTTTTTCCAACATGCCGGCTTCAGGTATGTTGAATCGGAGCAAACCATCACTCAACATTTCAACACTTACGAAACTGATGAATTGATTTCTCAGTATTTAGAATTCCATTACGGCAAGGAATATTTTGCCGTACCCAACTTTCCTAAAGCCTGTGTCGATACCATCATGACGCATGTTGAGCCCAAACAGTTTGATCGTGTTTTGGACTTAGGTTGTGCTGTGGGCCGCAGCAGTTTTGAGTTGGCTCGTTTTGCCAACCATGTAGATGCCGTGGATTTTTCGACCCGATTCATACGCAACGCCATCAATTTGATTAAACATGGAGAAGTCAAATACTTGATTCCCAAGGAAGGAGACATCACTGAAGCCAAGCAATTTCAACTGTCGACATTGAACTTGGAGGGTCGCATCGAAAATATTCACTTTTCCCAAGGCGACGCTTGTAATTTAAAAGACAAATACAAAGACTACGATTTGGTTTTCGCTGGTAATTTGATTGACCGCTTATACCAACCTGCGGCATTCATCAAAGACATCAAAACACGCATTAAATCAGGGGGCTATTTGGCATTAACCTCACCCTATACTTGGCTTGAAGAGTTTACCAACAAAGAAAACTGGCTTGGCGGCTATAAGAAAAATGGTGAAAATGTCGAGACACTTGAGCACTTAAAATCATTATTGGCACCTGATTTTGCACCCGTACACCACCAAGACATTCCTTTTGTGATTCGGGAAACCGCAAGAAAGCACCAACACACTTTGGCACAATTCAGCTTATGGAAAAAAGTTTCAACAATTTAAAAATGATGGCCTGGTCAGACAGCTGGCCAAAAGCCACTGCCATTTCAAACAGCAACCCAGCACCGTTCACAGCTGCCGAGTTGTCCGAAGTTACTGGCGATGATTTTTCATTGCTGCCTTTAGATGATTTGGAATACCAAAGCACACAGGGTGACCTTGAACTCCGACAAATGATGGTCAACCAATGGTATTCACGTTCTCAGGTCAATGATCTGATGTTAACTGCAGGAGCTCAAGAGGCGCTGTTTATCGCTTTTCAAGCAATCGTAAAAAAAGGCGATCATGTGGTTTGTTTCACACCATGTTTCGAGCCATTGACTCTGATGCCTGAACAATTGGGTGCTCGAATCACCCGGTTGCCATTAACTGATGATTGGCAAATTGATTTTGACGCCTTGGCCACAGCCTTGAAAGACGACGCCAAAGTATTGGTACTGAATTTCCCGCACAATCCAACGGGAGCTCACATCAGCCAACAAATGCTCAATGAGGTATTACAACTGTGCGCAAAGCAACAAGTATTCGTTATTTCAGATGAAGTGTTCAGAGGATTGGAACATGATCCAGACAAACGTTTGCCAGCAGTTGCCAACATTTACAAAAATGCCATCAGTATTGGCGTGATGTCCAAAGCATTTGCAATGCCTGCTGTCAGGGTCGGCTGGTTGCTGTGCCAAAACCATCAGGTTTATCAACGCATGTTGGCCATAAAAAACCATTTATCTATCTGTGTCAGCGGATTGGACGTGGCTTTTATGAAAAAGGCCATACCCTTTGATGAATTGATATGGCAACGCAGTGTGGCTTTAATCAATTTCAACAAAGGATTGCTAAATAAAGCACTGAGGCATCACCCTGCTTTCAACTGCCATATGGGGGAAGCTTCGGCTACTTGTTATGTTGTGCATGACGATGCCAGGATTTGGGCGAGTGACTTGGCCGACCAGCGTGGCTTTAAAGTTTTACCTGCTCATTGTTTTGAAACTGACATTCAAGGGTTCAGGCTCAGTTTAGGTATCAAAAATTTTCAACAAATTTTGGACAGCATCTGGCCTCAATCAAATTGAGCCAAATCAAAACGATAAACCCGATTTCTTCCTTGTTCTTTGGCTTGATATAGGGCTTCATCAGCATGGCTGATCAAGGTTTTCCATTGATAACCTGAAGTGATGGAAGAAGCCACACCAAAACTGGCCGTCATTGTTAACCCCTCGTCTATGTCATCAAAGTCAATAGAGGCAATGCCCTCTCTGATGGCATTCAATTGGGCCATCATGTCTCGACTGTTGGTTTCAACGATGAATATACCAAATTCCTCTCCACCCAAACGGCCCAGCAACATCCTTTCAGACAATTGACTTTCGCAATAGTTGATCACTTTTTGTAACACCAAATCTCCTTTCAAGTGACCAAAACGGTCGTTGACGGATTTAAAATGATCTAAATCCATGATGGACAAATGCAATATCAAATCCTTAATTTCCAAGCGACCAAGCATAGATATTACCTGGATTTCAAATGTCTGTCTGTTATAGCAGCCCGTTAAAAAATCTCGAGAAGCCTCTTCTTTCATGGTTTTGTGTTTACGCAACAAGCGCACTCCCCAGAAAATAAGCAACAAGCCAAGCAAAGAAATCACTGCGGTAATCAACCGCTGATTTAACATGTTTTTCTTGGCCAAATCTTGTTGAATCTGAAGGATTTGATTTTGCTTGGTGAGCAATTCATTCTGTAACTGACCTGCCATCGATTCATGTTTCACCACTTGGAATGCCACTTGTTTGTTTTGTTTGTCTTGATAATACTCATCCAGCACTTCCTGGACTTTTTCCATGTAAGCCAAGGCAATGGCAGGTTCATTTAGTTTTTTATGGTGGGCGACCATCAGATTCAAAAATGTGATTTTATTTTCAAAATTATCAAATTGATCACTGGCTTCCATTAATTGCTCCATCACTTGTTCCAATGAATCTTGATTACTCATCAGGAACATGATTTGTGATTTCACCAACAAAACATGCCTTGACAAATAAGGATAGCCCAGCCGATTAATGGCATCAGAATGTGCCTCTAATTCTTTCAACAACACCGTCCAATCCGCGCTGTCCTTTTTGTTTTCCAATAAGTATCGGTACCATTCCATTTTTATCAAATAGGCATAAATCGGTTCTTTGACCGAGTAACAAAAATCAAAAACTTGATTCACTTCCTGAGCTGTAACGGTGACCTCTTCATTCTTTAAATAGATTTTAACGCGGTTGAACTTACCTTTGCATTGATCTGATTGCAAATCACTTTCATCCATCAATAATTCTGAAAACTGTAAACTCAGTGGATATTGTTCTATATAGGCATAAACAATAAAAGCTGAAGCATAAACCATGGTCAACAGATGTTTGTCATTCACTTCAGAAACATGACTGAGAGAGTAATCCAAAGCTTCAATCGCCCTTCGGTACTGCTTCATATAACTAAGGATATTGGCTTCCATGTTTTTAACCCTGATTTTAATCCTCAAATCATCACAAGAATCATATAAGTGTTGAAAACCGGGTAAGGATTGATTGAATCCATGGGTCATGGCTTTGTTGTACTGTTCTAAAAAATTGTATAAACAGCGGTGGTAATCAGAAAATTGTAATTTATATTGGTCAACCTCTGACAATAAAGAAACAAAAGTATTAGTGGGTCCACTTCTCTGACGTTCAATTTCAATCAAACGCTTATCGATTTCCTCAGGTAACAATCTTTCTGTCACCTGTGACCAAGCAAGCAGTGGTAACAGCAAAAACAGCCAACACAATTTATGCATTAAATCCCCTTTAAATGTGCAACTTTTAGCAATTATAGCACAGGATCATGCCATATCATGCTGGTAAACCACCACTTGATTCCTGCCGGATTCCTTGGCCTGGTAGAGCGCTTCATCGGCGTGACGCAGCAATTGTGTGATATTGAAACCAGAATTGATGCTGTTGGCCAAGCCAAAACTGGCCGTTATGTTGATATCATAACCCGAATCAGTGCAATCAAGACCTGCCACAGCTTGCCGCATTTCTTCAAAAAAATTCTTGGCTTCTTTCACTGAGTAATCAAATAACCAAACGGCAAACTCTTCACCACCCAAACGTCCCATCAACATATTATTTTTTAATGTTTTTTTACATGCTTTCACCACATTTTTGAGCACCCAGTCTCCAGTCAAATGACCATGTATGTCATTGATTTTTTTGAAGTGGTCCAAGTCCAATATCGCCATATGAACAATTTGATTTTGCTCTTCCGCCACACCCAGATACATCTTCACCTGACCCTCCAAGCCTTGTCTGTTTAACACTTGAGTTAAATGATCAGATTCTGACAATTTTTTTAACTCAATCTGTCGCCTTTGCGCACGCCATATCCACAGCACAAAAAACGCCAGCAACATGCACAACAACAGCAACAATAACTTCTGATTGGACTCGTTTTGTTTGGCAATCACCTGCTCCATTTCAAGCAATTTATTTTTCTGATTCAACATGGCAATCTCATGGGATTGTGCCAGATTGTCATGTTTGACTTTCATAAAAGCCGCCAGTTTGGCCTGTTTTTCATTAAAACGACGCTGCTCTGATTCCGTTCTTTCTTTCAATAAAGCATAGGCAGCTTCTTCATTAGCTCGCTGCAAGGCAACTTGCAGTTTCACTTCTAAAGCGATGATTTTTTGCTCAGTGTCTCCAAACTCCTGATTCATCTCCAAACACGTATTTGCAGCTGTTTCAGCAGCCGTTAAATTGCCCAGTTTTTCTTGGATATATGCCACCATGGCCCAATAAAAAGATTGCAAGTTAGGGTATTGCGTCTTTTCGACCTGGCTTTCTAAAGCCAATAACTCATCTAAAATTTGCGCTGTTTCAAAGTCGTTTGAGTATGCTGCATCCACCTGATGCTTCAAATAATAAAAATTCAAAAACAAAGACAAAATGGACAAATTATGATCCTTACATTGTTTGATGGTGGACTCGATGCCTTGTTGATTAATCGGAACGGTTAAATTTTCAACTTTTTGTTTATAAGTAAAGTAATTGGCTTTACAAAGGTTTTGATCGTTCGGTTCATTTTCTTGTGTCAGCTCTGCGTATTTAATGCTTAATTCGGGTTGATCAATGGCGTCATAAACAATGCTGGCTGCCGAATAAACAAAAGGAATAACGTAGTCATCTAAGAGCCCTGCATCCACCAACCTCAATGAAGCATCCAGTTTGACCAATGACGCTTCGAACTTTCCTGAAATAACCAACGTATTTGCCATAAGCGCATATATCCTTGCCTGAATGGCCGGAAACTGGCAAGTCACTAATTGAAGTTCTAAATCAGAATTTAATTGCTCATATTGGCCGCTGTATGCCAATTGGTATGCCTTTAAATATTCAAATAAACAAGATTGCTCTTGTGTCAATTGATTTTCATGAGCTTTCAATATCGATAAATTATCATTGAATACAGCGGGGTTGGTTAAACGGTTCTGCTCAGCTTGAATAATCAAGTTGTCATAATTGACGGCCATGACACAGACTGGCCATACCATCATCAAAACTAAAAGAATCAAGCCATCTGAAAGTGGCTTGATCCTTTTAAGTAAATTTTGAATATCAATCCTCATCATCGTCAGGTAACAAAATACAACTGTATTCTTGTGACTGTCGCATCAAATGATTAACTTGACTTGGATTCATGTTACTTTCCGCCAGCAATTGATTTAACTGGCATTGTTTTAAAGAGCCGGATTGGCCCATTTGAGCCAATTTATTTATCAGTTCATTCATATTATTCCTCTTTTATTTTAAATAGTGATAACGTACCACTTGGTTTCTGCCACCTGATTTGGCTTGGTACAAGGCCAAATCAGCATGGGCCAACATCATTTGCATGGTGTGGCCCGACAGTTCACTGGAAGTCACTCCAAAACTGGCGGTGACTGTGATGTCATGATCCGAGGCGGAACAATCCAACTGTGCAATTGATTCTCTGATGAGTTCAAGCCGTTCATCCATGGCTTTGCTGCTCAGATTTTTACCCAAAATCCCAAATTCTTCGCCACCCAAACGGCCAATCAACATCCTTGAATCCAATAGTTTTTTCACATCATAAATCACATGTTTAAGCACCCAATCACCCGTTAAATGACCATGCTGGTCATTGACGCTTTTAAAATGATCCAAATCCAGTATGGCCAAATGAATTTCAACGGCTTCTGATTTTGAATCCGACAAAAATGATTCTATTTGCTCTTCCAGGCCTTTGCGATTCAATACCTTGGTTAAATGGTCCATTTCAGCCAATGACTCTAATTCACCGTGCCTGATTTTCATCCGATAAAGGCCGTATACCAACAAAGCCAAAACCGTCACCAGCAACAACACCACCAATTTCTGATTCAATGCCTTTTGACTGGCTAATTTTTTTTCAACTTGTAATACTTGATTGGCTTTATTCAATTGTTCAATTTCCAATAATTGTGCCATGTTGCCATGCTCAACATTCAAGAACGCGACTTGTTTGGATTGATTCTCCTTGAGCAAAGCCGACTCAATTTCCGTTAATTGCGATAAATATTCAAAAGCCACATCATCTTCACCCCGTTCATGTGCCACATCTTTCAAAACACGCAAGGCCTCAATTCTTGCAGGGTTATCTCCCATGTTTTGAGGGGATTTGGTCACCTGTTTGGCCACTTGTTCGGCTTGATCCAAATCGCTTAAATACCAATATATCTTGGCTTTTAAGCTTTCTCCAAGCAAGGAAATGCTTTTCAACACCTGTGAGCCATCCAATCGATTGACTTGTTCCAGTTCGGTCAAAATAGACCTCAATTCACTTGCTTCATAATTTTTATGGTTGTTTTTTAATAGTTGTTCAAACCAAGAAATTTTCAATAATTCCACCACAATGAATTGATCAACTTCTAAACATTCGGCCTCCACTGCTTTCAATTTTTCACCATGTGCCAACCAATCTGCTGATAACTTCACTTGGGCTGCCAAGTGATAAGCACTGGCTTTACAATGAACGATGGGATCATCATTGCCTATGGCCAACTGAGAAAATTGGATGCTGCTCTCATATTGGTTGGTTAATAAATAGGTATTGGCGATGGCCAAATAAACCACTGCTTTGAGCGCTTCATCCTCGATACTTTCAATGTGTTGGGTGACAAATTTCAGGCTTTGATAGGCCTGCTCATAATTGCCTGAGAAGGCATATAAATTAGACAAAGTTAGACTGATTCTGGTTTTGACTTTCAATGATTGGAAATCATCAAATTGTTTTTCCAGCTGGCTGACTGCCGTTTGATAATCCCCTTTTCTGATAACAGTGAATGTGGACAAATAAGCCAGCTCTTCTTTCTGATTGGCTGACATGCGGTGTTGACGTAGGTTCAATTGCTTCAAGGTTTCCTCAAATTGCATGCTGTCTGAGGTTTTTGATTGATCCAATTGCTTCAGTAACACATTAAATTCGGTGGTTACAGATGACGCATCAAAACACACAACCAGCTGGAACAACACCAGCAGGCTAAATAATCGCTGAAAAAAATGTCTATCGTGGGTCAATTAATTTATATCAAACATTCAAAGCATTAATCTTCATCTTCAGGCTCAACCAAACAAATCAATTCCTTACTTTGCATTGAACAAGCCATGATAAATTCTTCACTGAGGCGATTGGCCTCAGCCATTTGTTTGATGGATTGAA
>JAUIHY010000024.1 GCA_030432115.1 Gammaproteobacteria bacterium | reverse complement strand
TATTGATGCTCAGCCATCACTTCTTGGTTCAAAACCTCAGGCGAATAACCCGACGCACTGTAGTTACTTTTCCAATCGAGGATAAAGTAATCCATGCCAATGTCTGTTTTGACCCCAAACAACAAATCAATAAAACCAGTTAAATGGGTTTGTTCTTTCTGCCAAAAGAAGGCCATTTCATGACATCGATCTTCAGGCAAGACATCGGCCAATATACCGCCATTCAAAGCAGCCAAGGGTTTCTTCAGCGTGTGCCACACCCAAGCGGCCAGTTCTTGGCGGTGATCTCGAATCACTTGTCCTTGGTCGTCAAAAATCTCACCATTTTCCATGCGGAATTGGGTCATTTGATCATCGACCACAGCCATGATGGCTTCGTCTTGCCATAACGTATTTAAATCATCGATGGCTTTGAACCTTTGGAAATCAACATTTTCGAATATGCCATGCAAAACATGACCGGTCTTGATGCCACCGGGCAAAATTTTCGTCCAATCCACAGCTTGTGGGCTTTTGGCTTCCGCATCTCCGGTGATCAGGGCTTTTTCAGTTGTTGATGCTTCACCGAAGGCTGTTTCTTGGGCTGTCTCTGGCACTGTAGCAGCTTGAGGCGATTTCACTTTCTTGTTGAGACTGAGCGAGGAAAAAGAATACACCTTGCGTTGGCGCAGCCACAAGTGTTCTGGTGGTGACAATGGACTGTCTGGCATGGTCGCCTTCGACGCTGATTGATTAAAATTCATGCCATTCACAAATGCACTCTCAAAGCACGAATCATCCAATCTGATAGCTTGTTGTGGCTTATTTTCTATTGCTGATGTGGCCAATTGTTGATAACGTTTCACCACTTTTAGCAAATAATGTGATTCTGGACTTTGGTTTTGCTGTTCTTTTTCATAAACCGGTAAAAACAATTTAAACACCGCCCGGGTCATGGCGACATAAAACAAGCGCTGCTTCTCTTCGGCTTCAAATTTAAATTCAGCGTCACTGTCTTTGTTGATGTCATAGACAATTTTTCCAGACAGATCATCGCGGTATTTACTGTATTTTCGTTGTTTACTGCCCAGCCCAAAGCCACCAAACAAAAACACCACAGGGAACTCCAAGCCTTTGCTGACGTGCATGGTCATGATGTTCACGGCTTGGCGGTCGCTGTCTTTTTGGTGCAGGTCTTCAGATGACTTGGCTTCGCGTTTTTCTATCAACCATTGCAGCAAAGCTTTGGCATCTAAATTATTGGCCAAAGCGGTTTCACACAAAGTCTGTTTGATGTGCTTTAAATTAGCCACACGCCGCGTTAAACCGGCATGACTGGCTTTCATCAACACACCTGATTGATTCAATAACAGGTCAAACAATCGCAACCAATCACCATCGGCCACAGCCTCTTTTAACGCCAGCCAATGTTGGTTCACATCAGGCAACAATTCATCTGCAAAGTCTTTTAGTTGCGCCGGTTTCAGTCCAAAGAATAAAGTCACCAAAGCATTGTTCACCCGCCTGCGGTCGTGGTCATGCGCCAAGGCCGTGAGCAGAATTTGATAATGTAAAGCTTCTTCAGAACTGTAGAGGTCTTTTTTCTTGTGGTAATTATGCGGGATGCCCAATTGGTTGAAGGCTTTTTCTAAAAACTCAGCTTCATTGGCGGCACTGACCAGTATGCAGACATCAGACGGCGTTAATACACGCTTTTTGCCTTTGATTTTGACTTCAATGGGTGATTTGAGCATTTTTTCTTGCACAATCAGAGCCACTTGATTGGCCATGGCTTGTTTAAAGTCATCAGCATTCATACCTTCGCCCTCTATTGCATAACTGTTGATGGGCTGGGTATCTGATGGGTCGGACAATACCTTTGGTCCATGTGCTTCAATGTGTTCAAGAGGTGGCGAACTCACCACCACTTCATCACCTGGCCACCAAGCCTCCTGTTCAATGACTTCATCGCCAAAAAATTGGTTAAAACCTGATAACAAAGCAGGTAAGGAACGGTAATTGGTCGCCAGCCTGTAGCCTTTGGCCTTGACCTGACCGCCGCTTTTTCCACCTTTGAGCATGTCACCCTTGGCATCCAAGTAGGTATGCACATCGGCACCACGGAAAGCGTATATTGATTGTTTGGGGTCGCCAATGACGGTCAGTTGGTGCTCGGGCGAATCGTAGAACAAGGTTTTGAAAATTTCCCATTGATTGAAACTGGTGTCTTGAAACTCATCAATCATCGCCACTTTGAATTTCTTTCGCATTTGCTGGGTCAACAGCTGTTCAGCTGCTGGCAAGGCTTGTTCAGCCATGATTTGTTCATGCAGGCGGTTGATCATGTCATCGTAGCTGATCAAGCCATTGTTGAGTTTGTAAGCTTTGGCTCGATCTTTGATGCCTTTAATTAATGAGCTGATGATGGCGTAATCGGCACCGACGATTTGGTTGTGAAAATAGCTCAGTTGAGCAACCATTTCGTTGAACAATGGCGCTTTAAATTGTTCCTCATCGTTGACTTTTTTTGACCAGTCTTTGTGGTACTTGAACAAACAAGCCTTGGAATGATCAAAATGGTTGCTGTATATGGCCTTAAACTGGGTGGCAAAATCGCCTGGATCTCTGTGCTCTTGAGTAAAAGCAGTTAAATATTCCCAAGCTGCTTTGACGTTTTTTAGTAGATTCGTTTTGGTTCTGCTTGTGATACTTTCCAGCTGCTCCATTTCAGATTCGAAAACAGAGAAATCATAAACAGTGACCCAATCCGACAACAAACTTTGCACTTCAGGTAAACTGGTAGTAGATGCCGGCCACAACAAATCACGCTCTAAATTGATCTTACCCAACAAATCCAGTAACAGCGCCTCGACTTCTTTTGGTGATTTGCCCAATTGATTGAAGGCTTTTTTGATGCTTGGGTCTGACGGCCATTGGCGTTTCAACTGGTTAATTTGTTGCTTAAAGACCTCATTGTCATCAACCAATTCAAATTCGAACACCCCACCCTGTTCAAAAGCAAACTCACGCAGCATGTTTTGGCAAAAAGCATTGATGGTATAAATGGGTGCGCTGCTCACTTGTTTCATCGCACGATCCAAATGCGCCATTGTTTCTGCCCCTAAAGCTTTGTCAGTCGCTTTGTTGATTTCATTATGTATGCCTTCACGTATTCTGGTTCGCAGTTCAGCCGTGGCCTTATCCGTGAATGTCACCAACAAAATCTGCTCTAAAGGCAGTTTCTCAATGGTCAACAAATGCATCACCAATTCAATGATGGTGTAGGTTTTACCTGTACCCGCCGAGGCTTCAATCACTGCATCTTGGGTTAAATCGACTTCATCTGGTGAATCAATAAATTCAAATGCACTGTTGCTTACTTCAGGCATCAGCTCACCTCCTTTTCATCACTGGCTGATGCAACATCGTCAGGTAATTGGGCCAGCATCATGGCATGCAATGGCCAGTAGCGTTTATGCATCATGGGCAGCACATGGTCACTGGTTGGGATTTCGACTATTTTGCTAATTTCTTCATAATCTTTGAACACCGCCTTTTGTAAATACCCAGCTTGAATCTCGGCCTGCGCGTATTCATCAATATCCTCTACGGCATAATTAAAAGCGTGAACTGAACCGGCCTTGGATGTTGGCTTTAAATAAGGAATCACAGTGTTCAGTTCATCATCTCTTCGTGTTTTGGCCTGATTGACTTGCTCACAATTTAAGAAGCGATCATCCATAGTCAAATAATCTTGCAACACTTCTGACAAATAACGGCGGATGTGAGCGGGGCCACTGAATGCCACTTCATCAGTTGCCCAATAGCGTAATGTTTTCTGGTGGCAATAATCTGAATAAAAAAGATGCAAGTCCATTTGCTCTGTAGTATTTACATCGCTGGACATTTGCATCAGGCACCAGTTAAGGAATGGCTTGATGAGTTTTTTATCCCAAAGGCTTGAACTGGTTTTGGCTTTAGATTGACCACCACTGACCACCAATTGTGCTTGGTAAATAGGTCCGTTTATCGCATGGCCTTCACTGATAAAAAGACCATCAACCACGCCATGTAAGCGAACTTTACTGCCATCAGCCATGGGTATTTCTATGCTGGGCAAACTTTGTAACGGTGTTTTATCAGTCACTGCATCTCCGAAAACCACGGGGCCTTTACATGGACTCAGCGTTCCCAATGATTCCATCATGTTACTGTAACTGCCTTCTTGCTCAACTTGAGACAATGCATCGATATCAACAAAAAACTCAACAGGCAGCGTCGATTGTGTCGCCATTTGCCGACAACTTGTTTTAATGCAATCTGACAAACTGCTGTTTCCTTTAGATTCAATCACGTCCCAAACGGCCTTTTGATACAGTTTGTGCTTATCCAATCCATTGAGCTCAAATGGTTCATGAGTGACCAAAGCTTCTTGATCGGGGTGTTTGTTCACCATGCCAAAACGTGACAAAACTTCCGACATGGCATTTTCTAAATACTTGGCCAAATCTTTGATATCGACATTTATATCGACATTTATATTGGCATCGCCCTTTCTAGCATCAACTACACTGGCGCTGGAAATTTGGGCCTTTGCTGCCAGATTATCTGTTTCTGTGTGACTTTCATCATCAGCATGGTCAAACAGCTTTAAAAATTGTGCCGCGGCATTTTTTTGATTGTTGCTGCCAGTCGATAACATGTCATTGGCTTGTGTTTGGGCAAGCTCCGGCGACATACCTGACCAAGCCAGGTAATAATCTGTCAGCGAATAATTAATTGAAATGTCTGAAAAATCAGATGCTTCAAAACGAAAACCGGCACTGTCTCTGCTGTCCAGTGGCAGTTTGGTTTCAGGGAATGCCGAATACGGCAGAGATTTTTGGTCAATGAAACTCATGGCAAAATCAGCCAAATCATCCAGCACGGGTGAACGGTCTATGCTTTCTGCCTTACTCAAGTCTTCGCCGACATAGGACAAATACAATTTTTCCCGGCTGCACATCAAAGTTTCAAGGAATAAATACTGCTTGTTTTCAATTTGATTGATGTCACCAATGCGCCTTGATCGGTTACTCAAGTCCAAGGTGTCAAAACGCAAACCACCTGGGAAACTCGGTGCATCCAAGCCCAGAATGTAAGTCACTCGAAAAGGTATCGGCCTCATCGGTTGTAACGCCGCGCACACCACACCACCGGTTAAGTAATGGCCTTTACTGGCCGACAAATCATTCAATTCTGCTTCGATAAAATGGCGCACGTCATGGAAATTCAATTTCATTTCAGGCACTTGATTGGCCAATTTCAACAAAGATTGAGACAAAGCCAATTGAACTGTTTGCTCTTTGGGTAAATCTTCAGGCACGGCCAACAGGGTATCAAACATGCGAATCAACACCGTTTCCCAAGCAGCTGCACTGCGTTCCTGATTCAACAACAAATGCTGTTGTTGCAAATAATCTAACAACACACTGAGCTGACCGATGCCATCGGCATCCAACATACTGTGGTCATTGGCTTCATTGGCCAAATACACATGCAAGCGTTGCAAGCCTTGTGCCCAAGTGAAACGCTGGCTGAGTTGATCATCCTTGGTTTCCAATTCACCTGCTGCATACAAATGATCAAATCCGGCAAAAACACCCAGCTGACTGATGGTTTGCAACCACGCTTCCCAATCATCATTCGATAACTGTAAAGCCTCCATAACACAGGGATTCCTTAACCAGTCAAACACTTCAGCACGGATAAAATCATGTGCCAGCAGATCAAACAAAGCCAAAACACCACGCGCATATACACTTTCCACTGTTACTGAAGCATCAACCAAAGCATAGTTCAAATGCGCACCGTGCTGGCGATTCAACTCGCCAAACACCTGCTCGATAACAAAGCGGTATTTGTCCATGTCGGTGACCAAAACAGCAATCTCTGATGGCTCTAAGCTGCTGTCTTGTTGCAAATTCCACAGCACATTATTATAAACCGCTTCCACTTCTCGGTAGATAGACGGCGCTTGGGTGATTTGTAAACTGGCCAATTCATTGGCATTTGTGATTTCGCCAGCACCTTGGTCTCGAAACAAAATGGCATCTTGTATGGAATGCAACAGCCCAGCATTGCGCAGTTGTTCTGATTCCAACCATTCATCACTGAAACTGACATCAAAGTGAATCGCGTCTTCTTCTAACTCACTGTAAAGCTTGAGTGCTTCACGACCGGGCTTGCCCCAGGCTTTGAGCAGTGGATTTTCTATTGCTGAATCGTCCATCTCAATAAAGGACTCGTTATTTAATTCATCTGCATCAAGTACATTGCCATCAGCATCTGTGACATTGAGTTTTTGTTGCATTAACCGGCGGTGCCAAATGTCCTCACCTTCGGTGCGCATGTCTTGCCAATATTCGGCACAAACATTGAGTTGATAAATATGTATGTCATAACAACGGGCCAAATCACACAACAATTGCCGATGAAATTCTGACAAGCGGGTCGGGGTAAAAATGTGCAAGCTGTTGGCTTGGTTTTTTGAAGTCACTTGTGACCAGTCTTGTTGTTGCCACAGTTGGAACAGCGTCAATGCTTTGGGCCTTGTATCGTTGCCCTTGTCCAATAAACTTAAATACAAATCCTTTTGCATCCGCTCTAAAGCTTGCAAACGTTCATCTTGGCTGCGTCTAAACACCAAATCACCTTGGAACCACGCTTGTACCATTTCAGGACGCTTCAATTCATAGTCGAGCAGTAAAAGCGCCAATCGTTGACTCAATTGCCAATGCTTTTTACTTTGCAAAGGAGCGGCTTCTTGGTCTGAAAAGTAATGTTTGATGGGTTGATAAACATCAACATCTAAATGCGATATATCAGCAAATTTTTGCCAAATCTTTAATGCCAATTGACCATGATTCAACATCTGAACTTGATCTGTAACAGCGGGCAATTTCAACATCGCCTGAAACAAGCCCGTTTCTAAAAATGGAAAAGTCACATTGGCACAAATTCCATCCTGAGTGGCCATGTTCAACTGCAGGTATTTCTGCATGTTGCCGTTAGGCACAATCACTTCTACGGGTTTGAGTATATTGTCAGTGTGTTGTCGCTGTAGTGTTAACTGTTCATTCAGTCGAGCCGCAAGGTGCTCTACTGAATGACTGAAATACAGTTTGATTTGGCGTTGTGGCATGTTTCCATTATATGCAAAGGTAAGTACATATTATCATGCCCAAGATTATCAAAAGCTGAGAATTTGCAAAATTATTTACTTAATAATTAATCGCTTTGATGATGCGGTCTTTGCCTGTTTTTTTGGCTTTAAAAACAGCAGAGTTTAATTGCTTGATCCATTCTGATGTGGATTCTTGTTCGGTCTTTCTGGCCACGCCCATAGACAATGAAACACCGCTTGATTGATACAAATGAGATTCATTGAAGGCGCTGTGGATGCGTTGGGCTGCTTTGTACGCATAATCAAAATCTTTGCTTTGACAAATCAAGATGAATTTGGCACCGCCCAACCGGAATAAAATGTCATCATCTGCCACATGACTATCAATGATGTCCACAGTGTCATTTAAAATGTCGTCTCCTTTTTGGTAGCCCAATAAGTCATTCACTTTTTTGAAATTATCAATGTCAATAACGACAGCTGAAGCGGCTAAATTTTTCACCCTGATTTGTTCCACCAACTCATAAAAGGCCCTCCGGTTGCCAATACCTGTCAACATGTCTTCCGTGGCCATGAGCTTTAATTTTTCATTGCTTGCTATGGATTGTTTTGAAAACAAATAGGAAAAATAAACCGTCACAACCATAGACATCAGTGTCGTGATGTAAGTGAAAGCGGGCAAATCTCGAACCAGATAGGCCACCATGGCACCGAAAAACAGGCAAAAATAAGTGGCCGTGTGTGGTGGTATCAGGTAATAAATCAATATGGCTGTTGGGTAAGCCCAATACACTTGCACGCTGCCTTTGATGACGATGGATGCCAAAGTGCCCAATACAGCAATCACGGCCATGGCATGGCTGGCCATGAACGTTTGTCTGGTGTTATAAACATGGTAGCCAACATAGAAAGAAAACAGCACCAATATGCTGTCAACAATTCCAATGACCCAATCAGCAGAAAGGAAACGTATCACAGCAAAAACTGAGATGCATAAGCCGTAAGCCAAACAAACACCTATGACCAAATTTTCTTTTGCAGAACGTTTTGTGTGTATCAAATCCTTATTCAAGCGCCTATCCTCAACATCGTGATGTCAGTATATCAAATTCAATCTGTTTACTTGTAATCTTGATATGATTTTTCTTCTATGAGCTCAGAACCGGTCAATAAATTGATGTCTTTTTTGACTTGAGCACGTGTGTCATTTTCAAAATAAACACGGCGGGCCAACTGAACAAAGGCATCATCAAAAGATTGGTTTTTTTCCATGATTCTGATGTCGTCTTCTATCACCCAAAGTGTTTGATTGACCTGTTTAAGTTGTCGCCTTAATTCATTCATTGCTTGTCCTTCAAAATCACCTTGCTGCCAAATTTCGTTCAACAAGCCCAGCTCGTGATTGACATTTTTAAGTTTGGACGCATCATTGATTTTTTCAGATTTGATTTCCAAAATGGTGATTTTGTCTAACAGTTCACCAACTGAAATGGGGGTTTTGATTAAACTCATTGATTATTCTCCTACATCGTCTGTGTCAAACTGTCCTGTCAGTCGTTTTTTAATGTGCGACCATGAAATGCCCAATCCCATG
Organism: Gammaproteobacteria bacterium; assembly: GCA_030432115.1. Taxonomy (GTDB): domain Bacteria; phylum Pseudomonadota; class Gammaproteobacteria; order Xanthomonadales; family Marinicellaceae; genus Marinicella. The sequence goes on along the minus strand of JAUIHY010000024.1, from coordinate 11,730 downwards.
ACCGTACCGACAATCACAATCATGACCCACGATAAAATCCCTGGATTACTTAAATCCATCCAACCTTGGTCAACAAACAACCAAACCAAGGTGCCACAAAATGCCAGTACCAAGACGATGCCAATCCAACCCAAAGACCGGAATGTCGCCGTCAGATAAATAACATAACAACCCAATATCAGTAAAGAAGCCAATATTTTCAACGGCAATTGTTCATTGCCAAATGGCCAAACCCAATGCACCAAGGAATAGCCAGTGGGATTGTAAGTAATGAACACCAACAGCAGCGCAAAAGACCAGCGAATAAAAAATCCAGATATTTTCATTTATTATTGATTTTCGACATTATCAAGCTTTGGCATTATAATCAACTGTGATGAATTTTGTAACTGGTGTCCATTGAAGCCTCAATATTTTTATAGCAGTAAAAGCAGGCTGTTGCTGCTGTTGATTGTCTTGCTGCTGATTTTTACCAGCCCTTGGCAAAAGCGCAGTGGCTGGGACAAAATCAAAGCCAAGGGGTATTTGCTTTATGGCACCCGCACTTCTTTACTTTCATATTTTGACAATGGCGAAGAAAAAATTGGCATTGAATACCAACTGCTCAAACAATTCTGTGCATTACATGGCCTGTCACTAAAAGTTGAAACTTTCAGTACCAACAAAGCACTATTTGAAGCGCTGAAAAGCCAAGAAATTGACATTGCTGGTGGTCATTTGAGCATCACAGACACCAGACAAGAAAGTTATTTATTCACCCAAGCCTTTGATCAATCTCAAGTCAATTTGGTCACCCATTTTGACTATAAAGACATTGAACACATGTCAGAGCTGAATCAAGCACAAGGCCGTGTGACATCTCACAGCAGCAACGAAGAATACCTGCAAGACCATCCAGAATTTGACCTTAAAAATGTCAACGCTGATGACAATGCCTCATTATTTGAGCTGATTAAAATGGTCAGCCTGAAAGAAATTGATTACACCTTGGCAGATTCTTCAATTGTTTCAATTTACGAACAATTCATCCCAGGACTCTATACGCCCATTCAACTTTCTCCATCCATAGACATCGCTTGGATGCTCAACCCAAACAGCCAGTCCATTGTCAATGTATTGAACCCCTTTATTGAATTAACCCAAAACGCAGGCCATATCAATCAGTTAAAACAGCAAATCACCAGTTATATCCCCCGGATAAACACGGCAAATACAGTCACATTTCTTGATTATTTATACAGCCGTTGGCCTGAAATCATGCCCCATGTTTATCAGGTGGCTGAACGCATGGATTTTGATTACTTACTCTTGGGCGCCATCAGCTACCAAGAGTCCCACTGGAATCCCAATGCCATCTCACCCACAGGTGTCAAAGGTTTGATGATGTTAACCCAACGAGCTGCTACTGATGTTGGTGTCAAAGACCGCACAGACATCATTCAAAGTTTAGAAGGTGGCGTTGCATACTTTCGCAAAATGGCGGACAAAATCCCTGACCGCATCGGAGAACCAGACAGAACGCAGTTTGCCTTGGCCGCATACAATGTGGGTTATGGACATTTAGAGGATGCTCGGGTACTCACTCAAAGGAATGGAAAAAACCCAGATTTGTGGCAAGATGTGTCACTTTTTCTGCCCGAACTGAACAACCCAGTCAGTGCCCAAACTTTAAAACATGGGTTGGCTGACGGGAAAACTGCAGTAATTTATGTGGAAAACATCATGACATATAAACAGCTCCTTAAGTGGAAAGAACAAAAAGGATCTTGGAATCAAGCAGCCATTAAACCGTGACCCACGTCACAGAATGTATTCCACCGACACATCGACATGGGCTTGTGGTATATTATGATAAAAAAGGGGAATTTACACTTCTACTGAATGAAAATAACGATAGGACATACCACTCATCCAGGCATCAAGCGTGATCATAACGAGGATACCTATGGCGTCAACAATCCCAAACAAATTTTTTTGGTGGCAGACGGTATGGGCGGACATGATCATGGTGAAATAGCCAGCGCCTTGGCAAGGGACAACATCTTATTAGGCATGCAAAACAACATGCCCTTAGAGCAAGCCATACTCAATGCCAACCAAGAAATCATCAACAGCTCATTAGAAAAAACAGGCGATTTACCCATGGGCACAACGGTTGTAATATTGAAGCTTGAGAACGATAAATTCGATTGCGCCTGGGTGGGTGACTCACGTGCATACGTTTATCAAAATAAAGCCCTACAAGCCATCAGTTCTGACCATTCGTATGTACAAGAATTGGTGGATCAAAAGTTAATTTCTGCCGAACAAGCCCGTTCTCATCCTCACAGGAATGTGGTGACTCAAGCTTTGGGTGTAACTGACAACAGTGAAATCAAAGTGGCCAATAGCCAGGGTCAATTTCAATCAGGTGATAAATTTTTGTTGTGCAGTGATGGTTTAACTGAAGAAGTGGATGACCAAGCCATAGAAGCCATCATGTCTCAAGACATGCACCCCAAAGAATTGGCTGACCAATTGTTGATCAAAGCACTGGAAAATGGTGGCTCTGACAACATCACAGTGTTGGTTGTTTTAATTGACTGAGCACCCATCTAAATTCTAGAACACAGCATTCCATTAAATCTAATTTACAAACTTCGACCAGCCGTTTATTATGGCTGCTTTGTAAATTTTGACTGAGACTATGGACACCATTCATCACAAACTCATCATCGTTGGTTCAGGACCAGCGGGATATGCCGCTGCAGTATATGCAGCACGTGCCAATCTGAAGCCAGTAATCATCACTGGTTTAGAACAAGGCGGTCAATTAATGACCACAACAGAAGTGGAAAACTGGCCTGGTGATCCGGGCGATTTACAAGGACCTGAGTTGATGGCACGCATGTTGGAACATGCTGAAAAATTTGACACCCAGGTGGTATTTGATTACATCAACAGTGTGGAATTGGGCGAACGCCCTTTCACTTTGAAAGGTGATCAAGCCACTTATACCTGTGATTCATTAATCATTGCCACAGGTGCTTCTGCCAAATATTTGGGGCTGGAGTCTGAAGAGGCTTTCAAAGGCAAAGGCGTTTCTGCTTGTGCCACTTGTGACGGCTTTTTCTACCGTGACCAGCCTGTGGCTGTGGTCGGTGGTGGTAATACCGCTGTGGAAGAAGCTTTGTATTTGTCAAACATCGCTTCCAAAGTTTATTTAGTTCACCGTCGTGATGCTTTGCGCTCTGAGAAAATTTTGCAAGACCGTTTGATGGAAAAAGCAAAAAATGGCAATGTTGAATTGGTTTGGAATCACGAAGTTGACGAAGTGCTGGGTGATGACATGGGCGTGACAGGATTGCGCGTTAAGAGCACACAGGGTAACGGCACCCAAGACCTTAAAGTTCAGGGTGTATTTATTGCCATTGGTCACAAACCCAACACCCAAATTTTTGAAGGCCAATTGGACATGCAACATGGCTACATCACGGTTGAATCTGGCCAGCAAGGCAATGCCACTCAAACTTCAGTGGAAGGCGTCTTTGCTTCAGGTGATGTGATGGATCATATTTATCGTCAAGCCATCACTTCTGCAGGAACTGGCTGTATGGCGGCTTTGGATGCTGAGCGTTATTTAGACGCCCAAGAATAATGGGTATCAAGGTGTGTCAGTGATCTTGGCACACCTTTTTTTGTTCGCTGTGTTACCAAATTTGACTCAATTGGGTGCCTTTCCACCCGTTGAACAGGCACTGACCGAACCTGATGGTTTGTTATGTCTGGGTGGTGATTTGTCACCAAACACACTGATCACTGCTTATCAAAATGGCATCTTTCCATGGTACAACGAGGACGAGCCTATTTTGTGGTGGTCGCCTGCCGAACGCATGGTTTTGTTCACAGACGAAATTCATGTCAGTAAAAGTTTTGCCAAGGACATCAAAAAACAACAACTAAGCTACCACATCAACCGCAACTTTGAACAGGTAATTAACCACTGTGCCCACATCGCTAGAAAAGACCAAGGCACTTGGATTCACCCTGAAATGATTGAAGCTTACTGCCGACTTTTTGAACTGGGGCATGCTTTTTGCTTAGAAGTAGAATTAGATGGCAAAGCGGCTGGCGGCATCTATGGCGTCATCACAGATCACGTTTATTGTGGCGAATCCATGTATTCCTTAAAAACCAATGGTTCCAAATATGCCCTGCTCGGCCTCTGTCAACACCTTCAAGAAAACGGCATCAAACTGATTGATTGTCAAATCCACAACCCACACTTAGCTAGCATGGGCGCGAGATTGATACCGCGCGATGATTTTTTGAAGCTTTTAAGGGGTTAAATTACTTTTGGTAAACACAAACACCTGCCACATAAGTTGCGGCTGTGGCACGGTCGTCTCCCATGATCATTTGTATAAACAGTTGCTCCTCAAAGCTTTCAGCAAAACCCATGCGAAAATCGATTAAGTCTGTGGATTTCATGTCCATAACCAATACATCAGCTTCTTTCCCCGCTTCAATGCTCCCTACTTTGTCCGCCAATTGCAACGCTTCGGCAGTACCGCGCGTGGCCAAATAAAAAGCATGGCCAGCTGACAATGCATGGCCATTCAATTGTGCCACTTGGTAAGCTTGGTTCATGGTTTGCAACATAGACAATGAAGTGCCTGCACCGACATCGGTGGCCAAACCGACAGCAAGGCCTTGCGATTTTGCTTGCACCAAATCAAACAATCCTGAGCCCAAAAATCCATTAGAAGTAGGACAATGCGCAATGCCCGTCCCAGTTTCAGCACATCGAGCCCGTTCATCATCGCTTAACCAAATGCCATGACCATAAATGGCCCTTGGCCCCAACAAGCCAAAACGCTCATAAATCGCCAAATAATCTTTGCAATCAGGAAATAATGACAAAGCCCACTCGATTTCTTTCTGGCTTTCAGAAATGTGAGACTGAACATAACAACTTGGGTGCTCTTGCCACAAAGCGCCTGCCAGCTCCAATTGCTCAACCGAGCTGGTGGGTGCGAACCTCGGTGTGATGGCGTATAGGTTGCGACCTTTCCCATGCCACTTTTTGATCAAAGCTTGAGAATCATCATATGCACTTTGTGCCGTGTCCAATAAGCCTTCAGGCGCATGGCGATCCATCCACACCTTTCCAGCAATCATACGCATGTTACGTTCACTCGCGGCATCAAAAATCGCATCAACAGAATCAGGGTGAACGGTGGCGAATACAGCCGAAGTGGTGGTGCCTGCGCGCAAAGATTCATTGATAAAAACTTCAGCAACCTCGCGCGCATGAGATGGGTCAGAAAATTGTTGTTCTGCCACAAAAGTATAGGTGTTCAACCAATCAATCAATTGTTCACCGTAAGCCGCCATGATCTGGGTTTGCGGATAATGTACGTGGCTGTCGATAAAGCCGGGCATGATCAAATGGTCTTGGCCATAATTGATTTTTTTGACATCATCACCGAGTGAATACCACAGCGCGTCTGCTGAGCCTACTTCTTGAATGATTCCATCTTGCATCACCACGACAGCATCGTTTTCATGATGCATGGTGTCCGCCAGACCCAAAGCAAAAGCGTCACCTGAAAAACTCAACATTTGGCCACGAATGGCAATTTTCTTATCCATAGAAAAGTAAAAAATAAGGATATTGAATTTTAACCCTTTCGGCAAGAAAAGGCATTAAGCCAAGATTTTTTTAAACAATGCCAGTTGGTTTTTCGTTTCCGTTTTCTTGAATATGTTTTTCATCTGACTGCGGACTGTATGATCAGAACGCTGAAGTTGTGCTGCCGCTGTTTTTAAGCAAGAACAATGATATAAAGCAATCAGTAAACGTGATTCAGCATGAGACAAGTCATACTTTTTTTTTTAGATTATTGTCATACACTGATTCTGGCAAAGCCGTACCAAACATGCCTTCACTTTCCAATGCCTTTTTGATATGAATTAAATAATATTGAAAACGCCACAAGTCGATGCTGCTGTATTCTTTTTTATCAGGGTGCGGTAGTAAATCAATCAACAAAGTCATGCCCGTTCCAACCTCTACATGCCCCACCGCTTGATTGACCTTTGAATAATCGCTTTCATTCAACCTCTCTATATGCAAAGCCACACCTTGAACGGCATGTTGCCCCAACATTTCTTCTGGACCATTTCCTAATTTTGAAACCGTATTTTCGGACGCTGTATAAGAAAGGAAATCAGCCTCAGCCAGCACCATGGCAGTTTCTTGCGAACCTGTTAAAGCAATTTTTATGGACGCGGCTGACAAATCATCGCCCATGAGTTCAGCCACTTGTAACCAGTTGCTCTTACCCAAAGGCATGTCATAGATGGATTGAATAACTTCAGAATTGACAGAAAGCTCATACATGGTAGTTACTCCATTCAGCCCCTTAAAAAAATGACTCATCCTTGAGCCAAACCAATTTGGTGATCCCTTGCTTCTTTGTGACTCCAACGTGAACCAAACGGTGAAGTCACCCCCTTATGAATACATCAGCTGTCAAATGTCAAATTGAGGTGAACCTATTCAGCCTTCATATATACCAGTGCAACCCAAGTTGTATTTCTCTCACTCAAATTCAATATTTTTAAAAAACTTTTTTGTGAAAATATTTTTCACACGTCTTTTCCTGCAATTCACTCATCCTAAGCAACTGAAATTTAAGATATAATTCATTATTTGACAACGCACTACACCCGAATAAATTAACAGATCAAAAAGTGAAAAAATAGAAGTGGCAATGTGCCACTCAAAATAAAGATCGGGTTGGTTTTTAATCAGCCAGCATTAAAAAAGCCTGCACAAAGGCAGGCTTTCATGTGTGTAGATTGACTGATTTAAAAATGAAAATTGATACCAGCAAAGAAACCATCAATCTTCAAATCTGAAGTCAAATCACCGATGTTAACTAAGTCAACGCTCAAAGCACGGTAACCTATAACGCCACCCAGGCCAATTTTGCTTTCGTAGTTCACCCCCACCTCAAAATCAGTCACATCATTGCTGTCAAAACTCAAAGCTTCCACGCTGCCGTAAATGGAAAAACCTGTGAAAGGCAAGTCCACCTGACCTTTGCCATACAGCATTGGAACCCAGTCATCCAAATCAGAGCGGTCGTCCAGCATGTCTTGGTAGTAAAAATCGCTGTAACCATCAAAATATTTAAAGCTCAAACCCAAGTCCAAGTTCAACCAGTTATCCAAAACTTCGTAATACAGCATCAAGTCAGTATGACTGAAGTCGATGTCACCATTAATGTCTACGCTTTGTCCAGGGAAGGCTGCCACATCGCTGATGTTTATCAAGCCTTCTGCTTGTACATTGTTTTGTTGAATTTTCACGTTCGGCACAAAAGGCACCGGATGTTCTAAAGCAGCGTAAAAAACATTGCCACCATCATCAAAATTGATGTCAACGCGGTCACTGCTTGAGATGTCTGAATTGATGCTACCTGCCATGTCGTGCTGCCAGCTACTGACACCGGCATAAAAGCCCAAAACAGTATCGGCCATTGCAGCTTGAGACAACATCAAAACGGCACTTAAAATTACTTTTTTCATGATTGATTCATTGATTCAAAGCGGCACAGTTTAACTGAGTTTCATTACTTTGCAAGCATGGACCACCAGCGGCTCGCTGGCTCAAGGTGTTTTGCGATTCAATATTTTTTGGCGATTTCGCCAGTCTGGTAAAAAACCGTCCATCAACGCATGAAATCGCTTGTTATGTAAACGCTCGTGTAAATGCGTCATCTCATGCACCACAATATACTCAACACAAGATTCTGGGTATTGGGCCAATCTGAGGTTCAGCCAAATGCGGGCATCAGTGATGTGACAGGTACCCCAACGGGTTTTCATGTTTTTGATGCGACATTCCTTGACCTCTTTACCAATGATGGGCTGCCATTTGATTATCATGTCCTCTGCCAGAGCGAGTAATTGCTCCCTATACCATTGATTCAACAGCTTTTCGCGGTTGGCCTTTGAGGTTTGTGTGCTCACATACATGTATAGCTTTTGGTCTTTTGCAAACACTTGGTGCCTGCCTATGGCTTCTAACACCACCAGCTCATGGGCTTCACCAAAGACCTGGTATTCCTCTCCAGTGATGAATTGAAGTTCTGGCATGATTTTGATGTTTTTGATGCGCTGTTGAGCCGCTTGGATCCAATCCAATCTATCAAGCACAAACTGTTCAATCACTTGATCTGACACAAGCTGTGGCACTGAAACACGCACTTGCCCATCTGGCTGTAGTACCCGCATATTGAGGTTCTTGATTTTCTTGCGCCAAACCAAAACTTCTAAATCCTGAATTTGAAGTACAGATGTTTTTGTGATTTTAATGGTCACGCTTAACTTCGTTTCTCAGCTTTCTGAAGCTTTTCGCATTTTTCTGCGACTTTAACTTGGTTTTCATTGATGAATTGGTTGATATAGGTATAGATTCTAACTGACCAGATAAATAGCACAATAATCAAAACCAATCCGATCACAGGCTTTATCAACGCCCTTTTTCCATAAACTATTTTGGTAAGTGACATAGTCTTTTTCCCCGGCAAAGGAAATTGACCTGACTTTTTGATTTGAATTATTTGTCGAACACAAACAACCAAGAAGCCCAGAATAGTTGCATACAACATCAGCATAATCGCAATGAAGTTTAGCTCCAAACCTGAAAACCCCATCCATTCTTTGCAAAAACTTTGTTCCATATTCTGTAACCATGGATTAAAGATAAATTTCACAAAAAGTAAAAGCGGAACCGTTCCAATCAGTAGCCACATGACTTGCTTCAAACGGTCTTTTTTACTGTATAAAGGCGCATAAAGGTGAGCTTGGTCTTTTGGAATATCATGACTGAACCATTGAATGCGTTGATTTTTTGGTCTTGAAAAATCTAAAATCAATCCAAGAATTAAAGTGACAACACCCGCCGCCAAGAGTAAATAATTCCAATCAATTTCAAAGTTCATATAATCAACATGGCATCGCCATAACTGAAAAAGCGGTATTCTTTTTCTATGGCATGTTGATAAGCGTTTAAGATATTGTCTTTCCCTGCTAAGGCTGAAACCAGCATCACCAAGGTGGATTCTGGTAGGTGGAAGTTGGTGATCAAACCGTCTATGGCTTTAAACTCATAACCCGGAAAGATAAAAATCTGGGTGTCGCCTTGGTATGGTTCAATGTCACCACTTTGTGATGCCGTTTCTAAACAACGCACAGCGGTGGTGCCTACGGCTATCACACGGCCGCCTTTGGCTTGGGTATTCTTGACCATGTCACACACTTCAGGTGTGACCTCTAACCACTCTTTGTGCATTTGGTGGTCGTGAATGTTGTCTGATTTTACCGGCTGGAATGTGCCTGCGCCGACATGTAAGGTCACATGAGCAAACTGCACGCCTTTGGCTTTTATTTGGGACAACAGTTGGTCATCAAAATGCAGGCCAGCCGTGGGCGCAGCCACCGCACCTGCTTGTGCTGCATAGACCGTTTGGTAGCGGCTGTCATCGGCTTCATCGGCTTTTCTGGTGATGTAAGGCGGCAGCGGCATATGACCGTGAGCCTGCATCAGGTTGGCCAATGTAGTCTCGATGGTTTCACACAAAAAGAACATGCCTTTGTGTGCCATCACGCGCAGCTTGGCCTCACCATCAAAATAGATTTTTGTACCCAATTTGACTGACTTGTTCGCTTTGAGCATGGTTTTGGCGTATTTTTCATCCAATACACGTTCAATAAAGACTTCGACCTGTCCACCGGTGGCTTTTTGTCCTTTCAGTCGTGCTGGAATCACCTTGGTGTTATTGAACACCAGCAGGTCATTGGGCTGTAATTGTGACAACAGGTCTTTGAACAGGCGGTCTACCACTTCGCCGCTGGCTTTATCCAAATGTAACAAGCGACTGTCACTGCGGTTTTCCAAAGGGTGTTGCGCAATCAAGTGTTCGGGTAACTCAAAATTGAATTCAGACTTTTGCATGGCTGTTGTTTAGTACGCTTATTCTGCGCTTTCTTTGACGGAAAAATCTAAATGCTGAACATGTTTTTCACCTTCAGCGTCTTGATAAATCAAGCAAATCCTGACTTCTTCACCTAACTTGATGGCTTGCTTAGGCATCATCAACATGATATGCAAACCACCTGGCTTAAACTGCAATTGCTCACCTGGTTTGATAGATAATTGCTTTTGCTCTTCCATGCGATACACGCCCTTTTCTTCAATGCTGCGGTGAATTTCTGCCATCCCAAACGCGGGGCTGAATGCGCCGACCAAGGTTTTATCAGCATCACCATTGTTTTCTATGACCAAATATGCTGCCATCATTTTCACATTCGGCGGTGCGGCCCGTAACCACTCCCCTTTGGTTTCAGGGAATTCATAGGCACTTGCGTTGTACGCGATTAACAACAAAATAAAATTCAGTAATGATTTCATAACGATTCTGCCAGTTGTGCTAATTTTTCTGCTTCTTGTTGCGCGACCTGTGCATCTTTGGCTTCCACCATCACGCGCAATTTGGGTTCAGTACCTGAGGCACGAATTAATACCCGACCATCATCACCCAATGCTTCATCCACGGCCTTGGCCGCTTCAATTAATTTAGGGTGCGCTGCCAATTGTTTGGGTTGATCATTCACCACATTGATCATGGTTTGTGGATAGAGCAACATTTGGTCAGCCAGTTGTTGTAAATTTTTGCCTGTTTCAATGACCACAGACAAGACCATCAAAGCACTGACGATACCATCACCGGTGCCAGCCAATGACAAATTCAAAATATGACCCGATGATTCACCACCCAAAATCCAACCGTTTTGTTTGAGCTTTTGGTGTACATAACGATCGCCCACATCGGCTCGCTCAAATGGCACATCCATGGCTTTCAAACCCGCTTCCATACCTTGGTTTGACATCAAAGTACCCACCACACCACCATTGAGCACGCCTTTTTCATGCAAGTGTTTGGCCACCAAAAAAATCAGTTGATCTCCATTCACTTCTTCGCCTTTGTGATTGACCATGACCACGCGGTCACCATCGCCATCCAAAGCGATGCCTAAGTCGGCAGCCGATTCCAGCACTTTTTCTTTGAGCACCGCCACTTCTGTGGAACCGCAATCTTTGTTGATATTAAAACCATCAGGCTGGTTTCCAATCACCGTGACATCCGCACCCAGCTCTTTGAATACCTGTGGCGCGACGTGGTAACTGGCTCCATTGGCACAATCGAGCACCATTTTGATGCCATTCAATGATTGTCTGTTGCTGCTTTGTTTACAAAATTCTATGTAACGACCAGCCACATCATTCAATCGTTTGGCTTTTCCAATTTCAGCAGATTCCACCATTTGCATCGGCTGATCCAACAAGGCTTCAATCGCCATTTCTTGTTCATCTGTCAGTTTTTGGCCATTGTGGTTAAAAAACTTGATGCCATTGTCATAAAAAGGGTTGTGTGAAGCACTGATCACAATGCCCGCGCTGGCGTGTAAAGTTTTGGTCAACCACGCCACCGCGGGTGTGGGCATGGGACCGAACAAGATGGTATTGACACCAGCAGAAGACAAACCCGCTTCCAACGCCGATTCCAACATATAGCCAGAGACTCGCGTGTCTTTACCTATCACCACGGTTTTGTTGTGCATGGTTTTACCCAAAACATGTCCTGCGGCATAACCCAGTCGCAAAGCAAATTCTGC
>JAUIHY010000225.1 GCA_030432115.1 Gammaproteobacteria bacterium | reverse complement strand
TAAGGATACAACTTAAATAAACTCAATACATATTCAAAAATATCTTTACTTATAAATTCTTCATCTAACACTTTGAAAGTTAACATGACGAAAAGGAATAAAAATAAACCAATAAAGCAACCTACAAATAAAAACTTCAAACCAGCAATGATGCCTTTTTTCACAAATGTAGAAAATGGCTCTTGTACCGAAGTATGATTCACAAATGCTTAAACTTATCCAGCTTGGTTTGCAAATAGGCTTGGTTGTGGGGGTTGTGGCCGACTTTGACGGGAATGCGTTCGGTGATGGCAACACCCGCGGCTTCAATGGCTGACATCTTGTCGGGGTTGTTGGTCATCAAGCGCATGTTTTCTACACCGAAATAACTTAAGACATCGGACAGCATGTCGTAGCTTCGGTTGTCAGGGGCATGTCCAAGAGAGACATTGGCGTCGAAGGTGTCTTCACCCTGGTCTTGTAGCTGGTAGGCTTTGATTTTTTCGGTCAGGCCAATGCCTCTACCTTCTTGCCTCAAGTAGATCAGCAAGGCATGTTCTGTTTCGCCCATGGCCTTAAGGGCAAACTCCAATTGAGGGCCGCAATCGCATCGCAGAGAAAACAAACCATCTCCAGTCAAACATTCTGAATGCACACGAGACAACACATCAGCGCCTTCAGGAAACTGACCATCGACCAAACCTTTGACCAAAACCAAGTGCTCTTGGCCTTTATGTTCAAAGACATGAATATCAAATTCACCGTGGGCAGTCGGCAGTTTGGCTTCTGTGATGAATGTTGTGCTCATCAATCCACACCACCTTCTGTATCCAACAACAACGTTGCTTCTAATTTCAACAAAGCCAAAGCCGCTTCGGCTGCTTCTTTGCCTTTGTTCTCCTTACCGAATTCGCCTGATGTGGCAGATCGTGCTTTGGCTTGCTCGCCATTTTCGACCGTGATGATGCCATTGCCAATCGGCATGCCATAATTCAATGAGACATCCATGATGCCACGTGCACTCTGCTCACAAACATGGTCAAAATGTGCGGTTTCGCCACGAATCACGCAACCCAAAGCAACCACGGCATTGAAGTTTCCAGATTCTGCCAACATTTGACAAGCCAATGGCACTTCCAATGCACCCGGCACATCAAAACGCTCATAAGTCACGCCAGCCGCGTCCAAAGCTTCGACTGCGCCTTGGAACAAACCATCGTTGATTTCTTTATAAAAAGGCGCTGTGATAATGGCTATGTTATTTTTCATATTTAATGTACTCAGTAATTTCTAAACCGAAACCAGAAAGCGCAGGATAACGCACTTCTGGGCTCATAAGCTGCATTTTACCGACATTCATGGCGCGTAGGATTTGTGAACCCACACCAACATTGTGGTAAGCAAAATTGTTGTCTTTGGATTTTGACTTGCCCATTTCATCGATATCAATCGAAACCGATTCATTGGAATTCAAAATCACCACCACGCCTTCGCCACGCTCAGCGATGGTTTTCAAAGCACGCTGCGTGGTCCAATAGTCGTCACTGGAATCCACACCGCGCAATTCACGGAAAAAGTGACCGTATTGAACACGCACAGGCACGGTTTTTTCGGGTGTGAATTCGCCCAAGTAAAAGGCCAAATGCTCGGTTTCGTTGATGTGATCAACGAATTTTTTCACTTGAAAGTCGCCCCATTGGGTACTGTATTCAAATTCGGAGATGACCTCGACTGTGGTTTCCGTCATCATGCGGTATTCAATCAAATCGGCTATGGTGCCAATCTTCAAATCATGCTTTTGTGCAATTTGCATCAAATCATCACGGCGCGCCATGCTGCCATCTTCGTTCATGATTTCAACGATCACAGCCGCTGGGGTTTGACCTGATAATAATGCAATGTCACATCCAGCCTCAGTATGCCCTGCCCTAGATAAAACACCACCTTGTTGTGCCATCAGCGGAAAAATATGACCTGGCATGGCCATGTCTTCAGGTTTGGCGTTGACTTTCACGGCATCAATGATGGTTTTATAGCGATCGTAAGCTGAAATGCCAGTGGTGATGCCATGGGCGGCATCGATCGAAACGGTGAAATTGGTTTCCAATTGTGCCGTGTTGTGGCTCACCATCAAAGGCAAGCCCAATTGTTCACACTTTTCCTTGGTCAAGGTCAAACAAATCAAACCGCGTGCGTGCTTGGTCATGAAGTTGATCACTTCAGGGGTCACGGCATTGGCCGCAATCACCAAATCACCTTCATTCTCACGGTCTTCATCGTCCATCAGAATGACCATTTTGCCCTGCTTGATGTCTTCAATCAGTTCTTCTGTGCTGTTCAGTTCTAAGCTCATTGTCTTTTTGACCTTTATTTCAGTGTATTGGCTGACTGGCTGGCCAGCATTTTTTCAACATAACGCGCCACGGTATCAATTTCAATATTGACCGCATCTCCCGCTTGTAAGCCACCCAAGTTGGTGTGTTCCAAAGTGTGGGGCACCAAGTTCACACTTAATTCACCGTTTTCAACCGTGTTTACGGTCAAACTGGTGCCATTGATGGTGATCGAACCTTTGATGGCAACGTATTTGTCCAATTCAGCGGGTATTTTAAAGGAAAACACCTCAGAACGGGCGCTTGATTCTCGGCCCATACATTGACCCACAGCATCCACATGTCCAGACACCAAATGCCCACCCAACTGGTCTTGCAAAGTCAAAGCCGGCTCTAAATTCAAAGTACGACCCACTTGCCAATCACCTACCGTGGTTTTGTTTACCGTTTCGACAGAAACATCCACAGTCACTACATCATCTTTCATGCTGGTGACGGTCAAACACACCCCATCCATGGCTATGGAGTCACCCAAATGGACTTTCGACATGTCAGTGAAATTGGTTTTGATGGCGAAATGCAAATCGCCTTCGCGTGATTCTTTGGATTGGACTTTGCCCAATGATTGGATGATGCCTGTGAACATAAATTAAAGCATGTTTTTCAATGCACATGATATGGCGACTTGTTGGATAAAATTCAACATCAACAGTAAGTTAATTTAATATTAAATTACATTTGACATCTTTGTGACTACATTTGTAAACTATGACTAACAATTAAAAATATCAAAACATGAATATTTCAGAATCTGAGTTAACCGTTATTACCACTTTGTGGCAACAATCGCCTATGACCATTGGTCAAATCATTGAACGCGTTCAACAACATACCGATTGGCACGACAACACCATAAAAACATTGGTCAGCCGCTTATTAAAGAAAAACCACATCAGTCGCGTAAAAGACGGCAGGCAATTTTTCTACAGCCCAATCACCCAACAAAACGAAGTGGCAGAAGTTGAGTCAAAACAGTTATTGAACCGATTTTTTAAAGGCAAGGTTTCACCATTATTGGCCCACTTTGCCGAAAACAAAAAGATCTCTCAGCAAGAACTGAATGAAATTGAAAGCATCATTCAGGAATTAAAAAACAACATCGCAAATGGTGATAAAAATGATTGATTGGATGGTACAAGTCACCCTACCAAGCAGTTTCATTTTGTTGTTGATACTGCTTATTAGAAAACCGATTAAAAACACATTGGGCGCACACATAAGCTATGGTCTTTGGTTGTTACCTGTGATGGTTTTGTTTGGTCCCCAAATCGCTCAATTATTCTTAGCAAAGGAACAGTGGTTATTGATCACAGAAAA
>JAUIHY010000023.1 GCA_030432115.1 Gammaproteobacteria bacterium | reverse complement strand
GGGTTTTTTGTTGTCATGCGGGTCATGGCAGCTGTAACAACGCATGTCCGTTTCATTGTAATGCTTAGAGTCTGCGAAAGAACGGAATAAGGTCCCTAAGCCTTTGGGGCGGCCATCAGGCCACACCTCTATGGTTGGAACAGATCGACCTGGGTGCAGAGGCGCTTCTGTAAAATAAGGAGACAAGTCATTTAAGTTCCCTTGAGTATCAAAACCAGGCTTGTAATTTCTGTATAAAGGCTGGCGTGTTCTCAGAATGTCTGCACCATGACAACGGGCACAAACACTCAATGCCACACCTTGCTTTTGCTTTGCAGCATTCATGATAAAAGGTGCTTGCTTGTCAAAAAAACGTTGATCAAGCCAAGATGCCAAGCGGTTCATCGGCTTGTCGCCCATGTATTCCACATGCTTGCTTCCGGGACCATGACAGACCTCACAACCGACGCCCAATTCTGTCCACTCGACATCAGCTTGGGTGTGGGCACGGTCTTTGCTGTGCTCTTCTAAGTTGGTGGTATGGCAACGTGCGCAGTATAAATTCCAAGCCGAATTCAAGGGTTTCATTTGTTCCCACATGTCGTGTACAGAGTGGATGCTTTGCTCCTGCTCATTCCAGTAAGCAAAAAATTCCTGTCTTGGAACCGACCATTGAATCGGTAATCGACGCAACACGCCACCACCTTCTTTGGTTAAAAATGTTTGCCGGTATTGATAACCAATCACCTTATCAATTTTCAACTCAGTAAAGGTGTCGGACCCGATGTCACGCAAAGCCATAAAATAGTCACCGTTTCGGTTGTACATTTTGGCTGCGGGCAAATCGTCGTATTGTGTTCTTCGATGTTGTTCAGGTATGAAAAATGCGCCTTCAGTGAAGTTGGCAACAAAAGCATCGGGGGCCGGCTCACTGACGATGTGATGATGAGGGGATTGTTGCCATGCGGCATAATTGATGAAATGACAATCACCACAAACCTGACTACCGACATAATCGGCATGAAAGACTTCTGGTGCCCCATCCCGCATCAAGTAAATAAAACCCACTGTCAAAGGAATGATTAACAGTATCAATGCCAGTTTTTTCACTTTCTTTTCTGCCTGATCAGTAACTTTTGTGGCGCGGTTTGATCAATCACAAAACGCACATGTTGAAGGTCATTGATCAGTGGTTTTTTATCTGCCAAGTGCCGCTCAAAGCCCCAATAATGAAACCAATACAGCTTGGTTTTTTCTGTATTTTGAGCCAAATAGCCTGACCACATGTCTTCACTGTTTTGTCTTTGCCAAAGTCGCAACACCCATTGTTTTTCACCATTTCTCTTGGTTAATATCAACGATTCCAACTGCCCCCCATATAAACTGCTCAAGACAGGTTTGCTGTCACCTTTCTCATCGGCACGCATGGCTTGGAAAATATTACCCCAGGTGCGCACTTCTTCAGATTGCCACCCCATGCCTGTCAACTGCTTTAACAAGACCGACTCCTCACCAATGAACTGAATGTCCAAGGGTTGTGAACCCGTGTCGAGCCAATCACGGGTGTTTTGCTGACCTTGTTCGAGTACCCAAACAGGTTTGTTCACTACAATGTGTTGTGGAAACAGCAGCCAGGCCAATAAACTCACCAACAGCACTGAACTGATGAATATGGCTTTGACCGGCCACCCCAAAAACTGCTTTCTATTCCGAGTTCTGAATGCTATCCCCACCAACATGGCCCACAAAGCACCTGAAAACTGGGAAAGCAAAACCACACTGAGGTCTAACTTGAAAAAGAACAACGTGGCAAAGCTGTGCAACGAAACCAATACACCTGCCAAAACATAGGGCCAACTGCGCCATTTGATCGGGTAAGCCCCCGACACAACCACTGCCCAAAAGGTTGCCAAAGCGGCAAACCAAAACACATGGGCACTGCCAAACCACAACCATTGACCGGCAGCAAAACGCACCACCAAAACCGCAAAAACATAACTGCTGGCAGATAAAAACAACCAATGCCATAACACCACTTTCAAGCGCCTGAACAACAGCCAGACAGCGACCAAAACCGTTGTCACCATCAAGGTCAAATCATGCCCCAAAAACAACAACCACTTCATTGGCAGTTCAGTCCATGGATTGTGGAAATGGTAGAAAAACACATCACTGCTTTGATTCCAAGCAATCAAACCCTGATGATCTGCCATCAACCAAATTGACAAGCCCAAGAACAGTAAAATTAAAAACGCCAGCATGGCCAACGAGCCTTTCTCTGGCTCCCTTGGATCAACCAAACCTGAGGTCAATTTACCCAAAGTAGGATGTCTTTGTGTCCATGCCAATAACTGGCTGAGCAAACGATAGGCCCTGGGTACCAACAACAAATACACCATGCTGATCAGCCAATAAACCAGCCAAATCAATGCCACCAACACCAAAATCAAAACCGCTAATTTACCCGCAATTGCTGCCATTTGGTCCATCGCTGTCCCAAACAACATGCCCGGCAAAAGGTAAAATGGCGCCCACAAAATCGAGGCCACAAAGCTGATGACAACATACAAACGCACATTCATGCCCATCATGCCACCAATGGCAGGAATCACAGGACGCACTGGCCCGACAAAGCGGCCAATGAACACACTGACGCCACCGTATTTTTCAAAAAATCGCTCGCCCTTATCTATCAATTCTGGAAATTTGTACATGGGCCAGATTTTCAGCAAACTGCGTTTGTATTTATGGCCAATCCAAAAACTGATGCCATCACCCAAAAATGCACCGAGTGACGCCCAAAACCAAGCAGGATAAAAATCCAATACACCCAAGCCAATCATGGTGCCCAATGCCAGCAAAAAAGCCGCACCAGGCAAAATGATACCGACCAATAATATCGATTCACCAAAAGCGAATAAAAATATCAGTATGCCCGTCCAATTGGGATGCAATTGCACCCAATCAAAAATGTCTTTAACCCAGCCTGCTTCCATATCAATCCATCACAAAGCTTTGAATGACTCTTTCGCTGCTTGAATGGTTTTGTCTATCAAGGCTTCGTCATGTTTTGAACTGATGAATCCGGCTTCATAAGCTGATGGCGCCAAATAAACGCCTCGATTCAACATTTCATGGAAAAACTGTTTATAAAGCGCCTCAGCTTCTGATGTCAATTCATCAAAACTGTTGGCAGGCTGCTCTGAGAAAAACAAGCCAAACATGCCACCAATAAAACGTGTTGAAAACGTCACACCCGCATCAGCTGCAGCTTGCTGTAAACCTTCGGTCAATCGTTTCGACTTGGCGGCCAAATCCTGATAAAAACCTTCGACTGAAATTTCTTTCATCATGGCATAACCCGCCGCCATGGCCAATGGGTTGCCTGACAAAGTGCCCGCTTGATAAACAGGGCCAACAGGGGCAATGTAGTTCATGATGTCAGCTCGGCCACCAAATGCACCCACGGGTAACCCACCGCCGATGACTTTACCAAATGTTGTCAAATCAGGTGTGATGTCATAAACCGATTGCGCGCCACCCAAAGCGACGCGAAAGCCAGTCATCACTTCATCAAAAATCAACACCGAACCGTACTCATCACACAACTCACGCATCCCTTGTAAGTAGCCTGGCAAAGGTTCTATCATGTTCATGTTACCGGCAATTGGCTCAACAATAATGGCCGCCACATCGTCGCCACAAGCTTTCATCAATTCAGACAATTTTTCTAAATCATTGAATGGCACGGTCAAAGTCAAATCAGCCACCGCATCAGGCACACCCGGCGAACCTGGAATGCCCAGAGTCAAAACGCCACTTCCGGCTTTGACCAAAAAGGAATCTGCATGGCCGTGATAACAACCTTCAAATTTGATGATTTTATTGCGACCTGTAAAGCCTCGAGCCAAACGAATGGCGCTCATGGTGGCTTCGGTACCAGAATTAACCATGCGAACTTTGTCGATGGACGGTATCATTTGGCAAATCTGTTCAGCCAAAGTGACTTCAGCAGGCGCCGGTGCACCAAAGCTCAAACCATGATCCACAGCCGCATGCACCGCTTTCAATACCGCCTCATTTCCGTGACCTGCAATCATAGGCCCCCAAGAACCGATATAATCAATGTAGCTGTTGCCTTCGACATCAAACATTTCAGCGTCTTTGGCATGAGAAATAAATAAGGGTTCGCCTCCCACTCCTTTGAAGGCTCTGACGGGTGAATTCACACCACCTGGGATGACTTTCTGGGCTTGTTCAAATAATTCGTGGTTTTTGCTCATGAAATGTCCATGTCTTGTTAATAATGGTTGGCCATTATAAATCTTTTGCATTCTATATGGCATGATTTACAATGATGTCTTGCATAATTTTGACCCCAACATGCCAGCATACGCGATTGCTTCAGGACACACAGAAACCAGCCATGCCGCTGAATTTATCTTAAAACAAGGTGGCAATGCCTATGACGCCATATTGGCCGCCATGATGATGTCCTTTGTTGCCGAGCCCTTGCTGTCCTCACCGGGTGGCGGTGGCTTTATGTTGGCCGCACAAATTGGAAAAAAGCCCCAAGCTTTTAACTTTTTCCCCAATACACCTGAAGTCAATCCCGCTGAATTGGACCGTCATGATTTGGACTTTTTCCCAATTCATGGCGACTTTGGCGATCGCCATCAGGAATTTCACATTGGGAAAGATGCCGCCGCAGTTCCAACCGCTGTTGCTGGCATCTATGCCATCCACCAACATTTGGCCAGCTTGAGTTTGCCCGCGTTGGCACAACCAGCCATATGGGCAGCGCAACATGGCATTAGGGTCAATCGCCAACAAGCATTTGTTGCCAAAATACTGCAGCCCATCATTGCCAACAACCCCACTGCGAACCATTTTTTTGGCAACATGAAAACAGGGCATGTTTGGAAAAACAAACCCCTGTCAAGATTTATTGACAAGATGTCAAAGCAAGACCACTGTTGGTTTTATCAAGGTGAATTGGCTGAAATCATACACAACAACAGTCTGTTGCGTGCTTCCGATTTCCATGGGGTTAAAGTGACCGTCAGCGATGCCTTACACCTTAACTTAAACGGTCATGATATCTATTCGGCACCTGCTCCCAGCAGCGGAGGCGAGGTGATTTTGCAGCAACTAAAGAACCGAAATCTCAACGCCAATCAAAGCCCACATACAGAACGCCTGTCTGCCATGCAATATGTCAACCAACAAAGACTTTCTGGCGTGGTCAGCCGAGGCACCAGCCACATCAGCGTGGTTGATTCTGCTGGCAATTTGGCCAGCATGACTTTATCCAATGGCGAGGGCAATGGTGTGGTCTTGTCTGAACATGGATTCATGCTGAATAATTTCTTGGGTGAAGAAGACCTCAACCCTGATGGCTTTTTTGCTTGGAAACAAGGTGATCCATTGCGGTCCATGATGGCGCCCAGCCTGATCATCAATGATCAAAACAGAATGGCACTGGGCACTGGAGGCTCCAACCGCATCAAAACCACCTTATTTCAGGTAATAGACCGCATTTGCCAAGGGCAAGACCTCAAATCTGCCATCAACGCCCCTCGCTTTCACTTTGAAAAAGGTCATTTAGACATCGAACACGGGTTTAATTCTAAGCAAATCGAAGCCTTAACAACCAGCTGCCCCAACCACTTGTTGTTTGAACAACCCAGCCTCTATTTCGGTGGTGTCAATGCCGTTCAATCCGGAGAAAACACATTCGGTTATGCAGATTTCCGTCGCCACGGCTGCGGCATCACTGGCGTGAGTTAAATCGTCACAACAAAGCCCCCTCAAGGCTTAACGCAATTTACTGACACCATTGAATTGAGCTTTAATGTCATCATGATGTTTGTTCAACAAACCCAAAGCTTCATCACCCGTTATCAAACCATCATGAAACACCGGCGCATATAACAAGCCACCTGTATGATGAGCAAGAACACAGGAGCTGACCATCAAAGCCATGATCTCTTGGGCATTTGAATAACAATTGAACATGGCCACCGCTTGACAATCTTCAAACCACGCCACATCTTCATCTGCCCACGACCAATCTTTGTGGTGATAATCAGCCATGGCATAATCGAACACACAGGGCAAAGCTTTAAACTCAGCTTCCACTTTAAGCAACACCTCACTGCTTAAGTTGAAATCAGCCGGTAGCTTCAACATCAACTTTTGCTGGCTGATGGCTTCATTTAAATGCTGCAATTCGAGACCGTCTTTATCTTTCAAAAACACAAAATTTTGAATGCTCATACTTTCACTTCTCAATCCACTAACTCAATACCCAAGGAAGCCAGAAGGTTCACCGCTTCTGTTCTTTCAAAACGAGCACCTTCAATTTTGTTGTGTTTGAGGTCAATATAAGCGCCTGTTGTCCCAACAAAATTCACCGAAGACAAGTCACAATGAACAAACAAAGCATGTGACAATTCACTGCCCTCAAAATTTCCACCGGATAATTCTGCCTCCCTAAAATCCACTTCTCGTGCCTGACAATTGATTAACTGTAATGACTTCAACTCCAAACCATTAAAAGTAGCCTGCTGCAGGTCGCAATCTGTAAAAGAGAAAGGCGCTGTCAGCACAAAACCAGACCAATCGGCCAAAGTCCAATCCACCCCGAATAACTGACAAGTAGAAAACTCAATTGTTTGAAATCGGCTCATACCAAATACGGTATTGCTTAAGTCACAAGCGATGAACTGGCAATCTATAAATTCACACTCACGGAACTGTGATTCTGAAAAATCACACTGTTCAAAGCGACAGCCATCAAAAACCATACCCTGCCATATTTTTTTTGCTCCTTTCACCAAATGAAAAGTGCATTGGTCATGCAGCGTTACCGATTCATCTATTGTATTCATTTTTCGCTGGAATCCTCTCTGAAATGACAACCCACGCTGCGCTTGTTCGACCAAGCCGCCAACGTGATGATAATACTGGTTCGGACCATATTCCTCAACCCTATCAAAGCATCAGAAACTTTGTTGTTGCGGTAAAATTGTTCAATTTCAGTTTCTAAATTACGCAATTCTCTCAAAGCACGTATCAAACGTTCGGGAGAGCGCGACACTCCGACATAATTCCACATGATGGCAGCAATGCGTTGCATGTCATGCTGAATCAACACTTCGTCAGCAAAATGATCGGTTTTGGCTTGCCATTGCGGAATGTCCTTGGCATCAAAAGACTGTGCCGTGTGGTGGTTTTGCGCCACATCCTTGGCCGCCTCTATTCCCCAAACCAAACCTTCAAGCAATGAAGTACTGGCCAAACGGTTGGCACCATGAAGCCCCGTGCAAGCCACCTCACCGATGGCATACAAGTGCTTGATGTCTGTTTGGCCTTTGTCATTCACCCAAACACCACCACAAGCATAATGGGCCGCAGGTGTGACAGGAATCAACTGTTCGGTGATATCAACATCATGACCCAAACAAAATTGATAAATGGTTGGAAAACGGTCTTTGATTTCATCGGCCGAAAGCTGTGATTTGAGATCCAAATACATGCACGGCGCATCGGTTTTCAACATTTCTGAAAAAATACTGCGTGACACCACATCACGAGGTGCCAAATCCAACCACTCAGGTGCATATTTCTGCATAAAAGGTTGACCATTGGCATCCACCAATTTCGCGCCGGCTCCACGAACCGCTTCAGAAATCAAAAAATTTGGCGCTCCTTTTTTATAAAAAGTGGTGGGATGAAATTGAACAAACTCGGTGTTGATGATGCGTGCACCCGCTCGATTGGCCATGGCGACACCATCACCACGAGACCCTTTGGGGTTGCTGGTGTGCAAATACAACTGACCTAAACCACCACTGGCCAGCAAGGTGTTTTTAGCCAGCATGCGTTTGACCTTTTTGTTGAGCTGATCCAGCACGTAAGCACCGGCACAACTTTTCGGTTGATAGACATGCAATGGATTGGTGCTGTGGTGATCTGGTGTGATCAAGTCTATCGCTGTGTGTGAAGTCAAGATATTGATCAATGGTTCATTAGATGCAGCAGTACTCAAGGCTTGCTGGATGGCCAAGCCTGTGGCATCTTTGACGTGAATGATGCGTTTAGTGGAATGCGCTGCCTCTTGGCAAAAAGCCAAATCACCACCTGCATCCACATCAAAAGGCACGTTCAACTGCTCTAATAACAACTGATTTAAATGTTCAGGCCCTTTTTCGGCCAACAGCTTGGCCACTTCAGGCAAACAAAATCCCGCACCTGCGGCCAAAATATCATTAACTAACAGCTCAGCGTTGTCTTCTTGACCGCGGTAAATGATGCCACCTTGCGCCCAACGGGAATTACAATCATCAATGCTTTCTGCTCGGGTAATGACCGTTACGGATCGACCCTGAGCTGCCAAGGTTAATGCCGCAGTTAATCCCGCAATGCCGCTGCCAATGACTAATACATCATCAACACAGAGTTCTTCGAAACTCATGAAATCACCCAATTTTCAACATGCGATCAACCGACTGAAACGCCCGTTGTCTGATGTCTTCAGGTATGGTGATTTCGTACTGATTGTATTTCAGCGCGTTGTAGGTGTCTTTGAGCTGAATTTGGTTCATGTGTGGGCAACGCACGCTGCACATGCGCAGCATTTCTTTGTTCGGGTTTTCTGCGTGGATGTTGTCGCCCATGGCACATTCAGTCAATAACAAATATTTTGGCAATTCATGGTCTTGAATATAACGAATCATTTCGGTCGTGCTACCCGAAAAATCTGAGGCATCAACCACTGCTGGCTTACATTCTGGATGCGCCAACACTTTCACATCAGGGTGAGATGCCCGCACGTTTTCGATGTCTTCTAACGTAAATTGATCATGCACTTCACAGCGACCGTTCCAACCGATCATTTGCACATCCACACCCTCGACTTTGGGATAAGTGGTGCCTTTGGTCGGTAAAATGATGTGTTTACCCGTTTCTTTGGCAATGTTCCCTGCCAAATACTCATCAGGCAAAAAAATCACCGTGTCACCCGGTAAAGACTCCACCACCGCTTTGGCATTACCCGAAGTACAACAAATATCAGTTTCGGCTTTCACATCGGCGTAGGTATTGATGTAAGTCACCACAGGCACACCAGGGAATTGTTTTTTGATTGCACGCACATCAGCAGCCGTGATGGATGAGGCCAGAGAACAACCTGCCTTGTCAGAAGGAACCAACACTGTTTTTTCTGGGCTCAGAATCTTGGCTGTTTCGGCCATGAATTCCACACCACAAAAAACAATCACATCTTTATCGGTTTGAGCGGCTTTCCTGGACAATTCCAAAGAATCACCCGTGAAATCAGGTACCGTATGAAAAAGTGCCGGCTCCATGTAATTGTGCCCAAGAATGACAGCGTTTTTTTCTTCTTTCAAAGCAATAATATCTGCAGCCAGCTCGGCTTTCAGAATCAATTCGGCTTCAGAGTATTGGTCGGATAATTTATGAGATAGTTTGTTAAATAGTTGATCAGTGTTCATTTTATGACCCCAATGCTGTTGATTCAGCGAAGTTGAGAGAATTTATTGATCCCACACACATGTCAAGGCTGTGCATGGTGACACAGCTGTCTTAAAATTTCCAATGCTTTATTTATCCATTAAACATAGATTGATAAGTGTCAAATCCGGTCTCTGTCTTCATATTTCCAATGAGAAAAAACGCCAATCTTTCACTCAAGTGATAAAATAAGCCCAACAGATTGAGCAAAAGCCCATGGACCAAGACAAAAACACACAAGCAAAAGACGAGCAACAAGCAAGCGATGTTGAGCTTGAAAACAACGAAACGAAAGAAACTTCAGAAAATTTAGAAGCAACCAGTGACGAATCCATTGAAAAAGAGAATGTAGTAACCGAACCTCAGGTCATCGTAAAAAAATCCAGTAATAAATTGGCCCTGCTTTTATCATTGCTGGCTTTGATTGCATCGGCTTATTTACTCTACGTTACCTTTCTGGGAAAACCTAACAAGCAAGACAGTCAAAACTTAGCCAATCAGATTCTAGATTTAGAAAATGCCAACCAGCAGTTAAAACAACAACTCAGGCAACAAGACCAAAACAGCAGCACCGCCATTCAACAATTACAACAGCAAATCGACGCCTTGGCCAACCAACCCAAACCACAAGCTGATGGGCTGACATTCGACAACAGTGGTAATGAAGCCGCCTTGTCCCAACTGGAAGCACAAATGAAACAACAATTCAGTGACCAAAGTGATGAACTGAATCAGCTGAAACAACAACTCAAAACCACACAACCCATACAATCTGTTGCCAAAGAAGTGTTGCCCGACCCTGTTGACCTATATGACAGCAAGCGTGCCATCGATGCTTTGTATGCTGCGGATTTACTCATCAGAACCCAGCGATTGCCGCAGGCCATCAGCACATTGGAACAACTGTTGGACACTGCAAATTTACGCACCAGCACACAGCACAACATCCAGCAATTACTCAACAGTTGGCAACGAATTGAACAACCAGATACCCACAACTTGATGCAACAGCTGCAACAAATCAAATCCGACATCAAGCATCTTAAACTAAACACAGAAAGCACAACGACTTCAAAGGATAACGAACCTTGGTACAGTCGCTTTGTCAGCGTCAAAAAAATAAACAGCGATGCAGGACTGGCTGACAGCCACCAACTGCATTTGCTCCAAGCGGAATTGACCCAACAATTACTACAAGCTGAATGGGCTTTGACACTACACCAAAGCAAGGCTTGGCAAACCCACCTGACAATGGCTGCACAAACTTTAGAACAAACCATGCCAGGACAAAAGACCATGGTTCAATCTCTCAACAGCTTGGCATCCAAACCCGTTGTTGCCCTGTTGCCCACGCCATCAGGCATACATGACCTGATTAATGAACTGAAAGGACAGCGCTGATGATAAAAAGTATCAAAATCACACTGTTATTACTGGCTATATTAGCAGCGGCATGGGTCACTCCCGCGTTGTTGCGCAACCCCGGCATGATTCAAATCGAACTGTTGGGTTATCAAGTTCAAATGACCGCCATAGCAGCAGGTATATTATTGGTGGTTCTGTTTGTAGTTCTGTGGTTGATCTATGCGGTGTTCAAAGCACCCAATAAAGCCGTCAAAAGTATCAAAGCCCATGGCAGCAGGAAAAAATTTGCTCGCGGCTTACTCGCTTTAAGCGAAGGCAAATGGGCACAAGCTGAAAAACTACTCGTCCAATCAGTTAAACAAAGCCCAACCCCTGAGCTATCTTATATGGCCGCCGCCAGAGCCGCCGTTTCTCAACACAAAATAGAACAAGCCGAACAGTATTTAAACCAAGCCGAAGCGGTGATTGATAACCCGCTCACCGTTGATTTAACCCGATGTGAAATTTGGTTAAAAACAGGTCAAGCCGATAAAGCCATGCCATTATTGGATTTGATTTTAAAAACCTACCCTAACAACCCACGCGCGGTTCATTTATTGACTCAAGCCACACAACAACAAGGTCAGTGGCAACAGCTTGAAAACATCCTGCCTAAAGCAGAAAAACTACAAATCATCAGCCCAGAACAGGCCAAAACATTGAAAACACAGGTCACTGAATCACGCTTTGAAGATTTGCAAAACAGCGATGAATTGATGTCTCTGTGGCACAGCCTGAACAAAAAACAACAAAATCACTACTTACTTTCATTTTGCCAACACGGCATGCGAGTGGGTGCCTACCAAGCCGTTACCGAACAAATAGAAAAAGCACAGAAAAACCAATTCAGAGACCACTTGGTCGACCTGTGGTCAAAACTACCCCATAACCTCAATCATCGATTAAAAATTGCTGAAAAGTGGCTCTCAAGCCACCCAAGCAATTCACATGTGCTGATGTGTAATGCCAAGCTACAAATGGCCAAAAAGCAGTGGGATCAAGCCGAATCTTTGTTACTGAAAAACCTCACCATCAACCCGAACCCAGAAACCAATCAGCTGCTCGGACAGGTGTACCAAGAACAACAGCAGCCTGAAAAAGCCCTGACTCACTATCACCTGGCTACAAAAAATAGTCAAGCCATTGCTGTGATTGAGCAACCCTAATGCTCAAACTTTCATACGACAACACGCCATGAATTCATTAGCGCTACATGGCGTTTATCAGTAGCAACCAGTCAAAATCACACTTTCCACTCAATACCAACCCTTAATAACGCCACACAGCCTGCTATTAACCACAAGAATCTGATTCGAAAATAAACACTGTAAATCAACAACATAGTCATTATTTATACCGCCTTTTTCCATAAATCAACCAATTGTGACCAGCCAATTGCTGGGTTTAGCCTCATGCGCCTAATAAGCTAAGAATCAAGTGGCAAATGCCCTTAAAAATTCAATCACGACCGACACCATATGTCGGCCAAATAAAGAGGTTATTTATGAAAGTCAATCATTTTAAAAAAATCATCGGATTATCTGTACTCATTGCTACACAAGCATCTGCTGTGCCATGGTGCCATAAAGGAACCATTGTCCAAGTTGCCAACGTAAACTGGTCTGGTGCCACCACCACAGCAATGGCCGGCGGTATCACAGCACCACCTTCTGTAGCTGACGAAGACCGTTATCAAGTATTTCATGCAACCAACAACTATTGCCAAAGCTATGCTGGCGGTGGTGGTCCAATTTGGTGGAACAATGTACCTGGTGCAGGCACCGTATCAACCATTCATACAGCACCATATATTTTGACTAACACTGTCAATGACTATGACTTAAGCATGGGTGTCTCATTCCAATGCAAGAAGTGTTACGCCATCCCACCATTAGTGGCCATTAAAGACTTCAAGCATATTGCACCTTTACCAGGTACAGAAGGCAAAGAAGAGTATGAAGAAGTGGTAAGAGACCGTTAATTACTCAGTTATCACCACGCCGCGCTCTGGACAGCCTGCTTTTTGTGGGTTGTCCTTTTTGCATACGCTAAGAAGAAAATGACACTTTTACCGCGCAATACGTCACTGAAAATCAACTCATAAACAGTTAAAATAAGTTGCTTTATCCAACTTAAGCACAATGAAACTGTTTGCTTACTTTTTTATTTTTTATGTGGCATGCGCCCACAGTGCATCAAACGGTCTGGTATCGGACAATTGCGCCCAAATTATACAATCCGGCAATTTCCATAAGGCTTTGGCCGTCTGTAACCAAGCGCTGAACCATGTTGGTAATGAATCCATCAATGCCTTGCCTATATATTTACAACTGGCGACCATTCACCATCAACTGGGTAACAACGAAGACGAATCTTATTATTTGGCTAAAGTCAAATCTCACTCCAAATTCATTGAAGACATAGAAACACAGTATGAATGGCACAGAAGGGTCGGTCAAAAATACTATGCAGCTGCTAACTATCAATTATCACAACAGCACCTGAACCAAGCACTGACCATTGCCGAAAATGAAAATAAACCTATATGGTTAAGCAAGAGCCACAACGATGTGGGACTGGTAGAATTAAAACAAGAAAACTTCAAAATCGCTTTATTGCATTACCAAAAAAGTTTAACCCTAAAAAAACAGCATGGTAACAAATACCAAATTGCCAAAACATTAAATAATTTAGGGTTGGTCCATTTTGAATTAGAATTGTTTCAAGAAGCAGTAACCTATTATGAATCCGCCTTATCTCATTATTTGTCATATAGCGAACAGTCACAATTTGATGAACGTGTGTTTTATGACATCGCCCATATTTATGAAGATTTGAGCCGTGCCTACTCTGCCAACAATGAATCATCAAAAGCCAACAAATATGCCCAAGCCATATTGAAATCTTTAAAACTAAAAATTGCACCATTAGAACAAGCAAGAGCACTTCTCAACTTGGCTAATTGGCACCACAAAAACAACAGTCACAACATAAGCAGCACATTTCTCGAAGAGGCTACGACTTTATTGGACGCTCAAAATAACGATGAGTTATATGCACAATCACTGTTACTGCGCAGCCAAATACAGATGGCATCAGGCCAAAAAACCCAAGCTGAAACAACTGTCGAAACAGGTTTAGCCCTGGCCAAAACACTCAACAATGACCAACTCATCACTGACTTCTACTTGGTTATGGGTCAAATATTCCAGCAGAATAACCCCAAGAAAGCACTAAAGGCCTTCAAACAATACCAAAAATATCGCGAGCAATTTTTAAAAAAGAAATATGACTCTGATCTTCGATCAGTTCAACATGAAATAGAAACACAACAAATAGAGCAGCAGCTGTTAAACCAAAAGTTGGCCAATGTGGAACAAAAAAACCAACTACAACAAATGACCAATTATGTGCTGTGGATTGTGATTGTTTTGGGTCTGCTGGTGGCCTTGCTATTCATATATCACATCAAAAGAAAAAAAGAAAAAGAAAGCTTGGTCAAAACCATACACTATCATAAGCAACAATTACTGTTATTGGAAGCTACGCAAAATCAACCACCAACTGTTGCAAACCTGGAGGATCCCAGTCAACTTAAAACCCAACTGAAGAGCCAACTGGTTACTGCCATGATTGATGCCATCAATACTTGGGAAAAGAGCACACAGTTAAACCAAATTGAATTGGCCGAACAGTCAAAAATTTGGACCGTATCAATAGACAATGGCACACTCAGAACCAGGTCATTGGACAAGTATTTATCGATTGAGAAAATTCCACAAAACCCTCGCTGGCGGAATGTAGTAAAAACCTGTCATTTTATCCTCAGCCAGGATCAATTAGACGCAAAAGACAGACAACTGCTGAATCAGCATACTGAAGACATCATGGAAACTGTCAGGTGTCTGTCATTAAGCCAACAATGATTTTACTGTTTCACTTGATAGGGTTGTTTCTTTAACAGCAACTCGACACAGTTGAATGACAAACCATGCTTGTATTTATAGGCGATATGATGGTCTACTGAGGCTGTACTGCCGTCTGTGAATGTGCTGGGTGCTGTGAATTGCGGCAGCAAACCATGTGGGTAATCTGCAGCATGTGCCAATGCATAAGCATTGCATAAATCTATGGCAGCACTTCTTGCCCCACTGAAATGATCAAAGACACCACAGGTTTTGTTCATCCCCTCAGATTCAAAGTCACAGTCTGTTGCACCCACTTTTTTAAATTCTCTGGTATTACTGCTGGCTGACCGCTTAACCAATTTATTCATTTCAAATTTAGATTTTTTTACATGTATGGCCGCAATCAAATCAGCCTCTGTCAAATCATATGAAATGGCGACCTGATAAGGGTTTATCGCATATTCATCATTAAAAACCAGCATTTCCGTCAAGAATTCATGTGACCAGCTGCTGCCGCTCACCATCAATAGCAAAAGGTATTTTTTCATTTTTTTCTCATTTTTTGGTTCAGGGAATGATTCTATACCTGTCCATGCTTTCACAGTAAAAAATCACTGGTAAAAACTGGTAAGTTTCACATAAAACTTTTATTTTCAACATCATAGAGAGTCAATCCTTTTTCTTTTTTCAAATAATTACGGCTTATTGTTACGCAACCAACCGACACTTAATACCCATCTGCTGCCTTCAATTACTCTAGTCACTTGATGTTGATGCAAGTCTGGGCGAAACAACTTTATTCTTTTGGATTCATAAATGGTTTCATCGCAGACGAACTCACCACCTTTCTTGGCTTGTTTCAAAACCACATTCAAACGCAAGTGTTTACCCCTATCATTTTGGTCTGTGTGTGGCGGCACCTCTGAACCTTCGTTAAA
This sequence comes from Gammaproteobacteria bacterium, assembly GCA_030432115.1. Lineage (GTDB taxonomy): Bacteria > Pseudomonadota > Gammaproteobacteria > Xanthomonadales > Marinicellaceae > Marinicella. The sequence goes on along the minus strand of JAUIHY010000023.1, from coordinate 4,887 downwards.
CCGCAACAAATAACAATCAAAAGCCACTGGCAACGGTAAGGTGGCCAACAGCATTTTGTCATAGCCACTTTGTTGTCTGCCTTTTTGCCAACGCAACCACTTCATAACAAAAAGTGATTGGATTGACTGCCAACAGGATGCGATTTGAAGTGAGCAATTAAATGAGGAAAAAACTGCAGGAAATCTGACTCAAATTGCACGTAAGAAGCTTCAATGGTTGGTACATAATGATTCAAAGAATCTTTGGCCTTGATGCGCTCAGACAGGCGCATTTCAATCCGCAACAGCGCCGCAATGAACCCACTGAACTCGTGGTAACTGCCCAGCATCTCCGTTTCTATCACCCGACTGATGATGCGATGGGCTTTGGATGGAAAGTCAGCAATAATTATCGCTGATTCTTGATGAAAGTCTGACAACATCTTATCCAAGGGTGTAGCACTGAATACATCCCAATGCACCGCCAAGAAATGATCGTACAACAGGTCAACCACAACAGCCTTCAAATACCCTTTGAACTCAAAGCGCGCCTTACTTCTGGCCACCAATTCATGACTGTCGGTGAACGCATCTATGGCACGATGCATTAACATGCCTTGGATTAGCGCATCCGGCGCACCTTCCCAAGCCCTGCCTTTCAACGGGTCTGCCAATAAATTCCCCAATTGATAAGCCGTGTCTCGCTTGGATAACAATATATGCGCCAACCAATTCATGACATATCAGTCACAATCCATTCCATAGCCATCTGCGGCATCAAAAAAACCGCCACCCTCTGTTTCCAACAGCTCTGCAACAGCATCCTCCTCAGCTGCCATCGGAATCGCTTCTTCACCATGAACTTGATAGAAGTTTTCTAATTGAGCCATTCGTATTGACCTCGATCTGGGGTACTGTTCACCAAAGAAAGTCATCGCTTGTAACAGCATGGCTGCAGTTTTAGGCATGCCTAAAGCCTTGAAGGCTGCCACTGCTTCAGGTGCCAATACACCCGTCGAATTTTCAAAAAATTGGCCCAAACCACCATTCATGATTTCTGATTGAGCCCAATGAGCTGGCAGCAAAGTTTGTTGTTTCTTTGACAAGGCTTCAAATTGCTTCAAAAACACCTCGGCACCGTCGTAAATACTCACCTCATCCCAAATCGGTTCTATCCATTGCCAATAATCTTCACTCATCTGTTTATTTATCCTCAATTATTATCATCAATCAACGGCTACCACTCCAGATGGATAATACGTGATTTCGAATCGAATCCCATCAGTATCTTTCATAAACAACGCCTTCACACCATCAAAATCTTGAATTTCAGGCGCCACGAAACCAGCCGCTCGCATCTCTGACTGAACACTCGCTACAAATTCAGGTGTTGGCGCACAAAAACCCAGATGATTCATACCAGCCCCGTAACGTTCATATGCTGACGTCCCTGCTTTTGCTTGACTGAACTGGAAAAAGAAGCCGTCATTATCAGTCCAAACCCACTCTTTGACTTTCGTAAAACCCACCAGCTCAAGCAGCTTTTCATAATAAGGCATGCTCTCCTTTAAAGATGAAACCAGAATTGTAATGTGATCTATTTTCAATGCCATATCAGCATACCTCAACTGCTTGTAATGAAACCACTTTGGAGCCGTCTTCCGACATTTGCGACCCCACTTCTCGGAATCCAAAACGCTGATGAAATTTCTGCGATACGACATTCAAAGGCTTGGAATAAAACTCACAAGTCACGGTATTAATTTGTTGAGACCGAGCATAAGCAAACAAATCATCATACAAAGCCGATCCCAATTTCATGCCCGCAAAATCTTTTGAAATCACAATACGATCAATATAATTAAAGCGCTTATAAAGCGGCTTAAAGAATTCAAAATTTGCATTCTCATAAGCCGAAGTCTCATCCATGGCCAATAAAAATCCAACCACCTGCCCTTCAACTTCCACCACCTTGTGGTAACAAGCCAAACCACCCAACAGCTCAAGCCGAACCAAATCCATAGGACTGGTTTTGTCTACTTCTGACTCGTTCAGTTGAACAATGGCATTGAAGTCTGATTTTTGTGCGTTTCTAATTTGCATCTATTTATAGTTACACGTTCTATTTCTTATGGTAAAGAGAATAAATTACCGATGTTTTAGTATGAAAGTGGTTTGTATTTAATTTCAGCACCGTCAGGTTTTTCATTAATTTGCTTTCCTAATGAGCCTGAAAACTTGATGATGGCTGAAAAGGGCGCCATATTCACGTTAGAGCCACCATACTCACCGCCCAACACACCCGGCACCACCATATAAAACTTATGATCTGGTTTGAGCTTTCCAAGTTTTTTTGTTGCTTCATCGACCATCGCAGCCATAAACCAATCTTCAACAAAATCTATATCTTGAATCAGCTTGTTGTAATCATCAATTGACTCCGCAACCACTTCACAAGAAACATCTTCAGGCGACAAACGCCAAAACCTGTTATCGGGGTCTTTAATAATTAAGTTGCCAAATTCATTCTCGACAACTATTTCCTGCGGATCTAAACCAATCCAGCCCCATGCATTTTTGATTTCTTTAAGTATATTCATGTAACCATTATCAACTAAATTTGGAGTTTATTGAAGCAGCAGCAACCTAAGTTAGACGCACTTATTTAGCTAACAGGTATTTCAGTCCGTGATACCAGCCCATCAATGCCACTGTGCCATGAGTTTCATCTTCAAAATAAGAATGCTCCACTCGAAAATTATCAGATGCATGTGATGCAATTTTACTTGCAAGAGCCTGGCCCCACTCCAGATTAGTCACACCAATTTTTCCTAATTTGGCATTGTTAGCAAAAGCAAAGTACACTTGAGCGTCAAGGTCTTGCGCACCAAAATTCTGCGCGGCATAAGTTCGATTGAGGTAATTATCATCCCAAAGCGAAGTTGGGTCTATCAACAAATAATCTGTAAATACTTTTACGTCTTTCAACAATACATTGGCACCAAACAAAGCACCAAAAGACTCACCAACAAGCACCTTTTTATCAGATGTTCTGTAAATTTTGTCTATTTGGGGCATCAATTCAGTCTTGATGAATTCCAGAAATTGTAAAGCTTCTCCAGATTGCTCAAAGCGATCCAACACTTGACCATCAAAAGTCCACTCAGGAAGTACGGTTGGCGTTAAGTCCCGATTCCGGTTGGTATTAGGAATAGCAACCACTATCGACTCTTGAACCTGCTTTTCAAGCGTCGCATGGCTCAATCCCTCCAAAACACCCACAAAAGCCTTCCACCGATGCACATCACCATCCAACAAATAGATCACAGGATAAGCAACATTTTTATTGGCTTTCGACTCGCCATAAGAACTCGGCAAATGCACATAAAACGCCCGATCTTCTTTCAAAACAGCAGAGGCCAATGAATCCTTAAAACCAAAATTAATCATCTCAGCAGCATGTGACCACGCAGTGAGAATTAAAAGACAAATTGTAAGTGTGAGTTTTTTCATGTTAATGTTAATCCCTATGCTCCATTGAAATTCCTTTCATTACCAATCTGGAGATTGGGAACGAAGAAATCTGAACTTTTACACATTTCTTTTAATTTTAATGCATTGATTTTATATAAAAGGGATTAACAACATTCGTAATTTCTGTTGCCAATTTTGATTCTGATTTAATCATTATATCTATATATTCCGATTCTCCCAACAAACCTTGAATAGCAAAAGAAATGTCTTTACGTATGGCTTCTATTGATGATTTAGAAAGGTCAGCCAATTCAAGTACTAATGCCAAATGTGGCTCTTCACTTTGCTTATCAATGTGCATTTGACCTAAATATGCGCTTTTTACCTCCGTATTTCTTGATAAATTAATTATCAAAGATTCAACCAACCCTTCCGGAATTATTGCTGGTTCGCCAATAAGTACATTCGTCCCTTTAGTGACTTTTAATTCATTACCAGTCGAAATTGAAACGGTTTCTTTAAGCCACTTAATTTCATCTGGAACAAAGGTTTTCATATACTCAGTCCCAACATTCAAAGCCCAGTGAATTTCTGTATTCATCATTTCAACAATAGCATGTCCAGGCAAGGCAACAAACCCTACTTCTTTCTGTGCCCAAGCACTCAGGCGCTCTTCTGAATCAAAGAGCATCAAATATTGAACACCTTCAGATTCTACAAAAATAGGAGATATTGATTCATCGTCACCAGCCCTTTTCCTTTCCTCTGATTCTGGCAAATTATGTGTCGGAATAAAAATTTCTGTATTGAAGAAAGCGTTATAAAATGCCGATTGCGCACTTTCACTCTTCAATGCTTCAGCATAAGCTGTATCAAGTGGACTCATAAAACTTTTTTCTCCATGGGCTTTCGATATCAATGACATCAATAATATAAAAAATAATTTCTTCATATGTAAATTAACCTAAATTCTCAATTTTATTTCTTATCTTTACTGATCTGGAGATTGAGTACGGATAAGACATAAAGTAATGACGCTCTTAATGATCAAATACCATCAGATAATAGTACTTGCGAAGCCCCACCTGATGGTAATAACGAACCACTAACCACACAGCTGCCGAATAGCATCCAAATGACCGGTGCCATGTCGACCCTTGGCGAGCCCGCGAGCCTGACAGGGCGACTCATTAATGCCTGCGAAGCAAATACGGTTTATTTAAAGCGGTTTGAAACATAATAAATTTTAACAGCTCCTCAGCCGCTTTAAATAAGAAGTGCTTGTGTAGCAATCCCTCAATGTGCTTGATCCCAATTCTCACCAATCCCATAATCCACCAACAGCGGTACAGATAGCTCCACCACGTTTTCCATGATGTCTTTGATGCGCTGGCACCATGATTCAACAGCTTCGTCTTTGATTTCAAACACCAG
>JAUIHY010000022.1 GCA_030432115.1 Gammaproteobacteria bacterium | reverse complement strand
GTACGGGTTCGATGGCTGCTGTATTGGGTCTAGAGCCTGCTGATGTGGAATCAGCTTGTTCCCAAACGGACGGTGTGGTCAGTGCTGCGAACTACAATTCACCTGGTCAAATTGTGATTGCGGGTGAAAAAGCAGCCGTGGATGCTGCTAGTGAACTGTGTTCAGATAAAGGGGCCAAAAAAGTCATGCCATTGGCGGTCAGTGTGCCCTCGCATTGTGCATTGATGGAACCTGCAGCTGAGCAGTTAAGTGAAGAATTGAATGCCATAGATTGGCAGCAAGGTGCGATTGATGTGATACATAACTATGATGTTGCTGTTCATCGGGACATTGAATCGATTAAGCAAGCATTGAAAGCTCAGCTTTATTCGCCTGTTCGTTGGACAGAAACAATGCAGAAATTGCAGCAAATGTCTGTCACTACGGTGGCCGAGTGTGGTCCTGGAAAAGTGCTGTCAGGTTTGTTTAAGCGATTTGATCGCAGTTTGAATGTACAGCCTTTGATGAACGCCAAAGGCATTGATAAATTATTGGGAGACTAATCATGAACATCAATTTAAATCAACAGGTGGCATTGGTCACTGGTGCCAGTCGTGGTATTGGTCGTGCCATAGCTGAAACATTATTGAGTGCAGGTGCCACAGTGATAGGTACGGCCACATCTGAATCAGGTGCTGAAAAAATCAGTGCATACCTTGGAGAAGGGCGTGGCATGGTCTTGGATGTCGCCAGTCAAGAAAGTGTGGATGCATTGATGAAAGCATTGAAGGCAGGCGTGGGATTGCCGCAAATTTTGGTCAACAATGCGGGTATTACCAATGATAAATTATTAATGCGAATGAATGAAGCTGACTGGGATGGCGTAATCAACACCGATTTAAGCTCTGTTTATCGCATGAGCAAAGCCTGTATCCGTGGCATGATGAAAGCCAAGTCCGGTCGCATCATTAACATCGGGTCTGTCATTGGCACCATGGGCAATCCGGGGCAAAGTAATTATGCAGCGGCCAAAGCTGGGATGATTGGGTTTTCCAAATCCTTGGCGCAAGAAATAGGCTCTCGTGGCATCACTGTGAATGTGGTGGCTCCTGGATTTATTCAGACAGACATGACCGATGAATTGGATCAAGGTCAGCAGGAAAGCTTGATGGAAAAAATTCCATTGGCACGATTGGGCGAAGTGAAAAACATTGCCGATGCGGTGTTGTTTTTGGCCTCAGACATGGGTGCCTACATCACTGGGGAAACCCTGCATGTCAATGGTGGCATGAACATGAGTTGATGCTTGATTTTTTTATCAAAGCGCGTCACACTTGAAAAATTAAAACAAAGCCATCATTTATCGGTGGCATATTTAACTAACCTTGCATATACTATGCTTTTTTTACACAGGTAAAATTTAATGAGTACAGAAACTAAAGTAAAAGAAATCGTCATTGAACAATTGGACTTAGATATTGAGTTGTCTGAGTTGAACAACGCATCTTCATTTGTTGATGATTTGGGTGCCGATTCATTGGACACCGTTGAGTTGGTTATGGCTTTGGAAGAGGAATTCGAGTGCGAAATCCCTGAAGAAGAAGCTGAAAAAATCACCACGGTTCAACAAGCCATTGACTACGTGACTGCCAACGCTTAAGTTTTCAAGCACACAGTTTCAATAAAAGCTGCGCTTTTTAACGTGGCTTTTTTATTTTTTGTGGGGACAAAACATGACGAAACGCAGAGTTGTTGTGACTGGCATGGGCATCGTCTCACCAGTAGGTAACACTTTACAAAGCGCCTGGCAAAACATTGTCAATGGCGTCAGTGGCATTGCGCCTATCACACATTTTGACACCGAAGGATTTGCGGCAAAAATTGCTGGTGAAATCAAAGATTTCGATGTCAAAGAATATGTGTCGGGTAAAGATGCCAAAAAAATGGATCCGTTCATTCACTATGCCATGGCAGCAGGTACACAAGCCATGGAAGATTCCGGATTGGAAGTGACAGAGGCCAATGCCGAACGTATTGGTGTTTATGTCGGCGCTGGTATCGGTGGCATTCTTGGGATTCAAAACACCACAGAAACTTGGTTGGAAAAAGGCCCTCGCCGCATTTCTCCATTTTTCATTCCAAGTACCATCATCAATATGGCATCAGGTCACTTGAGCATCAAATATGGTCTCAAAGGGCCAAATTTGGCCATGGTGTCTGCTTGCAGTTCAGCGACACACAGCATTGGCATGGCTTACCGTTCTATTGTTTACGGTGATGCTGATGTGATGGTTTGTGGTGGTGCTGAATATGCTTCAACGCCAATAGCCATTGGTGGTTTTTCAAGTTCAAAAGCCTTGTCAACTCGTAATGACGATCCCACAGCTGCATCTCGTCCTTGGGATGCCGAGCGTGATGGTTTTGTTTTGGGTGATGGCGCTGGTGTTTTGGTGATTGAAGATTATGAGCATGCAATTAAGCGTGGTGCTAAAATTTATGCGGAAATTTCTGGTTTTGGTATGAGCTCTGATGCGCACCACATGACTGCACCATCACCTGGTGGAGAAGGGGCGGCCCGTTGTATGGCCAATGCCATTGCTGATTCTGGTTTTAACAAAGATCAGTTCAATTATGTGAATGCCCATGGTACTTCAACACCCCAAGGTGACAAAGGCGAAAGCGATGCCGTTAAATTGACCTTTGGTGACCACGCCAATCACATGGGTGTGACCTCAACCAAGTCTATGACTGGACATTTATTGGGTGCAGCAGGTGGTATTGAAGCCATCTTTACGGTGATGAGCTTGCATGATCAAATCATGACACCCACCATCAATTTAACCAACCCAGATCCAGCTTGTGATTTGGATTATGTACCCAACCATGCCAGAGATGCCAAAATTAATGTGGCCATTTCTAATTCATTCGGATTCGGTGGTACCAATGGGTCTTTGGTGTTTAATCAACTGTCAGCCAAATAACAGGCCCAGTGATTAAAAAGCTTTCAGCTCAAAAGCCTGAATTCACGTCTTTATTGACGGATTCGGGCTTTTTTCCAGGTTTTTTAGAAAGCCAAGCTCCCAATCCGCAAACAGGGCGATACAGCATTTTGATGGCAGCACCTGCCATAGAGCACCATGCTTTTGATGCCAAAGCATTGACTGAATTGTTGACAGTCATTGACCAAAAGCCGCAAGCGGTATCCGCTTCGCTGCCTTTTGAGTTTGGTTGGCTGGTGTATTTGTCTTATGAATGTGCGGGTGTTTTTGAAAAGAAATTAGCTGATTTGTTGCCACAAGATGGTAGCGACCCATTGGCGGTGGCCATCTATTGCCAAGGTGCAATTATTTATGATCATGTGGTGCAACAGACAATCATCACGGCTGAAAATTCAACGGTGATGGCAGCGATAGAAGCCAAACTGAATGAAGTTGGCGACAGGTCAATGTCTTTAAAAATTCCTGACATGTGTTGTCAAGTAGAAGACGATAATGCATTTAAAAAACAGGTTGAATTGGCCAAAAAATACATCGTAGATGGAGACATTTATCAGGCCAATCTGTCACGTCAGTGGCGACTCAAAGCAACCCAGTCAGTGAACCCTTTGGCAATTTTTTCCGCTTTGAAATTAAAAAATCCAGCACCTTTTGCTGCTTTGTTGCAAACACCTCATTGGTCTTTGGTCAGTGCTTCTCCAGAACGGTTGGTACAAGTCAAATCAGGAGCAGTATCAACAAGACCCATTGCGGGCACCAGACCACGCGGTACAACGGCAGAAAAAGACAAGTCCTTGATTTCGGAGTTATTGAACACACCCAAGGAACAAGCTGAACATGTGATGTTGATAGACCTTGAACGGAATGACATCGGTCGGGTCAGTAAAAAAGGAACGGTCAAAGTGGATGAGCTGATGGTGATTGAATCCTACCCAACCGTGCACCATATTGTTTCCAATGTGGTTGGTGAATTGTTACCAGAGGCGTCCGTGGTTGATGTGTTGCGATCTTTGTTTCCAGGAGGCACGATCACCGGTTGTCCCAAGGTGCGTTGTATGGAAGTGATTGCTGAATTGGAGCAGCGACCCCGAGGTTTTTATACGGGTTCATTGGGTTACATCAATCATGATGGCCAGATGGATTTTAATATATTGATCAGAAGCTTGGCGGTGAGTGATAGCGAAGTCAAACTGTATGCAGGCGCAGGTATTGTACATGACTCAGAATCTTCGGCCGAATTGAAAGAAACGGGTCACAAAGCCAAGGGACTGCTCAATGTTTTACAGGCAGGTGCTGACAGTGATTGAGCAAGTGAAAAGCTCGATTGATCAACTGGATTGGGATGATTTTCTGAATCGAGGTTTGCAATATGGTGATGGCTTGTTTGAAACCATGCGTATGGTTAATGGTCGTGTGCCACTTTGGCAATGGCACTGGCAGCGGTTAAGCGATGGCGCGCACCGTTTTGGACTTGAGTTACCTGAGGAGTCCTGTATAAAAAACCATGTGAGTTCCTTGTCACATGTGGCTGGTGATTTGATGGTTAAGTTGTTGTTATTCAGAAAGGCCAAAAGCAGGGGATATGGAACGACTCATGAAGCATCAGATTGGGTGCTGACGGCACATATGTTGCCAAAAAAAACAGCCCAAACTTTGACCCTGGGGTTGGCTCAATTGCAATTGGGGGTGCAACCTGTATTGGCCGGCATCAAGCATTTGAATCGCTTAGAGCAAGTGTTTTTGGCCAATGAGCTGGCCCAAACAACTTGTGATGAATTGGTGGTCTGTTCACAAGCGGGTGAGGTGGTGGAGGCCGTTAGCCAGAATATATTGTGGTCCAAAGGGCATCAATTATACACGCCATGTGTAGACTCCTGTGGTGTGGCTGGTGTTGGATTGGCTTGGTTAAATCAGTACTTCGACATCCAAAAAATCAAAATCAAACCTTCAGAAATGGAACGATTTGAAGGCATGTACTTGATCAACAGTGTCAGGGGGGTGTCGGTGGTTGAATCCGTCCAAGGTGTGAAAAAATTCAGCACCTCATCGCCGCTTCACGATAAAATAAAGCACTTATGGAGCGAATTAATTAAGTTGTGAAAAAAATCATAATCAAATCTGTGGTGCTGATGTTGTTGCTGTTAATGGCGGCAGCATATTTGCTGTTCAATCGCTATGATAATTTTCTGAAAACCCCCGTTTTTCAACAATTACCCGTGACATTGGACATTAAAAAAGGCAGTCACTATGTGGATTTTATTCGCATGATCAAAGCCCAGAAGGGATTTGGTGAAGACTGGCAATGGAAATTATTTGCTCGATTGAACCCGACATCTACAGGCATCAAAGCCGGTGAATTTGAACTCAACCAACCGACAACACCACGAGAATTGTTGGCATACATCAATGCCAACAAGGTGAAAAACTACCATTTTACCCTGGTTGAAGGGTTGACCTGGAAAACCATCAAATCACAGTTAAAAAGCACTGATTTGAACGAGGTGTCACACGACATGAGCGAAGCCCAGTTGATGTCTCAACTGAACATCAATGCACCTTCTTTTGAGGGGCAACTTTTACCTGAGACCTATCAATACATCAAGGGTGACAGTGATTTTGATGTGATTAAGCGCGCTCATGACGCATTGAAAAAAGTATTGGATCAAGCGTGGCAGTCTCGTTCCCAAGCGGTGCAACTACAATCGCCTTATGAATTGTTGATTTTGGCCTCCATCATTGAAAAAGAAACCGCATTGCCTTCTGAAAGAACCACCATTTCAGGGGTGTTTCACCGTCGCCTACAAAAAGGCATGAAGCTACAAACTGACCCCACGGTCATTTACGGTGTGGGAGAAGCATACCAAGGTGACATTACACGTGCTCATTTAAAAACAGACACACCCTATAACACCTATACACGGAAAGGGTTGCCACCCACGCCCATAGCCATGGCCAGTGAGGCTTCTATTCATGCGGCGGCCCATCCCAAAGACGGCAAAGCATTGTATTTTGTCGCCAATGGGCAGGGAGGTCATACTTTTTCAAGCACCTATGATGCGCACCTCAAAGCGGTCAATGCTTACCTCAAACAAGCAAAGAATCAACCATGAAACAGGCGCAATTCATCACCTTAGAAGGCACAGAGGGTGCTGGAAAATCTAGCGTGCTGTCTGTGATCACCAACGAGTTGGACAAGTGGCAAGTGCCTTACATCACCACCAGAGAACCTGGCGGCGAAATCACTGCCGAGCGCATTCGTGAAATCTTGCTTTATTCTGATCATTTAGATGCCAAAACGGAATTGTTACTGATGTTTGCATCTCGAAATGAACATTTGGTGAAAACCATCAGGCCTGCTTTGGAGGCCGGTACTTGGGTTGTTTCAGATCGTTTTGTTGATGCCAGTTATGCTTATCAAGGCGGTGGTCGCGGTATTGATGAAGGATTTATTGATTCATTGTCTGAATGGACAATTGAGGAAACCTTACCAGACTTGACCTTGTATTTGGATGTGACGCCAGAAGTGGGTTTGTCCCGGGCGGCTGAACGCTCTGCCAAAGATCGAATTGAGCAGGAAGATGTTGATTTTTTTCATGCCATACGTCAAGCCTATGTCCGTCGATGGCAAACCGATCCTGATCGCATCAAAAGAGTAAATGCTGACTTAAGCATGTCGGCTGTGGCGAATCAAATCAGAAGTGTATTAAAAGACTTCAAAGGAAAATTATGATGGACATGTTTTGGTTGAATGATGCCAAACAGGCTTGGCAAGGGATGATCAATAAAGGCATAAAACCCCAAGGTGTCATTATCAATGGTGCACAAGGTGTAGGCAAACAAGCATTACTGGGTCATATCGTTCCAGTGATGCTATGCGCCAACAGCAATGAGCAAGCCTGTGGGACTTGTCAAAGTTGTCGCTTGAATCAATCAGGCCATCACCCAGATGTGCTGACGGTGGCGCCTGAAAACAACGTGGTTAAAGTGGCCATGATCAGACAATTAACTGATTTTTTTGTCTCCACCCCGCATTGCTCTGAACATAAAATTGCCGTCATTCACCAAGCACATTTGATGAACACTTCAGCGGCCAATGCTTTGTTGAAAGTGTTAGAAGAGCCGCCAGCTTCGGGCACCTTGTTTTTATTGTCAGAGGCCAAACACCATTTGCTGCCCACCATCCGCAGTCGATGTATCAGTCTGGATGTGGCAGTGAAACATACGGCAATACCAGCGCTTAAGGATTGGTTGATGGCACAAAACATGGCTGCCAGTGATGTTGATGCGGTGCTGCCTTTGATGGCAGGTGTCCCTTTGGCAGCCAAATCGGCAGTGGTTTCAGGTTTGCTGACTGAATTGAAGCAGTTTTTAGATGATTGCGCCGCTTACATAGAAGGTCAAGTATCGACCGTGGCCATGGCAAAGAAATGGCATGAACAAATGTCCATGGAACACTTGATGATGTGGCAACAATACAACCTTTTGGTGCTTAAACACAGGCAAGGTTCAAGTGATCATGCTTACTGGTTACAGCTTAAGTTGAGTAAGTTGCTTAAAAAACAGTCTCAAAGTGCTGATTTAATAATTAAAGTGAATGAATTGATACAAGGGCTTGTGCTAAAATTTAATACACAGCTTAAAAAGCAATTGATGCTTGAGTCGGCTTTGTTTCAATTCAAAGAACTTATTTTAAAGGGGTAGTTTATGGCTTTCATGGGTGGCATGGGTAAAAAAGGAATTTTGTCATTGAACATTCAAGGTGCGGCCGAGTTGCACAAACATTATATGCCGTTCATTCAAAATGGTGGTTTATTTATCAAAACCAACAAAGAATATAAATTAGGCGAAGAAGTTTTTGCGTTGCTGACTTTGGATGAAGAAGAGCGCATGCCAGTGACAGGTAAGGTCATCTGGGTGACTCCTAAAGGTGCACAAGGCTCCAAATCCCAAGGCATTGGAATACAATTGGCACAAAATGCAGACATGAATGTGGTGCGCAAACAAATAGATACCATATTAGCCCCCTATGGTGGTGAAGAAATTCCCACGGAAACCATGTAAGAATGACCAATTTTTTTAGCAGCCAAGAACTGATCGTCCTTGAAGAAGAAATCAGAAACACTTCTGAGCTGCTATACATGTGTAAAAATGACACCGAAGGGTTAACTGACAGCTTGAAGTCACTGTCGTTAAGAACTGGATGGGCAGTGTACCTTTGGGACAATGTGTCTGGATTGTCAAATTTGAAAAACACAGAGCCTCCATCCCCCAAAACCAAACCCATTGATCAGGCCATAGAATTTGCATCCAATCGCAAGCATTTTTCCGTTTTTGTTTTTCCTGTCATGGAAAAAAGTGTTTGGTTGGACACCAAACTGTATTTATCGAAAATCAAATCACTACCGTCTGAAGTGGTCAAATATTTATTTATTCTTCCCAAGGGGGAGTCCAGTCAATATTTTGAAAAAAATGGGAAAAAAATACAACTCAGTTTCGGGTTGGATGGTGTATATGTTTTAAGGGATGGTCGCTGGGTGAATTCAAATGCCATATCTTGATCACAACATCCTGATTGCTTGTGACAGTAAAAAAGACCGTTTGTCATTTTTTAACTATTTTGATGGACAACAAGCCAGTCAAATCTTCACGGCTTCAGACATGGACCAAGTCATGGATATTTTGGATGCCGAAGACAAAATTCATGTGCTGGTCATTGAAATTTCACCTCGATGGTTGAAAGGTAAAGGACAAATAGAGACCATTCATGCCAAACAATTGGGCATTAAAATCATAGGCGTTTTCGCTGAAACCATCCAAGTGGATAGCAATGCTTTTCAAACCTTAGATGCTTGGATAGATGACAGTTATTTTTCGCCTATATCTGAGAACGAACTGACGGCGAGGATGGAGCTGGACACCAAAAAAATCAGTCAGCACGAAGTGGCCAAAGCCAAAGTAGTACAAATGGAGACCTTGGTCAAATTGATAATTCCTGCCAGTGCTTTCCCGATGTTTTTGTTCGACGTATCAGAAGCAAGTATCTGTCATATCAATGAACAGTTGTTGCTACTGACAGGACAAAAGGAAAAAGATTTGATTGGGGCGGGCTATCAACAATTGGCAGCCTATCCGGATAAAATAGACAACAAAACCATCAACAGCCTGATCAATGAAAAAGGCAGTGTGAAACTAGACTTTGAACTCAGCTCAAACCAAGTTTCTAAAAGCAAGGTGTTTGTCAGCTTAACTTTGCAATCAATTTATTTGGATGGCAGGCCTTACTATTGGGGGCAGCTTGAAAACATCAGCCAGTCGGTTTTTTATAGTCAATTTGTTAAAAAGCTTAAAGAATTTCAGTCATTGGATTTTTCAAGCAGTCATGTAGAAGATGACATGTCAGACTTGGTGAAATGGACGGGTGTTGACTTTTTATTTGCGGTCAAAAAAAGTTCGGCATCAACATATGATGATTTGGTTTGGGATTACTCCAAAGACAACATGTGTGAGTTATTTATCAAGGCGAAACATGAGTTCATTGGCCGCAAAATTCAAGATTCCAATAGCTTGGAAATCGAGTATGGTGCATTCAGACAAATCCCAGGTGATGAATTCATTAAATTTTATTCGGTGAACAGTTTGATGGTTTACCGATGTGTGATAGATAAAGATTCAGATATTTTACTGGTGGCAGGTGGTAATCATTTGCGTTTAGATTGGGAACCGACCACCTTACTGTTCAGCGAGTTGGCCGATCATTTTGCTAAACACATGGCATTTACCGCATTGAAAGCATCTCATGAGAGTGAAAGCCGCTACGATGTGTTGACCGGTCTCATCAACCGTCGTTACATCGTGAAAACCATAGAAAAATCGATGTTTAATCCCAAGAATCAAGATGCGTTTAAAGCCTTGGTATTTTTAGATTTGGATCGATTTAAAATCATCAATGATTCATTGGGCCATGACGTGGGAGACAGTGTTTTGATCTCTGTGGCCAATGGTTTGAAAAAATATGTGTCCCAGTACGGTGTTGCAGCTCGGTATGCTGGTGATGAATTTTTGATTTGGTTTAACAATGTAAAAGACAAAGCAGCTGTTCAAAAAATTGCGAGTCAAATACTGGAAGCTGTGGTATATCCCATTGCTTTGGACAATGGCAGCGAGCTGAAAATCACCGTTAGCATGGGAATCGCTTATTATCCAGAACATGCCAAGACGGTAGGACATTTAATTAAAAATGCGGACACGGCGTTATATGATGCTAAATTGAAAGGGAAAAACCGCTATTCTGAGTACACCCCCTCTCAGGAAGGCGAGTCTGCCAAGCAGTTGGAGGAAATGGAGAAGAACCTGTCTTATGCCATTGACAATGATCAGCTGGATGTTTATTTTCAGCCAAAAATTGAAGCCGCCACTGAAGACATCATGGGCTTTGAGGCTTTGGTGCGGTGGGAGCACCCTGAATTGGGAATCATCAGCCCAGGATTGTTTATTCCATTGGCAGAACAAACAGGTTTGATTCACAAAATTGGATATTTGGTGCTGCATAAATCATGTCAAAGGTTAAAACGTTGGCAGGATGAATTTGGATTGATGTTAACCATGTCAGTTAATTTGTCACCATTGCAATTGAGCGATTCGAAATTGATTGAGCGAATCAAACAAGTGATACAGTACACCAAAATTCATCCACAGTATTTAGATTTTGAAATCACTGAAAGTGAAAAATTTGAAAATGTGGCCGATGCACTCAAAGTGATGAGAAAAATTGTGGATTTGGGCTGTACATTATCGATAGATGATTTTGGTACCGGTCATTCCACATTAGAATACATTCGCAAAATTCCTGCAAAAACTTTAAAAATAGACCAAACTTTTGTTAAAAACATTGGTCTGAGTCCCGACGATGAAGCAATATTGGATGCCACCATAGATATAGCTAAGCGGGTGGGGCATAAAATTGTAGCAGAAGGTGTTGAAACCGAAGAGCAGCGGCATTATTTGGCCGCCAAAGGTTGTGAATATTTTCAAGGATTTTTGTTTTGCCGGCCCTTGCCAGCTTCCGATATTAAAAACATATTAACTGAACGGGCTCAATTACTCAGTCAAGCTGGATAATTATGTTGAACCTATACCCAAGTCTTAGGTCAAAGGTGTGAATTGATGAAATCCAAAAATAAAATCATGTCAGAACCTAATTTAGATGCGGCATTGGTTGAAGAAGCAAAAAAAGGAGAAACCAAGGCCTTTGAACTGCTGGTCAATCGATACCAACAAAAAGTCGCCAATGTGATTGCCAAGTTTGTGCGTGATCACCATGAAATCCAAGATGTGGCACAAGAAGTGTTCATCAAAGTGTTCAGGGCCTTACCTAATTTCAGAGGTGACAGCTCATTTTATACATGGATCTACCGAATTGCAGTCAATACGGCTAAAAATCATTTGGTTGCCAAGGGTCGCAGGATACAAAATGCACCGGTTGAGTTTGAAGAGGCGGAAAACTTCTCAAGTAATGAAGAATATCGGAACTTAGACACACCTGATGCAGTCTATGCTCGTGATGAACTTGAAGCCACCATGTCAAAAGCAATTGCTTCCCTGCCAGAGGATTTACGGTCAGCCATTATTTTACGAGAAGTTGATGGCTTAAGTTATGAACAAATTGCTGAGAAAATGGACTGTCCGATTGGCACCGTGAGATCAAGAATTTTCAGGGCCCGTGATGCAGTTGATCAAGTCCTCAAACCATTAAAACTAACAGAAAGTACGAGAAAAACCAATGTCAAATAAATCCAGCCAAAATGTTTCTGAGTTGATGGATGGCGAATTAGAAAAGGATTGCAGCAAATTCCTTTTGAAACGCATGCAATCTGATGATCAATTGAGCCAAACTTGGGATAACTACCATTTGATGCGGTCTTATTTACAACAGCAGAACGATGCACCATTAATGCATGATTTGGGCGCACAAGTGATGGCCAAAATCAAGCAAGAGCAAGTGGTTGCAGAATCACCTGCTGACAATCGTTTACATGCTTGGTTTAAACCTTTGTTGGGCTCAGCCATTGCGGCCTCTGTGGCTTGGTTGGCTGTCCTGAATTTTGACGGCAGTGGCGACATCAATGGAACGCAATCCATCAATAATGACATGGCCGTGGTGAAAACCGCAGCGCAACTGATTGCGCCACCTGCGGCACACACGGCAAGGGTTGAACAGAAAGCCGTTTATACCAAATACCCTTCATTGACACCCAAAGTGCAGCAGTATTTGATTGAGCGCAATGGACAACAAGTAGAGGTCTTACCCTCATATTACAATGCAGAATACATGCAACAATTACAGCAGCAAATCAGAAACAAGGAAAACAGCAAAACGGCTGAATGATTCGTTGGGCCACCATAACCGATAAAACGGCAGATGCCGTCCAACTGAAAGTGCTTAAAGCAAGCAGTTGTGACGGTTGTCAGTTGCACTGTGACAAACCCCTTTTTGATATTTTTAAGTTAAAAAGGGACCAATTTTGGGTGACAAAAACCAGCCATCAGGTGCAATGGATCAATGCAGATTTGCTGTTCTCAGATGACAGGCAAATCGGTCATAGGGTGGGATTAGAGCTGTCAGAAAATTATTTATTGAAATCCACTTTTTTAGTCTATATTTTACCGTTGTTGCTGTCTTTCATCTCAATGCTGGCGGGTCAGTGGGCATTTGTTCAGATGGAATTGGCGGCCGATTTGGGTGCGCTTTTGGGTTTTGTGGGTGGTTTTGTCACATATTATTTTTGGATGCAAATAAAAGGTTCTTCCAAAAACCTGCCAAAAGTCACGTTTTTATAATCTGAGCGCACTTTTTCTAAAAACCAGAGTCAGACCAGACAACACATTGAATAAGGAGTTTTATCATGAAAAAAATATTAATTCTTTGGGCATTGATGATGCCTATTACTTGGGCTCATGCTAAAGAACAGCGCCTGCCTGACTTCACCACATTGGTGAAAAAAACCAGTGCAGCGGTGGTCAACATTGTGGCGCGTGACAATGCCGATGAGCAAAGTCGGCCATTGAACCAACAAGAAGAACAATTGTATCGTTTTTTTGGCTTGCCTGATCAACCGCAAAATCGAGATCGAGTCTCAGGAGGCTCAGGTTTTATCATTTCAGCCGATGGCTATATTTTAACCAACAGGCATGTGATTCAAGGTGCTGATAAAGTGACAGTTACTTTAAAAGATCGAAGAGAATTGGATGCAGAAATCATTGGTGAAGATGAAGCCAGTGATGTGGCGGTTTTGAAAGTGGATGCCAAAGATTTACCCATTTTAGCTGTGGGTTCGGCCGACGATCTAGAAATTGGTGAATGGGTGATGGCTATTGGCTCACCACTGAGCTTTGAACATTCTGTTACCAAAGGAATCATCAGCGCCAAAGGTCGCACCATGGGTAACCAGCAATATGTGCCTTACGTACAATCAGATGTGCCCATCAATCGTGGTAACTCAGGTGGCCCATTGATCAATATGCAAGGTGAAGTCGTAGGTATCAATACCTTGATAATTTCTAATACCGGTGGCTATATGGGTATTTCATTTTCAATTCCCATCGAAGTGGCCATGAATGTGGCAGACCAATTAAAGGCACATCAAACGGTTAAGCGAGGCATGTTGGGTGTGGGTATAGAAAATGTAAACCAAGAGATGGCCGATTATTTAGGTATGGACAAGCCACGTGGTGCCTTGGTTAACAATGTGTATAAAAAGTCATCAGCTGATAAAGCAGGCATCAAAGTGGGCGATGTAATCATAGAGTTTAATGGCAAATCCATCAATACCCACAATGCTTTACCACCTGCTGTAGGCATGACCATGCCTGAAACAACTGTGGCTGTTAAGGTATTCCGTGAAGGCCAAGTGAAACTTTTGGAAGCCTCGTTGGATGCATTGGAGCCCAATCAAGTGGCATTGAATGATACAGATGATAAAACCTATGGTAAAGGCTTGGGTTTCACTGTGGCAGCAATGACGGATGCGATTAAGGAACGCACGGGAGAATCTGAGGGTGTTGTTGTTAAAACGATTGATGAGGCAACCGTTAGGCGTGCTGACTTGCGTGTGGGAGACGTGATTAAGAAGGTTGGGAAGGTCGCTGTTAAAAACCTCAAAGGTTTCAAAACGGCAGTGGCTGAGTTGGAAGAAGACGAACCGCTGGTCTTGTTGGTCAAGCAAGGCGCTGTAAATCGCTTTATTGTGATTGAACGATAAAGCTTCAGAGTATAAAATAGGCGCAAATCCCGTGTTTTCACGGGATTTGTTGTTTATTCGCCTTGAAAAATTATAAAACATGAAAAATATCCGAAACTTTTCCATCATTGCCCACATCGATCATGGCAAATCCACCTTAGCAGACCGATTTATTCAAGTCTGTGGTGGCTTGTCAGAGCGCGAAATGGATGCCCAAGTTTTGGACAGCATGGACATAGAAAGAGAGCGTGGCATCACCATCAAATCACAGGCGGTGAGCCTACAGTTCAAATCCAAGACCGGTGAGCAGTATCAATACAACCTCATCGACACCCCAGGTCATGTGGATTTTTCATATGAAGTGTCCCGTTCATTGGCTGCTTGTGAAGGTGCGTTGCTGGTGGTAGATGCCGCTCAAGGTGTGGAAGCACAATCGGTGGCCAATTGTTACACTGCCATTGAGATGGGTTTGGAAGTCATTCCAGTCATCAATAAAATTGATTTACCTTCAGCTGATGTTGACAGGGTTAAACAAGAAATTGAAGACGTGATAGGCATCGATGCCAGTGATGCTTTGTTGGTTTCTGCCAAAACCGGTGTTGGTGTGGACGATGTATTAGAGGCCATAGCTGATTTGATACCGGCTCCCAAAGGAGAGCCAGAGTCGCCACTTCAGGCATCAATCATAGATTCATGGTTTGATAACTACTTGGGTGTGGTGTCTTTGGTTCGTGTTTTCAATGGCGAACTGAATGTCAAAGAAAAAATTCAAATCATGTCGCTCAAATCTGAGCAGGTGGTCGATGGTTTGGGTCATTTTACTCCCAAGCGCACACCAGGTAAAACGCTGAAATGTGGTGAAGTTGGGTATGTGACGGCATCCATTAAGAATGTCCATGGTGCGCCTGTGGGTGACACAATCACTTTGTGTAAAAACCCTGCCGAATCGCCATTGCCTGGATTTATGGAGTCTCAACCTCGCGTGTTTGCCGGCTTATTCCCCACATCGGCAGAAGATTATCAAGATTTAAGAGAAGCATTAGAGAAGTTGCGATTGAATGATGCATCTTTGGTTTTTGAGCCTGAATCATCCTCAGCCTTGGGTTTTGGTTTCCGTTGCGGCTTCTTGGGTATGCTGCATATGGAGGTTATTCAAGAGCGAATAGAGCGTGAATTTGATATTGACTTGGTCACCACAGCACCAACGGTGGTGTATGAGTTGGTTGATAAGAACGGTGATGTTCACATGCTGGATAACCCTGCTGATTTGCCAGAAATGTTCCAAGAAATTCGTGAGCCCATCATCACGTCAAATATTCTGTTACCACAAGATCATGTGGGTTCAGTTATCAGTCTATGTATAGAAAAGCGTGGGATTCAAAAAAACATGCAGTACTTGGGCAACCAGGTGCAACTGACGTTTGACATGCCATTAAGTGAAGTGGTTTTGGATTTTTTTGATCGCTTGAAATCAGTCAGCAGAGGCTATGCTTCTTTTGAATATGAATTTGATCGTTATGAACCTGGTCCTTTCATTAGGTTGGATGTATTAATCAATGGTGACCGAGTGGATGCGCTTTCAATTTTAACGCACAGAGAAAATGCCCAAAGAAGGGGGCGTGATTTAACAGAGCGTTTGAAAGAGTTGATTCCACGCCAAATGTTTGATGTGGCCATTCAGGCGGCCATAGGCTCGCAAATCATTGCCCGAACCACTGTCAAAGCTTTAAGAAAAAATGTCACAGCCAAATGTTATGGTGGTGATGCCACACGTAAGAAAAAACTGTTGGAAAAACAAAAAGCCGGTAAAAAGCGAATGAAACAAATTGGGCGTGTTGAAGTGCCTCAAGAGGCTTTTTTGGCCGTATTAAAAGTAGATTAAGGATTAATTATGAATGAAATTCATTTTGACATAGAGGCTTTTTTGGTGATCGCCAGTACCATAACATTTATTGGCTGGATCATCGCAAAGATCAAATTCAAAGGTGACCAAGCTGCTCCAGAAGGCTTTATTGGGGGGGTGATTGGGTTTGGTTATTCGTTTTTTCCTGTTTTTATTTTTGTCTTACTGATCAGGACCTTTGTGTTCGAACCCTTCAGGATTCCTTCTTCATCTATGATGCCGACTTTATTAACGGGTGACTTTATTTATGTCAATAAATTTTCTTATGGATTAAAGATGCCTGTGACACACGGTACTTTGATTGAAACAGGGCACCCAGAGCGCGGTGATGTTGTTGTGTTCAGATACCCACAAGATCAAAGTAAGGACTATATCAAAAGGGTGATTGCCATTCCTGGTGATGAAGTTTTTTATGATCGAAGAACCAAAAATGTATATCTGAATGGTGCATTGGTTAAACAAGAGTCTTTGGGCCCTTATCAGGGTTTTCATGACGACATTTCACCACAAGGTTTGAACCACAAGACAGAAGCTTTGGGCGAAGACAGGGAAGCGCATCAAATGTTAACGCACAATGGCTATGACAACAGGTTTCAATACACCAAATTGACGGTGCCAGAAGGTCATTACTTTGTCATGGGAGACAACAGAGACCATTCTTCAGATTCTCGGGTATGGGGCTTGGTTCCAGAACGGAACTTGGTTGGAGAGGCAAAATTCATATGGATGCATTGGAGAATCCCGCATTTTTTCGAGGGATTAAAACGCATTGGAACAAAAATCATATAGACCCTTTGAACAATTGGCTCTAACAACAATTGACAAATGATTGAAATCTCATGATAATTATTCGCTGGTTATCTTGAAAAATAGTGGTTGATAAATGAAATCTTTAAAAAAATCGCAAGGCTTGACCTTGGTAGGCTTTATTTTTGTATTGGGGTTGTTGGGTTTTTTTGCATTTGCAGGTATGCAAATTGGTCCAGTATATATGGATCATATGTCGGTGGTGAAGGCCATGGAAACAGCGGCGTCAGAGTCAACTATGAACGATTCCCCTTCGCAAATTAAAACACGTATTGCTAAGCTTTTGAATATCAGTTACGTTGATCAAGTTACAGCCAAGGACTTTAAAATTGTTCGCGGTAACGGCAGAGAAATTCAAGTTAAGTACACAGTCGAGAAAGACTTTATATTTAATTTGGGTTTTATCATGAAATTTGAAGAGCGTGTTTCGCTGTAATTTTGAATATTCTGGGACAACGCATCACATGGCATGATGAAGGTCTGTTGTCCCAGGCTTTGACTCACCGCAGTGTGGGGAAAGGTAACAACGAACGCTTAGAATTTCTCGGCGATTCTGTCTTATCACTGGTCATTTCGACACACTTATACAATCATTACCCACAGCTATCTGAAGGTGAATTGTCCCGTTTGAGGTCACAACTGGTCAAAGGAAAAACATTGGCTGAAGTGGCCAGACACTACCAATTAGGTTCAACCATTAAGTTGGGCCAAGGTGAAATCAAATCAGGCGGTGTCAATAAAAGCTCAGTTTTGGCAGATGCCGTGGAAGCGGTTTTTGGGGCTGTGTTATTAGACCAAGGATATGCTTATTCTGAATCTTTTGTTGCCGCAGTGATGCAACCTTGGCTTGAAAAAATTGACCCTTCGGTAATAAAAAAAGACCCCAAATCTCACCTCCAAGAAGTATTACAAAAACAAGGATTGGCCTTGCCAGTGTATAAAACCATTAAGGAAGAAGAAGTGAATGAAGGGATTCAGTTCACCGTCACTTGTCAGGTGATAGAGAAAAGTTTATTGGTACAGGCCAAGGCCAGTTCCAGAAAAAAAGCAGAGCAAGCCTGTGCAGAACAAATGGTGGAAAAATTTCATGGATGAATTCAAAGCAGGTTATGTGGCCGTAATTGGGCGTCCCAATGTGGGTAAGTCGACCTTGATTAATCAAGTCTTACAACAAAAATTATCCATCGTCTCACACAAGCCACAAACCACCAGACACCAAATTCTGGCGATTCATTCAACTGATCATAGTCAAATGGTGTTTATTGACACACCTGGAATTCACAATCAAAAAGGCACCGCGTTGAATAAGCATTTAAACCAAACTGCTCAGTCATCTTCATTTGGCGTTGACGTTGTTTTGTTTTTAGTGGAAGCTTTGAAGTGGAATGATGAAGACAAAAGGGCAGCTAAAGTGGTTCAGCAGTCTTCTGCAAAAAAAATATTGGTTATCAACAAAGTGGATAAAGTCAAAAACAAAGAACAATTGATCCCATTTGTTAAACAATTAACTGAAACCATGGCATTTGACTCCATTCATTACATCAGTGCATTGAAAAACAAACAAATCACACCTTTATTGGAGGTGGTTCAACAACGATTGCCGGTCGGTGAACCTTTGTTTGACGAAGAGCAAATATCCGACCGATCAACCCGGTTCTTTATTTCAGAATTGATTCGTGAGCAACTGATGGAACGTTTTCATCAAGAGTTGCCCTACAGTGTGACTGTGGGTGTTGAGCAGTATGAAGTCAAAGGTCAGATACATCATATTCATGCTGTGATTTGGGTAGAAAGGAACAACCAAAAACGCATCATCATTGGCAAGCAAGGTGAGGCAATCAAACAAATAGGTATCCAAGCCAGGCGTGAGATAGAGGCTTTTATAGAGGCCAAGGTCAATCTCAAGCTGTGGGTGAAAATCAAATCTTCATGGACAGATGACATTCGTGCCATTGAGTCATTGGGCTATACCGACGATTTTGCGGGCTGATGCACGCAGAAAGTGCTTATTTACTGCATCGCAGGCCATTCAGTGACAGCAGTGAAATTCTGTATTTTTTAACAGAAAGCGATGGCTTGTTGCATCTGTTGGCCAAAGGCAGCAAAAAAAACAAATCCAGTTTCAAAGGACAACTACAACCTTTTTTGCCAACCTGTATCAGCTGGCAAGGCAAATCAGACTTGAAAACCCTGACCCAGGCAGAACAGACCAAAGTGCTTCCACATGTGCCATATAACCACCATGTGGCCATGCTGTATCTGAATGAATTGTTGATGCTGTTGCGCGTTGAAGACAGTTTGTACCTTTCCATTCATGCCGCTTACGAAAAAGCCATGAACGCATTACTTGATCAACAGTCCATTGCTGTGATTTTGCGTCAATTTGAGTGGTGTCTTTGTTGTTTATTGGGTTATCAATTGTCATTGCCATTGGGCAGTGATGCGCATGATTTCATCACTTTTGACCCGCAAAATGGTTTGGTGATTGATGTCAGATACCAAAAATGTAAAGCTGAAGATTTCAGCCGCTTTATAGAGGGTGAAACATACCGTCAAAAAGGTATCAATTGGTTGATGCGTCAATTAATTCAGCACATCACTCACGGCAAAAAAATTAAAAGCCGTGAGTTGTGGTCTTGATTTATAAGTATTCATTTAGGGGGTTATCAACATCAAAGGGTTGGGTAACTCATGTTGTAAATCCATTTGGCGCAATGCTTGGAATAATTTTTTTCGAGCAGCAGCATGGTCTGGCTTTTTACTGAAATTGCGCAGTAATTGCCTTAAGTTGCTCACTTCATCATGATCAAAATCTTCATACAAGGCATTGAACAACGGTGTGGCATCGGTGAGTAAGTGTTCAATCCACAAAGTAATGACTTGATCCCTGATTTGATAATTGGCATTTTGATTTTCCATCTGTTCTATATCAGATTGGATTTTTTCATAGTCCACTTTCAATAAAACTTTCCCCATGTATTGAAAGTGCCTTTTTCTGGCTATGTGACTGGTGATGCGTTTGCTTTCTTCTATGGCCGACAGCAGCACTTCAGGCAAATTTAATTTGACCCGTTTGCTTTTTGGCATTTCTGACAAATCTTTGGCCAAATCTTGTAAACTATGAGCCAGTTTTTTTAGTTGGGTTTTGCTGAGGTATTCGATGTCCTCGTCCTCTTCAAATCCTTTGTTTTTATCTACCATGGGTTGATCTCAATATGTCTCAAACCGATATTGTCACAAAAGTTCTTGAAACAGTAAAGCGCAAAGGTGCATCAGATGCTGAATTGGTCTATTCTGAAGGCCAAGGTGTCTCAGTCAGTTGTCGCGGCCAAGAGGTGGACACCATAGAAAACAACCATGACAAATCATTGGTGATTACGGTATACAAAGGGCAGGCCAAAGGGAGTGCTTCTACTGCTGTGATAGATGATGACAGCATTGCTTTGACCATAGAAAAAGCCATGGCCATTGCAGACCTAACGGAAGCAGATGCTGCGGCGGGTTTGGCAGATGAGTCTTTGCTGGCCACTGAGTTTAAAGATTTGGCCTTGTATTATGAAAACAATGAGACAGTTGATGACCTGATAGAAAGAGCACTAAATGCCAGTCAAGCAGCTTTGGATTTTGCCTCATCAAAAGGACAGACTTTGGTGGTGGATGAGTCGAATGTTGATGTCGGATCGGGTCATTCCATTTATGCCAACTCCTCCGGATTCATAGGAGAAAAAAAGGGGTCAAATGCATCGGCCAGTGTGGTTGCCATTGCCCAAAACAAGGGTGTGATGGAGCGTGAATATTGGTGGGATGCTGTGCGCGATGTCAAACAAATGCAAGCAGCCAGTTCCATTGGACAAATGGCGGCCGAACGCACCCTATCAAGAGCAGGCGGGCGCAAAGTGAAATCAGGGAAAGTACCTGTATTGTTTGACCCGTCTTCAGCCAAATCACTGTTGGGTCATATGTTGGGTGCCATCAGTGGCAGTGCTTTGTATCAAGAGGCCAGCTTTTTAAAAGACGACTTGGGTCAACAAATTTTTCCTGA
>JAUIHY010000224.1 GCA_030432115.1 Gammaproteobacteria bacterium | reverse complement strand
TACCCTCAGCCATCAAATCACGGTAATCAATCGATTCAGTCGTACAACCCATTGCTTCAGAAACCGAGCAGAGCCGCCTGATTTTTCCGCCTTCAGGACCGCTTTCTTTTCCATGTGAAAAAATGATATGCATGTCATTCTCTGAAATTACTTTACCCTCTGTATGGGGTAGTTGAAATTTGAACCATGGCATCATTTCTATTACATTCAGACATCGTTTTTTCAAATGCTTTTTTAACCATTAGCTGCACTTCATTTGCTGCCGGGCCAATCAATACTTGGCTCAACTCACTTTTGATTGATGCACCTTTAAACAATGATTTTACACAGCCATTTTCAAATTTAATTTTTTGAACTACCTGAGGCATACCTGCAATATCCTCCACTTCTTCATCAATATAATCCGAGTCAATCAATTGAGGGCTGTAAATCAAACGCCATTCCTTTTCTTCATTAAATCCCGGGTGCTTGAACGTTACAGCGATCCTCAGTATTTGTAAAAAGATATGATTTATGTATTTAGCTTGAGAAACCCCGACAAACTTATCTTGATTGTCTTTAATGCGACCCAGCAATGAATTCATTTCTTCTTCGATTTTATCAGAGTAGTCGACGGGACAAAAAAAAGCATTAAAGCCACTTGCATCCTGAAGCAACTTGGATGGATTGATAACCAAGGCAGCCGGGCATTTTGAGTTTTTCCCATAAGACCTCCACATAGATAGTTTTCCATCTTTTTCATCGCTCTTTTCGTGTTCAGAAAAGCAAGCAATGTATGTATCGTTCAAAACCAGACTTTTTTTCTCTAATAAGGCTTGTATTATGATTTCAGCATCATTCCTTCCATTGCATCCATTTATTGCTGCCAACCATAAATTGTGGTTTTGGGTGATATAATTGAAAATTCTTTCTAATCCAAATGAAACTTCAGATGCATCGTTCATTAGCCGAACATTTGACAACCAGAGTTCATTACTATGAATGATTTTACGGATATTAGCAGCACTACTGTATTGAACAAACTGATTACCAGAAACCTTAAAAGAATCTACCCTTTCAAAATATTTAGGGTTTAAAAGCTTCGCAACAATATCATCCTGGCTGGATTGCGAATATGTCACAGTTTTTTATTCGTCCAATTGGGCCAGTTGAGCCTCTATGGCTTCGAGCTTGGCACGGGTTTTGGCCAATACTGCTTTTTGAACTTCAAACTCTTCACGTGTCACCAAATCGGCTTTTTGTAGGCTGCTGGTGAGTATGGCTTTGATGTTTTTGTGAAAATCTTGGCGCATGGTTTTTAGGTCTTCGGGAATCAATTGTTCCACTTTGTTCACCATGTCTTCGACCATTTCTGCTTTTATCATGTGCTTGTCCTGAATTGCTTGCTGATTTACTTGGCTTTTGTGTGCTATTTTAACATTAAATCTTCATTATCATCATGTTGTTAACATGACAGGTTATAATCAGCGGTATGAAAAATCCTTTTAATATCCCAGACCCTGAGTTTGCGGAACAAGTTCAAAAATACCCCAACCCCATTCCCAGCCGCCAGGCCATATTGGACTTTTTGTCTCAAGAGAAGAAATTGCTCAAGCTGGAAACCATAGCCCTTAAAATTGGTATCAGAACCGATGCAGAATTCGATGGCTTGCGTGCCCGTTTACGCACCATGGTTTCTGATGGCCAACTGATGGTCAACCGCAAAGGTGGCTATGGTGTGCGTTCCAAATTGGAGTTAAAGCAAGGCCATGTGCAAGCCCACCCTGACGGGTTTGGCTTTTTCATTTCCAGTGAACTGGATGAAGATGCTTTTGTCAGCCCAAAACAAATGCGCAAAGTGATGGATGGCGATGAAGTGTTGGCCGACGTGCAACCGGCTCGAAAAGGGCGAGGTAAAACCGATGCATTTATTGTCGAAGTGATCAAACGTGCCCACACCACAGTGGCGGGGAAATTAGTGGTGGAATCAGGCATGGCCTATGTCAAAGCCGATAACACCCGTTTGGGTGACATCATGATTCCAAATGAAGTGATGGGCAGTGCCAAGAACAATGATTATGTAACGGTCAGCATCAAGAAATACCCTGACAAACACAGGCCCGCTTTTGGTGAAGTGATCGCCATTTTGGGGCAGCAATTGAATCACGAGCTGTCCATGCAACTGACCATTGTCAGCGAAAATCTGCCACATGAGTGGCCCAAAGCTGTAGAACAAGCCAGAAAACAAATCCCTGAGCATGTGGATGACTCACGATTGGGGCCGCACAAAGACATCAGACATTTACCCTTGGTGACCATTGATGGTGCCGATGCCCGAGATTTTGATGATGCGGTTTATGCCGAACCCACAGACAATGGTTACAAACTGCTGGTCGCCATTGCGGATGTTTCCAGTTATGTCAAACCAGATGAGGCTTTGGATAAAGAAGCTTATGAACGTGGGACTTCGGTTTATTTTCCAGGTCGAGTGATTCCTATGCTGCCTTTGGAGCTTTCCAATGGCATTTGCTCATTGAACCCCGAAGTGGATCGCTTGAGCATGGTGTGTGAAATGCACATTAATGGTATGGGCGAGATTCAGTCCTATGAATTTTATCGTGGCCTGATGCACTCTCACGCCCGCATGACTTATGACCAAGCTTGGGCTTATATAAGCGAACAAGATGACAGTCAGAATTGGTCAAAAGAAGTCACCGATTCATTAACCCACATGTACCATTTGTTTCAATCCATGCAGCTGGAGAAATTTGCCCGTGGTGGCATTGAGTTCAACTCCAGTGATGTTTATATTGTTATCGGCGAAGACGGTATGGTGGCAGACATTAAGGGTTATGAACGCAATGACGCCCATAAGCTGATAGAAAATTTCATGATTGCGGCCAATGTTTGTGCGGCTAAATTCATTGAAAAACATGATGTACCTGCGGCATTCCGCTGTCACAATCCACCACCTGAAGGCAAGGTCAAGGACTTGGTTACTTTTTTGAAAGGCCTGGGTGTCACACCTAAATTCAAAGACGCACCAACGCCCAAGGATTTGGCTAAACTTTTGAATCAAATCCAACACAGAGCAGACAGGGATTTGATAGAGCAAGTGGTGCTACGCTCACAATCATTGGCTACTTATGAGAGTGCCAATGCCGGACACTTTGGCTTGGCTTTAACCCATTATGCCCACTTCACTTCACCCATTCGCCGCTACCCAGATTTGATGGTACATCGGGCCATTGACCATATTTTGTACCACAAAGGTGAGCAATACCGCTACACACCCGAGCAAGCAGATGCCATGACCAAGCAATGTTCGATGACAGAACGCAGGGCTGAGATGGCATCGCGTGAAGTGGATGCGCGTTTGAAGTGTTTGTTCATGCAACAATTCATTGGTGATGTGATGACTGGTACGGTTTCTGGCGTGACCCGTTTTGGCTTGTTTGTTCAATTAGAACAATACCAAGTAGATGGTTTGATTCACGTCACTTCGCTGCCCAATGATTATTACCACTATGATGGTGTTAAACATCAATTGACTGGTGAACGTGGCGGGAATAAATTCAGGTTGACCGATCGCATTGAAATCCGCATTGCACAGGTTGACTTGGATGATCGCAAGATTGATTTTGAATTTGTACAAAAAGTAAAACCATGAATGAAACTCTGATTTTTGGCATTCACGCCGTGGAAAATGCCTTGAAATCTGGGCAAGTCACTGAAGTTTGGGTTTTGCGAGAGAGCAAAAACAAACGCTTGAATAAGCTCAAACATACTTTGGACAACTCACAAGTAAACAGCCAT
>JAUIHY010000021.1 GCA_030432115.1 Gammaproteobacteria bacterium | reverse complement strand
GCTGCCAAAGCTGGTGCACCTAACTGGCCAACCATGGCTGAGTCCACAAGATTCAATATGTTTTGAGACATCATGCCGCCAATGATGGGAAGAGAGATGGCCAGCAGTGCCTGGGTTCGTTTTTTATCAAGCATTGGCTTATGGTA
This sequence comes from Gammaproteobacteria bacterium, assembly GCA_030432115.1. Classification (GTDB taxonomy): domain Bacteria; phylum Pseudomonadota; class Gammaproteobacteria; order Xanthomonadales; family Marinicellaceae; genus Marinicella. The sequence goes on along the minus strand of JAUIHY010000021.1, from coordinate 21,022 downwards.
TTACATTTACAACCATTTGGCTTGTTAAATTTAGCGCCATAAAAAAACCACCCGCTTGGGTGGTTTGATTCACAGTCATGAGATAAAAATTAATCTTCTTTATTCATGCGTTTTTTATGTTTCTTTTTTTTGTGTTTTTTCATTTTTGCATGCTCTTTTTTATGTTCACGCATTTTTTTGTATTGAGCCATTTGTTCATCATCTAAAATTTCAGCCAAACGGGCATCATAATCGGCATAAATGTCTTTTTTGGCGACAGCCATCGCATCTTTTTTTTCTTGTTTCAAGGCTTTCCATGCTGCTTTTTGATCATCAGTTAAGTTCATGTGATCTTTGTGACCAGGACCTGCCATCACAGAAAAGCTCAAGGCCAGCATCATTAACATCATCATTTTTTTCATAATTACACCTATCGGTTGTTTAACAGTGAATTCATCATATCGCCCAACTTCACAAAAAATATGCAAAAAATGTGAAAGTGTGAAAAACGTACTCAGTTTGTTGGTGGCTGGTATTTGTAACCACAACCATAAATCGCTTGGATGAGGTTGTGGTTGGGTGCGATGGTTTTTAATTTTTGGCGTAACTTTTTGATGTGAGAATCAATGGTTCTGTCTGTCACAATGCGACCGTCATCGTAAACCGCGTCCATCAACTGATCTCGGGTAAACACCCTGCCTGTTTGTTTTTCCATTTTCTCAATTAGCTTAAATTCAACCACCGTTAATTGAACATGTTGATCGTTCAAAGTTACTGTCAAATCCGCTTGATTCAGCATTATTTTTTCTTGGAAATTTGGATGCTGCTGGCGCAATTGTACTTTGACCCGCGCCACCACCTCTCGCGGACTGTAGGGTTTACAGACATAATCATTGGCTCCTATTTCCAAGCCCAGTATGCGGTCAATTTCATCCACCCTCGCTGTGGTCATGATGATGGGCAATGCACTGTTATTTTTTCTGATGGCTTTACACACATCCATGCCATTCATCCCGGGTAACATCAAATCAAGTAATATCACATCCACTTGATGTTGTGTCAGGTAGGGCAAAACAGCATCACCACGTTCTATCACCGTTGTTTGGTATTGTTCCTGTTTGAGGTAATCGGCCATGGTTTTGGCCAAATTCAATTCATCCTCAACAATCAAAATATGCGCCATATCACACCTTGGGAAGATTGATGGTCATGGCCACACCACCCAGTGCTGAAACCGACGCTTTGATTTGCCCTTGATGAGCCTTCACGATATTTTTAACAATTGCCAACCCCAGGCCTGAGCCGCCAGTTTTCTTATTTCTGGATTGTTCTTTCCGATAAAGTCTGTCAAACATCTGGTTTATTTCAGCATTGCTTAAGGTTGGCTCAGAATCTTCTATTACCAAAATAATATGTTGGTCAGATTCTTCTATATAGATTTCAACCTGTCCTCCTTTGTTTGTGTAGCTGATCGCGTTTTGTAATAGGTTATTTAGAAGTTGGTGTAACCTGTTGTGGTCTCCATTGACTGTGAAATGTGTTCCTTTTAATTTCACTGCTAATTCAATTGATTTTTGTTCAGCAGCCAAGGAAAAAGCGGATACCACTTGTTTAACTAATGGCAACAGATCCAAGGGTTCCATTTGATAGCGCAAGGTCCCCAAATCAGATAAACTGAGTTGATGTAGGTCATCCACCAGATTCTTTAACGCTGAAATTTGGCCATGCATGGTAGCAATGTGCGCACTATCAGCTGGGTGAATACCATCTTGTATTGCTTCTAATTCTGCCATCACTACAGCAATAGGTGTTCGCAATTCGTGAGCAATGTCTGCCATTTGTTTTTTCTGAATGTCTGCATTGGATTCTAGCGTTTCAGCCAAACGATTAAAATTATTAGCTAATTGTCCCATTTCATCTTGTCGTTTGATGTGGGTGCGAACCGAATAATCACCACCAGCGGCTTTTTTAGTGGCTTCATTGATGGCTTTGATGGGCCGGGTTAGGTAATTGGCAATGGGGAATGTTAAAACCAAACTCAAAACAATCATGACAACTGACACCACCATGATTAATTTTTTGATCCGAGCAGCAAATTGTTTGTCCTGCTCCATCACAGCTGACTGATCACCCGTTGATAATAAATAGCCCACCACTTCTTTGTTGTGCCAGATTTTGAATTTCATACCAGGGCTGTCCCAATAAGCCGTACCTGTGACTCTCTTTTTGTTCAAATTAAACAGGGTATAGTCAGGGATGATGCGTTTCAGTTTTTCTTTCACCTTCTTGTGTTTCTTGTGGTCATGAACCTCCCACTTTTCCTTGCTGCGCGGTTTTGTCATTTTTTTACTTACTTTGACTGCACTTTTGTTTAATAGGGCATGCCATTGTTTTGGGTCTTTTCTCAGTTTTTTCCAATGTCCGTAATGTTCGTAATAACTTTCCAAAGTCAAAACCAAACGATGAGAATAGGCTTTTTCTAAAGATTTTTTATAATTATCAAAACCCTTATTGACTCCTTGTTGCATCATCATCGACATCACCAAAACCACCAAGGCTGTGATGGTCAATAACAGGGCAAAGACTTTGGCTTTCAGTGATATTTTCTTCATCTGCTTATCATGTCATATAATGTTGCAAAAAATAAGGAATCCTTCTCTTGTTGTTAAAAATCTTTCACAGCTTAAAGCACATTCAGTTTTCACAATTATCTGCTAAATTCAAACGTTGTGCTGTGTGTGGCTTCGGGTTACAGCTAAAAATATATAATGATGAAATGGGGGTTCGTTGTTTGCGTTGTCGTGGATCTGCTGTCACTCAATCCTTGGCACATGTCTTTAAGCAAACCGTCACAGACAACACATTGTCTGTTTATGAGTTGTCATCGCGTGGTGCTTGGTGGCGGTATTTACATGCCTCATCTTACCAATTGTGTTTCAGTGAATTTTTCAGTGACATACCAAAAGGGTCTTCTTTTAATGGTGTATTGTGTCAAGACATCCAGGCATTAACTTTTGATGATGAACAGTTTGATGTCTGTACGTCTCTTGAAGTTTTTGAACATGTTGAAGATGATGACAAAGGTTTTAGTGAAACCCTTCGGGTACTTAAACCTGGTGGCATGATGCTCTTCACAGTTCCCATGACTGGGAAGGACCAAACCATTGAGCGTACTGCCATCATCAATGGCGTAAGAGAACACGTTTTGCCACCAGAATACCACTCAGATCACTTACAAGGTGAAAATCAGGTGTTTTGTTATCGAAACTATGGCAATGACATCACCGAAAGGATGATTAAAAACGGGTTTATTGATTGCCAAATTATTGAACCTGTCGAGGATTTTTGTTTTGGTTATGGCCGTCCTGTGGTCATAGGATTCAAACCCACTTGAAAGATTTCTGGTACAGTCAGTCTGTAAAAACGACCGTTTTATTTTCCAATACAAAAACTGGAAAAGATTCGACCCAATAGGTCATCTGAAGAAAATTCACCAGTGATTTCACTCAATGCTTGTTGTGCCAAACGCAATTCTTCAGCCGAAAGTTCTCCTTGGTTGTCCATCAATTGTTGTTCTGCCATACTCAGGTGTTGTTGAGTGACTTCCAGTTGCTTGATGTGCCTTTTCCTGGCCGTGAAGGTTGATTCATTCAAAGAAGCTACAGTGACTTTGTTTACTATGGTTTGAATTAAATGATCAATACCTTGTTTCTTTAACGCAGAGACAAACACCCTGTTGTCGCAGTTTTCAGCCACATCTTTGACCAAATCAGTTTTGTTGATGACTTGTATTTCTTTGTCGTCATCTGCCACTGTCAGCGCCATATACTCACTGACATCAATCACATGTAAGACCACATCTGCCTCGGCTTTGAGGGTCAATGCCCGAGCGATGCCTTGTTGTTCTATGGGGTTGTCTGTTTCATGAATCCCCGCTGTGTCTAATAGGCGCACTGGAATGCCTTGTAACACAATGTCTTCTTTCACCACATCACGGGTGGTACCTGCCACATCAGAAATAATGGCTGTGTTTTCTTGTGTTAAGCAATTCAGCAAAGAAGACTTACCAGCATTGGGTTTGCCCACGATGGCAATGCTGATACCTTGGTTCAAAACCACCCCCGTTTGGGTTTGCCTCAGGGTGCTTTCCATGGTTTGATTGAGCTGTTTCATCTGTTGGCGTAACTGTTCATCTGCCAAAAAATCAATTTCTTCTTCAGGGAAATCTATTGCGGATTCCACCCAAATGCGGGTTTGTATCAACAATTCTAAAATGTGGTTGATGCGATCAGAGAAATCACCTTTCAGTGCCCTTTGTGAAGCCAAAACCGCTTGTTCTGAACCACTGGAAATCACATCTGCTATGGCTTCTGCTTGCACCAAATCAATTTTATCATTCAAAAAAGCACGCTCTGAAAACTCACCAGGTCTCGCCATTCTGGCGCCCAGTGACAACACCGCTTTCAATAACATGTGCATCACCACATGACCACCATGACCCTGTAATTCAATCACATCCTCACCAGTGAATGAAGCTGGACCTTTGAAATACAATACCAAACCAGAATCAATGGTCTGTGCTGATTTATTTTTGAATTCTGCAAAATAAGCTTTGCGAGGCAGTGGGTTGTTGATTCCGCTTATTTTTTGGCAAATTAACAGGCTGTCTTGACCTGATATTCGAATGATACCGACACCACCGGTTCCCGCTGGAGTTGCAATCGCGGCGATGGTGTCGGTACTCGTATTCATTAGGCTGTGGCGCTGTCCTGCGCGTCAATGCGTTTGGTGATGAACCACTGCTGTGCCAAACTCAACACTGAATTAACGGCCCAATACAAAACCAAACCCGACTGGAAGAATGCAAACATCACAGAAAATGCCACTGGCATAAATTTCATGATTTTTTGCTGCATTGGATCCATACCCGGTGTGGGTGACAAACGCTGTGTCATGATCATGGCTGCGGCATTGATGGCAGGCAAAATAAAGTAAGGGTCGGGACTGGATAAATCTTGTAACCACAACATAAATGGTGCTTGACGCAATTCCACTGATTCCAACAACACCCAATACAAGGCAATAAACACTGGGATTTGAACCAAAATAGGCAAACAACCGCCCATGGGGTTGACCTTTTCTTTTTGATACAAGCCCATCATTTCTTGGTTGAACTTTTGTTTATCGTCTTTGTAACGTTCTTTCAATGTGGTGATGCGCGGTTGCAATTTACGCATTTTGGCCATTGATTTAAACTGTGCTTCTGACAATTTGAAAAACATCAATTTAATCAGAATGGTTAAAAAGATAATGGACCATCCCCAGTTTCCCACCACACCGTGAATTTTATCCAATACCCAAAACAAGGGTTTGGCAATTGCTGTAAATACACCGTAATCAACGGTTAAATCCAATCCTTTGTTGATGGCTGGCAGTTCTTTTTGTAATTTAGGGCCCACCACCAAAGTTGAACTGAAACTTTGCTTACCACCGGCTTTGACTTCTTTTTGTGGCGTTAAGTACCTTATTAAATAGGGGGTGTTGGTGGCATTTTTATATTCTGTTTGCACTTCTATTTGATCGGCTTGTGGCACCAATGCGGCCATAAAATAATGCTGAACCATGCCCACCCAAGCGTCTGCTGTCAAAGTGGTTTTCACTGACTCTTCAGCCATGTCCTCAAAAGTTAATTTTTCATAACCATCTTCAGAATCAAAGTAAGCTGCACCTTTAAATGAATAACGACTAGGATCGGTAAATCCTGCATCCTTACCCATCCATGGATTGTTGCGCTTCAATTGATTGTATTCAGTCATCAACCAATCAGAATTGGTGTTGTTCAATACTTCTTGCTTCAATTCAATTGCATAACTGTCGGCTTTCACTGTGTATGTTTTTACAACAGTCCCTTGGGCGGTCTCTGCTTTGAACATCAACTGTTGTTCACCTGAGCTTAATTGACCACCTGAATTTACAGCCGTAAAAACAGCATTGTGACTGAATGTGGCTTGTTCACTGACCAGTCCGCTTTCTGCGCTGAAATGGTTTTTTTGATAATCAAACAAAACCACATTTTCACTCGATCCCTTTTCAACCGGGTATTGTTTTAATTCGGCATATACCATAGCAGCGCCTTTGGCTGAAAATTTCAACTTCAATAACGGTGTTTCTAACTCCGTTATGATGTCTGTCTTTTGTTGTGCCTGATTGATTTTGGGTGTGTCAGATCCAGCAAATGGTTGTGACAGTTGTGGCACATCTTCATTCAAGGAGCTTGGCGTATTTACCGCTGTATTTTCAGAACTTGGAATTAAGCTTTGTTGTGTTGTTTGTTCTGTTGTTTCAGTAGCTTGTTGTCCATAATCTTTTTGCCATTCCACATACAGCAAAAAGGCCAAAAACATCATTGCAATCAAGTAAATATTTTTAGTGTTGTTCATTTTATTATTTCTCTGTCTGTTGCCACAAATGGTTCAAACTTTTGAATAAAGTCTCATTATCCGCATGTTTACACGACGGTTTTGCCAAAATCGCATAATCTGCCATTTTTAAATTTTGGCGTATTCTAAATGATTCTCTTACCAATCGCTTGATTCTGTTGCGTCCAACAGCGGTTTTATCGACTTTTTTAGATACCACAAGGCCCAAACGACTGTTTTTAAGGTCGTTGTTACTTTTTTTCGAACCGGTGTAGTGAATGAGTAAGCTGAAATGCTTGTTCTGAATTTTTTTCGAGCGTTTAAAAACCCGGTCAAAGTCTGACCGGGTTAATAATCTCTTGCCTTTAGGAAATAGGCACACCTTTATGAATAGATCAAAAAGGTTATTAGGCAGCTAATCTTTTTCTGCCTTTGGCACGTCTGGCGTTGATCACAGCGCGACCACCACGAGTTTTCATGCGTGCTCTGAATCCGTGAGTACGTGCTCTTTTTAAGTTACTTGGTTGAAATGTTCTTTTCATGATTGCTTACCTATCAATGGGTTGTTCAGCCTAATATTGTGACAGGCATCATGCCTGCTCACTAAAAGGCCGTGCATAATAAAGCTTTTCAACCACTAATTCAAGGTTTTTTGTTTTATTTTTCTTTCTTGAGCTGGACTTAAAATCTTTGATATACTGTCTTGCTTTTTACTTTTTTTCAATAGGATGTGGAATACTTGTCTCAAACGTTTAGAATCTGAAATATCTCAGGCAGAGATAGATTTATGGATTGTCCCAATGGAAATCGATATCCAAGCTGATGTTGTGATGTTGTATGCCTCCAATGACATTGTGTTAAACCACGTCAATCAGAATTATTTTAATTTGATTAAAGCTGCTGTCAAGGAAGTTTTTGGGGAACAGCACAATGCCAAACTCACTTTAATGCCCACCAAAGGGCAACAAAACAAATCCACCTCTGGCAGACAAATAGCTGCCAAACCCATCATTAAATCGAATATTGACCCCAGGTTTATATTTGAAACTTTTATTGAAGGTAGATCCAATGCCATCGCATTGGCAGCTGCCATACAGGCGGCTCAAAAAAACAACCAACACTTCAACCCGTTGTTCCTTTATGGCAGTACCGGCTTAGGTAAAACCCATTTATTACATGCCATCGGCAACCGTGTTTTACAAAACAACAAGGATGAAGTGGTCTGTTACTTACACTCAGAAACCTATGTCAATGAAATGGTCAGTGCCATCAGAAACAATGACATGGATAAATTCAAATTAAAATACCGATCTGTTACCACTTTACTGATTGATGACATCCAGTTTTTTGCCGGTAAGGAACGCACCCAAGAAGAATTTTTTCATACTTTTAATTACCTGTTGGACGGCCAGCAACAAGTCATCATCACCTGTGATAAATTTCCTAAAGAAGTCAATGGATTAGACCCCAGATTAAAATCACGTTTAGGTTCAGGCCTTTCTGTGGCCATTGACCCACCTGATTATGAAACCCGTGTGGCCATTCTGCAAGAAAAAGCAGAAGCCTCGGGTTTGAATATTCCCGATGAAGTGGCTTTTTATATAGCCAAGCAAATCAATTCGAACATCCGAGAACTAGAAGGCGCACTCAATACATTGTATGCCAACGCCAAATTCACCAAACAGATGATTGATTTACCATTCACCAAACAAACTTTAAAAAACTTGTTCATGGTTCATCACAGGATAGTTTCCATTGAAAATATTCAAAAAATCACTGCGCAGTATTACAACATCAAACTTTCTGAGCTTTTGGGTAAATCCAGAAAACGCTCCATTGTGCGACCGAGACAAATGGCCATGTATTTGTCAAAAGACATGACAGACAAAAGCTACCCTGAAATTGGAGAATTATTCGGGGGTAGGGACCATACCACAGTTTTACACGCTTACCGTAAAATGGAACAAATACTGATAGATTCTCCAGACATAAACGAAGACAAACAAAAGATTGTTAACAAACTCACTGAATAAGCAATGTATAATCTGTGGATAACTTGTTAAGAAAAAATAAACTTGTTTTTACGCACAGTTTATCCACAGGATATACAAGTAGAATTTATTATTAAAGTGATTTAAAAACAATAAGTTATGCATTCTATACGTTAGGATGTTCAATACTATAACTACTATTTTTATATATATACTATGATATTTAAGACCCAAAGAGAAACCTTATTGGCACCCTTAACTCAAATCTGTGGGGTGGTAGAAAAGAAAGGCACTTTACCTGTTTTAAGCAATGTCTTATTGAAAACTGACGATGAACAACTGTTGTTAACCACCAGTGATTTGGATGTAGAAATGCGATCTGAATGTGATGCTGAAATCATCGAAGCTGGTGAAATCACTGTCCCTGCTCAAAAGTTTTTAGACATATGTAAAGCCTTACCAGATGGTTCCATTCTTCAGTTCGAATATCAAGAAGGTAAATGTTTGATTACATCAGGCCAAAGTAAATTTAGCTTAAGTACTTTATCTGCCATGGAATTTCCTTTGATTGATGACATGGAAAGCTACCACCAAGTCCAAGTTGAAAGCCAAGACCTCAAACGCATGTTAAAGCAAACTGTTTTCTGTATGGCTGTACAAGACGTTAGGTATTTTCTTAATGGATTATTATTTGAAGTCAGCCACAATAAATTACGTTGTGTTTCAGCAGATGGTCATCGCTTGGCTTTGTCTGAATGCGATTATGTCAACGAGTCAGAACTTAATAAACAAGTATTGATTCCACGAAAAGGTGTTTTAGAACTACAAAAAATGATCAAAGACATTGATCAAACCATCACTTTATTTATTGGAAACAACCACATTAAGGTCCAGGTAGAACACATAGCCATGACCTCCAAATTAATTGATGGAAAATTTCCTGATTACGAAGCTGTTATTCCGTTGAATATGGAAAAACAGTTTGTGGCAGACAAAGAAACTTTAAAAAAATCATTGCTGAGGGTTGCCATCCTTTCCAATGAACAATACAAAGGTGTTAAATTTAAGATTACTAATAACACATTAGAAATTGTAGGTAACAATCCCGACCAAGAACAAGCAGAAGACATCATCAGTATCAATTCTGATATTGAACAAATTGAAACTGCTTTCAATGTAAATTACCTATTAGAAGCAACCAATGCTTTCGTTGATGATGAAATTCAATTCAGTTTTAAAGAAGCCACTTCAAGTTGTTTGATTAAACACCCAACACGCACAGATTGTCGTTTGGTTGTGATGCCTCTTCGAATTTAGTTGTGTCCATCACCACATTGAAACTATCGGCTTTTCGATGCTTCGAACAAGCCGATTTTCAATTGTCACCAGGAATCAATGTTCTTTCAGGTCCCAATGGATCAGGTAAAACTTCTGTTCTAGAAGCCGTTAACTTTCTATCAACAGGGAAATCATTCCGTACGGCCAAACCTAAGAACATGATTAAGAAGGGGAGTGATGCCTTTTCTGTTTTTGCTCAGTTATCAGATAATGGTCAACAACAAACATTAGGATGTCAATTAGACAAGTCTTCAAAGAAAACACTCAAACACAACCAACATAACATTAAAAAACAAACTGTTCTTGCAGCCACACTTCCCACACTGAGTATCGATCCACACAGTTATTTATTCTGTGACAACACACCACAGTATCGTCGTTCTTTTTTGGATTGGATGGTGTTTCACGTGAAACATGATTATATTTTACTTTGGCGGCAAGTGGTTAAATTGCAAAAGCACATTAATCATTTATTGAAACACAAAAAACTAGATGAATTGAAAGTTTGGTTAGCACAGTATGTGAAATTAGCAGAACAGCTGAATGAAGAAAGATACAGCGTGTTTAGTATGCTACAAAAAGTCTTTAATCAATTAATGTATCAACTGATGCCAAATTTATCTGATACACAACTCAATTATCAACCAGGCTGGTCCAGTGAGCTCAGTTTATCAGATACCTTGTTGAAAGACATGGAAGGAAACCTCCAGTATGGTCAACTAAGAAATGGTATCCACAGGATGGATATTCAGGTCAAGTCTTCTGGTCACTTCATAAAAGACATATATTCTCGAGGACAAAAAAAAATGACTGCTCTTATTTGTTACCTCAGTTGTTTGAAGGTTATGGACAATTCATCTGACCATCACAGTCTTTTGTGCCTGGATGATTTTGATGCTGAGTTAGATGGAAGTAACGCCCATTTCTTTTTCGATTACATAAAAACTTTGCCCAATCAGATCCTAATTTCTACCGTTGACAACCAACGATACGAAAACAAAGAAGTGAAAATGTTTCACGTGAAACAATTGTGAAATCGTTATAAAAACCAATTCAATTATTCATGGTCTGACATCATAAAACCAAGCGTTAATGGGGTTAAAGTGCTATAATCTGCTGTTTGTTTTAACAGTGAAATTCGCCCATGAGTGAAAATTACGATTCCTCGAATATCAAGGTATTGAAAGGCTTGGATGCCGTTAGAAAGCGCCCAGGAATGTATATTGGTGACACCGATGACGGTACTGGTTTACATCACATGGTTTTTGAAGTGGTTGATAACTCCATTGATGAAGCTTTGGCTGGACATTGTGATGACATAACAGTCGTTATTCATGAAGATGGCAGCGTGTCTGTTTCAGATAATGGTCGTGGTATACCCACAGATCAACACGAAGAAGGAAAGTCAGCAGCAGAAGTGATCATGACGGTGTTACATGCCGGTGGTAAATTTGATGACAACTCATACAAAGTTTCAGGTGGTTTGCATGGTGTGGGTGTTTCTGTGGTCAATGCATTGAGCGTCAGCTTGGATTTAGAAATCCATAGGAATGGTCAAATATATCAACAAAACTATCAATTGGGTGAACCACAAACGGATTTACAATTGGTTGGCAAGACAGAAAAGACTGGCACAAAAGTGAGGTTTTTGCCTTCACCAGAAATATTTTCAGATATTGAATTTCACTTTGATATATTGGCCAAACGTTTACGTGAATTGTCTTTCTTAAATTCTGGTGTAAAAATCAATTTAAAAGACGAGCGCAGTGGTGAAGAGAAAAAATTCGAATATGAAGGTGGCATTGCTTCATTTGTTCACCATTTGGCTGAACGCAAAACACCATTACATGAAACGGTGGTTCACTTCAAAAAAGAAGAAGAGGATGGCACCGCAGTAGAGGTGGCAATGCAATGGACCGATTCTTATAGAGAATCGGTGTTTTGTTTTACCAACAACATTCCTCAAAAAGATGGTGGTACGCATTTGGCGGGATTCCGTGGTGCATTAACCCGTACCATGAATAATTTTATCAACCAAAACGCCAAGAAGAAAGCCACCATGCAAGGTGATGATTGTAGAGAAGGACTGATAGCAGTGATTTCTGTTAAATCTCCTGATCCTAAGTTTTCTTCACAAACCAAAGACAAGTTGGTTTCATCAGAAATCAAAAGTGTGGTGGAGTCATGTGTGGGTGAAAACCTGGCTGACTTTTTATTGGAAAACCCCAAGGATGCTAAAATTCTGACGGAAAAAGTTATGGATGCCTCGCGTGCCCGTGAAGCGGCACGCAAGGCCAGAGAAATGACCCGCAGAAAAGATGCTTTGGATATTGCTGGCTTGCCGGGTAAATTAGCTGATTGTCAGGAAAAGGATCCTGTGTTTTCAGAAATATTCCTGGTGGAGGGTGATTCTGCTGGTGGTTCAGCCAAACAGGGTAGAAACCGTAAGAATCAGGCCATCTTGCCTTTGAAAGGTAAAATTTTGAATGTGGAAAAAGCCCGATTCGACAAGATGTTGTCATCTGCAGAGGTCGGAACTTTGATTACTGCATTGGGCTGTGGTATAGGTCAGCATGATTTTGATCCAGATAAACTGAGATACCACAAGGTCATCATCATGACCGATGCCGACGTCGATGGATCACACATCAGAACGTTGTTACTCACATTTTTGTATAGACAAATGCCTGAATTGATTGAAAGAGGTCATATATACATTGGTCAGCCACCACTTTATAAGGTGAAAAAAGGAAAACAAGAGCATTACCTAAAAGATGACGAAGAAATGAATGAGTACCTATTGAACCGTTCATTGGACGATGTCTCTTTGAATTATCAAGCAGATTTACCTGCTTTACAGGGCGATGCCCTGTACCGCTTGGTTAAAGACCAGGTGGCTGTTAAGGAAGTGGTAGATAAATTGGCTTTGTTGTATGACAACAAAGTGATTGAGCAATTGTCATTATTACCTGAATTATCATCTGAAACCATGGACAAAGATCAAGTCCAATGGGTGGAAGAGGCGACACGATTGTTGAATACCAATAACCGATTGGGAGTGAGTTGGCGTGTTTACTTTGATGCAGATCGTTCAGCCATCGTTTGCGAAAAAGATGGTAATGGCTTGATTGAAGAAACTTTATTAACCCAAACATTCTTTGCTTCTCAGGATTACAGACAAATCATGAAAGTGGCCAGCCAAAACCGTGATTTATTACAACAAGGCTCGTATTTACAAAAAGGAGAAAACACCATCGTGGTTCATAGCATAAGCGATGTGTTGGATTTCTTATTGGGGCAAGCGAAAAAAGGCCTGACCATCAGCCGATTCAAAGGTTTGGGTGAAATGAACCCAGATCAATTATGGGAAACGACGATGAACCCAGAATCCAGACGCTTATTACAAGTGACCATAGAAGATGCCGTATCAGCCGATCAGGTGTTTTCTACATTGATGGGCGATGTGGTTGAACCCAGAAGGCAGTTTATTGAAGAAAACGCACTCAGTGCCAGTAATTTAGACGTATAAAAAATGACAAATACAACACAAAAAATTGAACAGATGTTGGATGACAATCCAGTATTCTTGTTTATGAAAGGCAATCCACAAACACCCATGTGTGGATTTTCCAGTAACACAGTGAAAATTATGAAAGACCTGCTGGGTGATGATTTTGGTCATTTCAATGTATTAGAAGACCCTGAAATACGTGAAGGTATCAAGCAATACGGTCAATGGCCGACCATTCCTCAGTTGTATGTGAATAAAGAGCTGATTGGAGGTAATGACATCATCACTGAAATGTTTAATTCGGGTGAATTACATGAGCTACTGGGATTGGCACAGCCTGACAGAACGCCACCAGAGATGCACATATCAACAGAAGCATTGGCACACATCAAAGAAGGTATGGCCGAAGCTGGCGATCACCAACTGTTTTTGTCTATAGATGATGCATTCAATACACGATTCAGTTTAGAACAGGCCAAAGGCTTTGAAATCATCAGTGATTTAGGTGAATTAAAAATATATATGGACATTGCCACAGCGAAAAGGGCGAAAGGATTGTCTATTACTTGGGTGGATGAATTACAAGGGTCGGGATTGCGCATTGAAAACCCCAATGAACCGCCTGCAGTGAAAGCCTTATCTGTTGACGAATTGCGTGGTTGGATGGCTTCAGATACTGAAAACCCGCATATATTTGATGTCAGATCAGAGGAAAAAATAGCTGAAGGAACGGTGGATACTGCTGTACGTTTGGACAAAGGTGCGATAGAAGCAGTAGAAAGCATGGCCAAAGACACACCGTTGGTGTTTGTTTGCCAAGTGGGTCAATCTTCTATGGCCGCTGCAGAGTTTTTCCGAAAGAAAGGATACAACAACATTCATAACTTAACCGGTGGATACAATGCCTGGATTGCGTAAGTGAAATCATCTTTCAGCATGGGTGCATTTTTGGCTGTAGTTTTGGCCTTATATATCACCCTTGCTGAACCTCCCAAATCAGAAAATCAAGTCAAAAACTACTTTGAAAGCGGCACTTCAGATGTGCAAGTTAAAGTTTTTGGTCGTGTTATCAAACTATTGGCTGATGACAATGAAGGCAGCCGACACCAAAAATTCCTCATAAAAAGCAATGACCTGAGCCTATTGATTGTCCATAACATTGATTTGGCAAAACGGGTTCCTGTAACCGTTGGCGATTATGTATGGGTGTATGGTGAATATGAGTGGAATGAAAAAGGTGGTTTGATTCACTGGACACACAAAGACAAAAGGGGCTCACACCCAGATGGATTTATCACTCACAAAAAGAAAACTTATCAATAAAACCATTCTTAAAAAAAACTTAATAAAACGAAAAAAAAGACTTGCCTAATCAATTGAATTCGCATATTATTTCGCACCTCGGAGCAAGTCATGCTCTGAAATGGCAAATCATGCTATGGGTCGTTAGCTCAGCTGGTAGAGCAGTGGACTTTTAATCCATTGGTCATAGGTTCAAATCCTATACGACCCACCATTTCCTTCTAATAAAAATATTTTTTCTTAAGTCATAGAACCGTTGTTTAATATTTAATGTTTTGTGTATTTATGGATAAATAAATATATAGATATTTTGAATATGGATATCAGTAAAACATCTTTAAAATCAGAAACATAGAAGTAATAATAAACAAATTCACGGATTGCTCTGTATTTATAGGTGGACAATGACCCTTGTAAGTGAATTTGAGAAAAACTGAGGCACAAAAAAAGCACGATCATCTCGTGCTTTTATTTGAAAATTTTAAGGCGTTTATTTTTGTTTTATACCTTCAACAGAAATGGTCAAAATCAAAGATTCAGATTTGGGTCCTAAAGATTTTCTAATGTTGAATTCAGATAGCTTAATTTCACCTACCGCTTCATATCCACGTCGATATCCACCCCAAGGATCTTTTCCTGCACCCACCAATTTAACATCCAATTGAATGTTTTTGGTGACACCATTCAATGTCAGATCTCCAGACATTTGACCATGGCCATTTTCTGATTCTGTGAAAGAAGTAGAAATGAATGTGGCTTCTGGAAATTGTTCGACATTCAAGAAATCATCACTTCTTAAGTGCTTGTCTCTCATGGTGTGATTTGAGTTGACACTTTCGGTTATGACTGTCATGTTGATGGAGGCGGCAGCTGGGTCTTTTTCATCATAATCAAAGGTGCCAGAGAATTCATCAAAACGACCATAGAGCCAACTGTAACCCAAATGTTGAATTTTAAATTGAACAAAAGCGTGGGCGCCCTTGGTGTCAATTTGGTAAGTGGCTGCTTGAGAGGTTCCAGCAACCAGAGCCAATGTGAGTAATAAATTTTTTAGTTTCATAGTTTTTCCTGTCAATAATTAAATCATTCGTCGCAATGTATCATCACGATCAAAAAAGTGATGTTTAAAAGCTGCCAATACATGCAAAATTAATAATAACATAATGCTGTAAGCCATGTATTCATGTGCCAGCCCCAGTGGGTCAAGTTGTTCACTGTCCAACGTAACAATTGTTGGTAGCTTAATCAGTGATAATAATGCATGTTGGTCATTACCCGCAGTGGCCATTAAATAACCCGTCAAACTCAAACACATGACCAGTAAATAAAACATGAATTTGACAAGCCGTGAAAGGAAACGTTCATAGGGTTTCAGTGTAGTAATGTCTGGTGGCGCTGATGCCCATATTAAACGTGTAATTTTAAACAACCACAACAGAGCTACGAAGACACCAATCATTTGATGTAAATCTGGCAAAGTTTGGTACCAAGGGCTGTAATAGTCCAAATCGACCATATACCAGCCCGATGCAAACAAAGAAACAATCAATACTGCAGAAAGCCAGTGTATCAAACGTGTGAACAATGGAAATTTAGTCATAACTTCACCAGTCAAATTCAGTGACCACAGGCGTGTGATCAGAAGGTCGTTCCCATTTTCTGGGTTCCAAGTCGATATAAGAAGCAGTGACGGCTTCAGACATTTCATCGGTGCACAGAATCAAATCTATCCTCAAACCCAAACCTCGAGCGAAGCCATTCATGCGATAATCCCACCAACTGAACACTCCAGAATCATCATGTAACAACCTAAAACTGTCTTGAAAACCCAAATCCAAAATACGGTCTAAGGCATTACGTTCTTCTTTGGTACAAAGAATTTTATCTTTCCATTTAATCGGGTCGTGAACATCTCTATCATCTGGAGCAATGTTAAAATCGCCTAAAACAACCACATCTTCATATTCAGCTTGCTGCTGTTCAATAAATGCTGTGACTTTATCTAACCAATCCATTTTATAGGCAAATTTTTCTGTACCAGGTGCTGAACCATTAACCACATACAAATCAATGATGCGAATATCATTGACAGTTGCAGCAAGGATTCTTCGTTGCGGGTCATCTAAATCAGGAATGTCTGTAATGATGTCTTTTGGGGCTTCTTTGGCAATGATGGCCACGCCATTGTAGGTTTTTTGACCCGAATAAACCACATGCCACCCCGCATCAACAAAGACCTGTTCGGGAAACACATCATCGGTCATTTTGGTTTCTTGTAAGGCCAAGACATCAGGTTGTTCGCTTTCTAACCATTGCAAAACATGGTCTAAACGCACTTTCAGAGAGTTGACATTCCAGGAAGCTATTTTCATGGTATAGATTGATTACTGAAAAGCCCACTATAAACAAAAAAAAGGAAAACAGGTAGTACTGATGTGAAACAGATTTTAAAAATTCAAAGAATTTACCAAGATGTTCTGTCTGATGTCTTAAAATAACCCTTTTTCATTGTGCTTGTTTCATGGTTCGCATCATTGGTATAGATCCAGGTTCTCGATTTACAGGGGTGGGTATCATTGATACTTCACAACAAAAAATCCAGCATGTTTACCATGAAACCATCAAATGTGGTGATGGTGATTTCCCTGAACGATTGCGGACTATTTTTGAAACATTGAATGACATCATCAAACAGTTCAGGCCCAATGAAATGGCCATAGAAAATGTGTTTATGGCAAAAAATGCAGGTTCAGCTTTGAAGTTGGGACAGGCCAGGGGGGCAGCCATTTGTGCCACGGTGGTGAACGATGTGATGGTACATGAATATGCTGCCAAAGCGGTTAAACAGGCAGTGGTTGGCAAAGGTGGAGCAGATAAATCGCAGGTACAGTACATGGTGCGTTTGTTATTGAACATGAAAGAGAAAATTCAGGAAGATGCGGCCGATGGTTTGGCTGTGGCTATATGCCACGCGAATAACCGCTGGGCACAAAACCGATTGGTGGCTAATAACACCAGTAATTGGCGAAAATTTTAACAACGAGGATAGGTTTTGATAGGAAGATTAAAAGGCACATTGGTACACACAGATTTACCTGCCCATTTGATAGTGGATGTGAGTGGTGTTGGTTATGAAGTAGAAGTGCCCAGCAGTGTGTTTTCTGAACTACCGGAGGTTAACCAATCTGTTACGTTGGTGATACATCATTTGGTCAGAGAAGATGCGTCCATTCTCTATGGTTTTAGGTCATACCCACAACGGGAATTGTTCAGAACTTTGTTGAAGGTCAATGGTATTGGAGCCAAATCTGCCTTGGCGGTGTTATCTACCATGACTTCAGCAGAATTTTCACAAGTCATTCAAGAACAAAACGTAACGGCGATTTGTAAAGTACCGGGTATTGGAAAAAAAACAGCACAACGCTTAATCATAGAAATGAAGGATAAGGTTGATGTCGATGCGATCACAGCAGCAGATCCGCAGTCTGCGCCACAAGCGAGTCAATTTGGTAAAAATGCCGAAGCTGAATCTGCATTACAAGCCTTGGGTTTTAAACCGCAAGAAGCTGGCACCATGGTGAAAAAAGTGGCTAAAGATGACATGTCGGTCGAAGACATCATCAGAACCTGTTTGCAAATGAGGGGTCAATCTTAATGGACTTCAATGACTTAGAAGATCGATTGATGACGGGTCTGCCTGAAAACAATCAAGAACAAATGATTGAAGCCAGTATCAGGCCACAAACGCTGAAAGACTACCTGGGTCAAAAAGTAGTCAAAGAGCAAATGGAATTGTTTATATCAGCTGCAAAAAACAGATCTGAATCATTAGACCATGTTTTGATTTTTGGGCCGCCTGGTTTGGGTAAAACCACCATGGCCCATGTGATTGCCAATGAAATGGGCGTACAAATGCGTCAAACATCAGGCCCAGTGCTAGAAAAAGCAGGGGATTTAGCGGCTTTATTGACCAACTTGCAGCCGCACGATGTCTTGTTTATCGACGAAATTCACCGATTATCAGCGGTGGTCGAAGAAGTTTTGTATCCTGCCATGGAAGATTTTCAAATTGACATCATGATTGGTGAAGGGCCTGCTGCCCGTTCGATTAAATTGGATTTACCGCCTTTTACCTTAGTGGGTGCGACCACTCGTGCCGGATTATTGACTTCACCCTTGCGAGATCGTTTTGGTATTGTGCAAAGGTTGCAGTTTTATGAAGCCGAGGAATTAACACAAATTGTTTCACGTTCGGCGAAGATATTGAATATTCAGGCAGAAATTGAAGGCTGTCAAGAAGTGGCCAGGCGTTCAAGAGGAACCCCAAGGATTGCCAACCGCTTGTTGCGTAGAGTCAGAGATTATGCCGAAGTCAAAGGTGATGGCATCATCACCCAAGACATAGCGGCAGCGGCCATGAACATGTTACAAGTGGATCAAAAAGGTTTGGATGAAATGGACAGGCGGTTTTTGAATATATTGACTGGGCAATTTGAAGGTGGTCCAGTGGGTATCAATTCAATGGCCGCAGCCATGAGTGAAGAGCGGGGAACGGTGGAAGATGTGATTGAACCCTATTTAATTCAACAAGGCTTGGTGGCACGGACATCACGAGGTCGAATTGCGACCAGAAAAACATGGGAAGTGATGGGTATCACGCCACCCAAGGTCTCACTGAATAAGGAATTATTTGACTCATGATCGAAACATATAACCATCAATTCAGGGTGTATTACGAAGACACCGATGCAGGCGGCGTGGTGTATCATGCGAATTATTTGAACTTTTTCGAACGCACGCGGACAGAATGGTTACGTTCAAAGGGTTTACAACAAAGTATCATGAGTCAAAATGAAAACATAGTCTTGGCCATTCGCCATATGGACATAGATTTTATCAAGCCGGCTCGCTTAGATGATTTGTTGACCATCAGTTGTCGGCCTATGTCTTACAAGAAAGCCAGCATGCAAATAGAGCAAACCATGCATTGTGGTGATCGGATGTTGGCAACAGCCACAGTCACCGTGGCTTGTCTCAGGGCTGATGCATTCAGACCCACCCGATTTCCAGAACATTTATTAAAGGAGTTATTGCTTTGAACGAAAGTGGCAATTTTTATTTAGAAATTCTGATGAGCGCATCAATGCCTGTAAAGGTGGTGATGTTGATTTTGATTTTGGCCTCGGTGTGGTCTTGGTTGATTATTTTTGCCAAAGGCAGGGTGTTATCAAGTGCGCAAAACACAGGTAAAAAATTTGAAGAACATTTTTGGTCTGGCGTAGATTTAAATCGTTTGTATGAGAAATTAGCCAAAGAAAACAACACCGGTATGGAAAGGATTTTTGTTTCGGGCTTCAAAGAATTTACGCGCTTAAAAACATCTTCAGGTGGCATGGTCAGTTCAATAGACGGTGTAGACCGTTCTATGCGTGTGGCGCTCAGTCGTGAAGTAGAAAAATTAGAGAGCCAGTTGCCCATTTTGGCTACCATTGGTTCGACCAGTCCTTACATAGGCTTGTTTGGAACGGTGATTGGTATCATGTTGTCATTCCATGCCCTGTCAGATGTAACACAAGCGACCATCGCTTTGGTGGCACCAGGTATATCTGAGGCTTTGATTGCCACGGCCATGGGTTTATTTGCCGCGATACCCGCAGTGATATTCTATAACCGTTTCAGTGACAAGGTGGAACGCATTTATGCGCAATACGATGCTTTCAAAGAGGAATTTTCTGCCATCTTACATCGACAAATTGGTCAATAAATCATGAGGCGACCAAGAAAAGTCAAAGCTGAAATAAATGTGGTGCCCTACATCGATGTGACACTGGTGCTGTTGATTATTTTTATGATAACCACACCATTGATGAATTTAGGTGTGGATGTAAATTTACCAGAATCTGATGCCAACACCATGACCATAGACGAAGAGCCGGCGGTGATTAATGTCACTGAGAATGGTGATTTGTATCTCAGTATTGGTGGTGAATATGAATTGATTGATGAACAGTCATTAACCAAAAAACTGGCCGCTTTTGTCAAAGTAAATCCTGAACTGCCCATCATGATTGGCGCAGATCGGGCTGTCAGCTATGGGGAAGTATATCAAGCCATGGCAGTGGCACAGGCAGCTGGTGCAAAAAAAGTGGGACTGATCAGCGACCCCAAATCAGATAAATAACCATGTTTCAAAAAGAACAAGCCATCGGACTGTTTTTCTCCATTGCCCTGCATGTGGTTTTGGTGGTTGTGGTCTTTTTGTCAGTCAATCCAGAACCCATCACACCTCCCAAAGGCATCAGCATCCAAGCGGAAATCATGAACTTGGATGATTTCATGAAAAACAAACCAAAAACAGAGACCAAAAAGCCCAAACCTGTAGAGAAAAAACCTAAGCCAAAGCCAGTTGAAAAAAAACCGGAGCCCAAACCAAAGCCCAAGCCAGTAGAAAAAAAACCAGAACCTAAACCCAAGCCTAAACC
>JAUIHY010000223.1 GCA_030432115.1 Gammaproteobacteria bacterium | reverse complement strand
AAGATGTCATTGCGAGCTTCGGTAACTTCGGCCTTGTTTTTTGACAATGTACGAGTGCCCGATGCCAACCGCTTACCGAATGTCAAAGGCTTAAAGGGGCCGCTCAGTTGTTTATCCAATGCTCGATATGGCATTTCTTGGGGGCCCATTGGCTCAGCACAGGCTTGTTTGCAAGAAGTGTTGGATTACACTGAGGAACGTGTGTTATTCGACCGTTCATTGAATGAAAACCAAATCATTCAACAAAAACTGGCGGACATGTCACGACGCATCACAACAGCACAGTTATTGGCGCTGCGTTTGTCACAATTGAAAGAAGCCGACCAGCTGCAACCAACACAAATTTCAATGGCCAAATGGAACAATGTGCGCATGGCCATTGACATTGCACGAGAATGTCGTGACATGTTGGGCGGTTCGGGCATCACCACTGAACATGTGGCCATCAGGCACATGTTGAATTTAGAAAGTGTCATCACTTATGAAGGCACCGAAACCATTCATCAATTGGTGGTGGGCAGAGAGTTGACTGGCAAGAATGCTTTTTAATCGGAGCATTTGATGTCTCAAAATAAATCCAAGGTGATCAACCGTGCTGAGGTTGTTGATCAAAACTTTGTCACGTTTGTGTCCAATTACCAAGCCTCAGAGCCCAAACTCAGTCTGACACAACAGGGTTTGAATGATGAAACTGTGTTGGCTTTGTTTGAATCGCAGGTGCGTTCACGTCAACTGGACTTGATGGCCCGCATTTTAAAATTACAAAACAAAGTGTTTTATACCATTGGTTCGTCAGGGCACGAAGGCAATGCCATGTTGGGCCGCATCTTGCGACACACCGACCCTGCATTTTTACATTACCGTTCCGGAGGCCTGATGATGGAACGTTCGCGTCATGTTAAAGGCATTGATCCCATTTGGGACACTTGTTTGTCTTTTGCTGCCGCTGAAAGTGACCCCGCATCCGGTGGGCGACACAAAGTTTGGGGGTCCAAACCTTTATGGGTTTTGCCACAAACTTCAACCATCGCTTCACACTTACCCAAAGCAGTGGGTTGTGCTTTGGGCATTGAATTGGCTCAACGTTCTGAAGCAGAATTGCCGATACCTGAAGACAGCATTGTATTGTGTAATTTTGGTGATGCCAGCTCCAATCATTCAACAGCACAAGGGGCGTTCAATGCAGCTTCTTGGGCCGCTTTCCAAGGTTTGAAAGTACCTGTGTTGTTTGTCTGTGAAGACAATGGCATCGGCATTTCCGTAAAAACCCCCAATGATTGGGTCAAGGCCAATTTCAAACACCGCCCTGGTATGCAATATTTCCAAGCCGATGGATTGGATTTGGAAACAGGGTATCAACAAATCAAAAGGGCAGTGGACTTCTGTCGTCAAGAGCGCAAACCGGTGTTTTTGCATTTGAAAACCACGCGGTTGATGGGCCATGCGGGCACTGACTTTGAGGTGGATTACCGAAAAATGAAGGATTTGGAAGCGGCTGAGGCACAAGATCCATTGCTGAAATCTGCAGCCACAGTGATTAACCATGGCTTGATGAATGCTTCTCAAGTCATTGAAATGTATCAAAATATTCATCAGGAATGTTTAGATAAAGCGGAATTAGCGCACCAAAAAACAAAAATCCAAGATTTGGACCAAGTGATGGCACCTTTGGCGCCATTTGATGCCGAAGCGGTGCATCAAGAGGCTGCCAGAACAATCCCCAATGAGGCACGTTTGGCCTTGTTTGGAGCCGAAAAATTGTTGCCAGAAAACCAAGCGGCCAAACACATGGCAATTCAAATCAACAAAGGTTTACATGATTTGATGCTGAAATACCCTGAAATGATCATGTTTGGTGAAGATGTGGCGCAAAAAGGTGGTGTTTATACCATCACCAAACAACTGTTTAAACATTTTTCAGCCAAGCGTGTTTTCAACACCTTATTGGATGAGCAAACCATTTTGGGTTTGGCTCAAGGCTATGGGTATATGGGGATGCTGCCCATTCCGGAAATTCAATACTTGGCCTATTTTCACAATGCCTGTGACCAAATTCGTGGTGAGGCGGCCAGCCTTCAGTTTTTCTCAAATGGTCAGTTTGCCAATCCCATGGTGGTCAGAATTGCTGGTTTAGGTTACCAAAAGGGATTCGGTGGCCATTTTCACAACGACAATTCGATCGCTGCCATCCGTGACATTCCTGGTGTGGTGGTGGCTTGTCCTTCCCGTGGTGATGATGCCGTGGGCATGATGCGCAGTTTGACGGCCTTGTCTCGAGTCAATGGTCGGGTGTCGTTGTTTATTGAGCCCATTGCCTTGTATATGCATAAGGACTTGTACGAACCTGGCGACGGATTATGGAATTTTGATTATCCTGCACCAGGGGAATACATCACCATTGGTGAGCCCAGGGTTTATCATGAGTCGGCTGAAGATATTTTATTGATCACTTATGGCAATGGGGTGCCGATGAGTTTGGCCGCTGTGAAACAATTCGAAGCGGCCCATTCAGCGCGAGTCAAAGTCATGGACTTGCGTTGGTTACAGCCTTTGAATGAAAGCGCGATTTTGGCCATGGTGGCACAATTTGATAAACTGCTGGTGGTTGATGAGGGCCGATATTCAGCCTGTGTGGGGGAAGCGGTGATTAGCTTGGTCAGCCGATTGAACAAATCAAGTAAAAAGGGTAAACTGAGTGTGGAGTTAATTACCGGTGCAGACAGCTTTACCCCATTGGCTGATGCAGCAAAACTGGTGTTACCGGATCAACAACAAGTATTAGAAGGACTGATAAAACTGAATGGCTGAACTTTGCATCCTATTCGCCGACATTGCTGACAGCACCGCTTTGTTTGAAAAACATGGTGACACAGCAGCACGAGAAGCAATTGCTTCGGTACTGGATGTTTTGTTACAAAAAGCCGAGGTACACCAAGGAGAATTGGTCAAAACCATCGGTGATGAAATCATGTGTGTCTTCCCTCAGGCCAACCATGCCATGTTGGCCTCAGTGGACATGCAAAATGCCGTCAGTGGCAATTTTGTCTTAGGTAACCACCCCATCAGTATTCGGGTGGGATTTCATTTTGGTAAAGTGATTGAGGAACAAGGTGATGTTTTTGGTGATGCAGTGAATGTGGCAGCACGCATGACTGGCTATGCCAAAAGGGGGCAAATCATCACCAATTCTGCGACTTTTAAAGATTGTCATCTGCCGCCCATGTTGGATCAAAGGTCTTTGGGGAAAACCAAAGTCAAAGGCAAATTGTTGGCGGTCGAAATCATCGAAGTGCTGTGGCAGCAAGACATCAGTCAAATCACCAGGGTGACGTCGGCACTTGATATCAAGGCGCCGGCCACGCAGCGAGAAATGACGGTCAAAATCTGTGGCCATACACACACCATGACCGAGCAATCTCCCACCAAAACCATAGGGCGGGGCATAGATAATGATCTACAGACACAGGTTTTGATGGCCTCTCGTTTGCATGCAGAAATTCAATACTCGGGTGGAAATTTTAAATACACAGACATGAGTACCAATGGTTCTTGGGTGAAGCAGGGTCAGTCTGACCCCATCAGAATTCACAGGGACAGCATGGTATTGCAAGGTGAAGGGGTGGTTGCCTTTGGAGAAGCTGATTTTTCAGACCCAGAACAGCTGCTGTGCTATTGCATAAAAAAATAATAAAATAAGGAATATGTATGAATGATATTTTTAAAAAATTCATTGGCTTTACATTGCTGTTCTTTTCGGTTGTGGTGGTGGCCATCAGGATGGTGTGGTGATGCCAGTAAAATACCGCAAGCAAGCACA
>JAUIHY010000020.1 GCA_030432115.1 Gammaproteobacteria bacterium | reverse complement strand
GCATCATTTTACGGGCAGCAGGACCTGCTGATCCGGTGCTGATGTTTTGTGGAGCAGAAGCCTGTGCAGGAGCAGCAGGTGTTGCCGAAGTTGTTGGATTGGCAGATACTGCAGGGGCTACTGACTCGGCTTTTTCTTCAGCAGGTACTTCACCTTCTTCTATGATGGCCAATACTTGGCTGCCTTCTACCACGTCACCAGATTCGGCAGAAATTGATTTCAAAACGCCATCAGCAGGAGCAGGGACTTCCAAAACCACTTTGTCGGTTTCTAAATCCACCAGGTTTTCGTCACGACGGACAAAATCACCAGGTTGTTTGTGCCATGTGGCGACGATTGCATCGGTTACCGACTCAGGCAGAACCGGGACTTTTACTTCAATGCTCATATTTTTATTACTCCGCGTCTATTGCCGAACCATGTTCCCCATGGATGGCATCTAAAATCAATTGTTGTTGTTCTTTAATATGTACCTTCAATGCACCCACAGCTGGAGAGGGTGAACCTTTCCTGCCAGCAAAATACAGCGGGAATCGGTTGTCGATACAATGTTGTAAATGGTGTCTGATTTGGAACCAGGCGCCTTGGTTGATGGGTTCTTCTTGACACCAAATCACGTCTTTAACCTTGCTGTATCCATCTAAAACTTCGCGCATTGCTTTTCTAGGGAAAGGGTACAGCTGTTCAACGCGGCTGACCGCTACGTTTGTGATGTCATCTTTTTCCAATTGTTCAATCAGATCGTAATAAACCTTACCGGAACAAAAGATCACACGTTCAACGTCTTTGGCTTTGCAGCGGCGATCTGGAATCACCTCTTGGAAGCCACCTTGGGTTAATTGCGACATATCTGAAACCGCCATTTTGTGACGCAGCAAACTCTTCGGAGTCATCACAATCAAAGGCTTGCGAGCTTTCCTTAACATCTGGCGACGAATCATATGGAATGTTTGTGCTGGTGTTGAAGGCATGCACACTTGCATGTTATTAACCGCACACAATTGTAAGTAACGTTCTAATCTCGCTGAAGAGTGTTCAGGACCTTGACCTTCAAAACCATGTGGCAAGAACATCACCAAGCCACTCAGGCGGCCCCATTTGGCTTCACCTGATGAAATGAACTGGTCTATCACCACTTGGGCGCCATTGGCAAAATCACCAAATTGAGCTTCCCAAATCACCAAAGCGTTGGGTTCTGATGTGGCATACCCATATTCAAATCCAAGAACGGCTTCTTCTGACAGCACAGAGTTGATGATGTCAATTTTATTGCCTTCTTTTTGAAGTGCTTCTAATGGCGTGTAATTGTTGTTGACATCGACATTGTGAACCACTGCATGGCGATGGAAAAAAGTACCGCGCTGGGCATCTTGTCCATCGATGCGAATTTGATGTCCTTCATCCAAAATGCCGGCATAGGCCATGGTTTCAGCAAAGCCCCAGTCTAATGGCTGCTCACCGTTCATCATCTTGATGCGGTCTTGGTTGATTTTGTTGACCCTGGGGTGTGGTTTTAAATCGGCAGGCAAACCAGTGATGACTTCGGCATAACGCTTGAAATTAGTTTCAGTGATGTTGGTGTCAACCACTTCAGACAAATCACCATCGACGTGTCGAGTCCAATCTACCGCATATTTGTCATTATTATGTGTTGGACCAAATTCAACAATGCCTTCTTTGTTGTCCATTTTGTCACGGTATGCATCGACCAAGCCGCGAGCTTGATCAGCCGTGATGATACCTGCTTCAATCAATCGATCGGCATACAACTCACGAGGCGATTTGTGTGCTTTGATCAATTTATACATATGGGGTTGCGTGGCAGATGGTTCGTCCGCTTCATTGTGACCGTGCTTTCGATAACAGACCAGGTCAATCACCACGTCTTGGCCAAATTCCTGTCTGAAATCTGCTGCCAAATTGGTGGCAAATACCACCGCTTCTGGGTCATCACCGTTGACATGGAAAATAGGTGCTTGCACCATTTTGGCCACTTCCGTGCAATAAAGGTCGGCTTTTTTATCCAATGCATGGGTGGTGGTGAAGCCGATTTGGTTATTGACCACAATGTGAATGGTACCACCGACATCGTAACCTTCAACCATGGCCATGTTAAAGCATTCCATGATCACACCTTGGCCTTCAAAGGCAGCATCACCATGGATCAAGAGAGGAACCACTGCATTTTTGCTGACATCATTCCTTCGGACTTGGCGCGCACGAGCAGAACCCAGTACAACAGGATTGATGATTTCTAAATGAGAAGGGTTGAATGCCAAAGCCAAGTGTACATCACCGCCAGCTGTAGGTACGTCTGATGAATAACCTTTGTGGTATTTCACATCACCTGAGTTGACATTGTCCAACTCATCGGCTTTGACGCCGTCAAATTCATCAAATAGCTCACCAGGTGATTTACCCAAAACATTGACCAACATGTTCAAGCGACCTCGGTGGGCCATGCCAATCACCAATTCCTTGGTTTGTTTGGCACCCAAATGCTTAATCAAAAAGGTCATTTGAGGAATCAAAGCGTCACCGCCTTCAAGCGAAAAACGTTTTTGTCCTACGTATTTGGTGTGCAAGTAACGCTCCATGCCTTCGGCGTGAGTGAGTTCTTGCAACATGGCTTTTTTGTCATCCGCATTGAATGGAAAGTGACCACCATGTTTTTCTAATCGCTGTTGTAACCACTCACGTTTTTTGATGTCAACCATGTGCATGTATTCGACACCAATGTGTTGACAATAAACATGTTCCAATGTGTTGATGATGTCCTTCAATGCCATTTGATCAGGTGCTACCATGGAGCCAGTGTCAAAGCTGGCTGATAAGTCAGACTCAGTCAAACCATGGAATGCCAATTCTAAATCAGGTGTTTGTGGACGTTGAGAGTAATTCAAAGGATCTAGTTTGGCTTTTTGGTGACCACGAACACGGTACGAATTAATCAATCGCAAAACAGCCGCTTGTTTGTGTTGGTGTGCCGCGTCGCCTGACACCACGGCGGCACCGGCTGGTAATCGTCCGGCTTGTTCAAATTTTTCAAGTATGGGCAGGTGACGAACATCACCTTGTCCTTGTTCAAATGAGATGAATAAAGATTGTAACTCAGGTGAAACAGATTGTGGGTCTGCTAAATATTGGTCGTAATAACTTTCCAACCATGCAGAATTGGCTCCAAAAAAAGGGGCCGATTGGTGTTTTTCTTTGATCCAGCTACTCAAGGGAGCTCTCGGTTTTTAAATAAAACGCGTATTATACCCAAACCAATGCAGGGTCAAAGCCTACATCGTCAAAAATATTTAAAAAAATAAAAATGTGACCCATTCCCTGCGCCTGCTTCGTTGTTAAATGGTAAAATGAAAAAATCTTCACGCATTGATTTCTGTTATGAAAAGCATTCAAAATAATGCTGCACAAAAATGAAGGAAATATTACTGGCATTATATGTGACATGCTTTTTCTTTGTGTCCTCAGCATGGGCACAAGATTTTGATTCAAAATTAGATCATGCGTTCAGTTTGAGGACCTCTGACATCCCTGCATATACCAAGACTTTGGTTTCACTGGAGGGGCAGACTGATCAAATGTCTCATGAACAAAAATGCTATTTTGATTTTTTGAATGCACAATTGCCCTATTATCAAGGTGATTATCAAACAGCGATAGCACAAAACAAAGAGGTCATAAAAAATTGCTCAGAAACAGCTTATATTGTTTATAGTCATACTCAAGATGCGGTTATTTATTCGGCTACAAGTGATTACGTAAAAGCTTTTGAATCATTGCAGGCAGCAGAGAAAAATGCCAAAAAAATTATTCTTACTGAACAAGAGAAAAAGCACTATTTATCAGGCTCTATCATGGTATTGGTGAATCTGGCGCAATATGATTTGGCAGAAAGCAAACTATTAGAATTAGAAAAAATTGCAAAAACACCGAATTATTTGTGTCGACTGATGTTCAATCGGTTGAACATCGCTTTGGCAGAACAGAATCATCAATACAGCTCTGAGGCCAGGTTGCAAGAAGTGACTGAAAATTGTTCGTTGGCCGGTGAGCAGCTGTACTTGCAGTTTTCTCAAACCGTTTGGCATTATTTTAAGTTCATCGACAAAGAAGTGAGCTCCGAAAATGTTGAGGTCTGGCTGGCCAATCATTTACTCAATGAACCTGATGTTGTTGCACTTAACTATCCTTATTTAAGCAGTGCTTATTATGCGACATTGGCCCAAGGTTACAAATTATTAGGGGATGCTGCTAATGCCAAATCATATGCACAAAAATCATTGTCATTCGAAAGCTTAGGGAATGTGATTTTTAAGGTCACTGCCATGGACGTCATGATTGCTGAGTTGGCCGCAGAAGGGGACTACCAACAAGCCTTTTCATTATTGCAAGAAAAAAGTGCTATTGAGCAGGTTCGGCAATTTGAGCTGAAACAAAAAAACATGGCTTATTCATTGGTTGAGCAGGCAATAGACGCCAAAGAGAACACCATCAGGTTGTTGAATGAACAAAATGCCATATTGCTACATAATGAAGAGCTAAAAGACGAACAAAACGCCTTGCAAAAATGGTTGATCACCTCTTTGGTGTTTTCTTTGGTGTTGATATTGTTGTTTTTGTGGCGGCTGTGGTTGAAACTCAAAGACGCCAATTTAAAATCCCATTTGGATTATTTAACCAAAACAGCAAACAGAAAGGGGTTTGAGAAGCAATTACAGGCCATATTTGAACGACATGATGTGGTGCACACGGAAGTTCAGTTTGGTTTGATGAATTTAGATGATTTCCGGCAGGTCAACGATGAATTAGGCCATCATGCTGGAGATTTTTTGTTGATAGATTTGGTGAAGCGTTGTGAATCCATGTTGCCTGAAAATGCTTTTATGGGCAGAACGGGCGGGGAAGAATTCAGTTTTGTGCTCTACAATGCGTCATCGGATGACATGAAAAACTTTTTGAATATGATGCGAGAACACATCATGAATCAAAAATTCATCTACCATCAAGATGAAATGAACCTCACAGCCAGTTTTGGGTTTACCTCTGCCAAGCCGGGCATGGGCAGTTACGAAAAACTCATTGGACCTGCAGAAAAAGCATTGTACCAAGCGAAAATTTTAGGTAAAAACCAAGTGGTTTATAGTTAATTGATTATTTCAAAGGCTGGAGATACGCTGCAGCTACTAAGGCTGTTATCAGGTCATTTTTCTGATCTTCAATGGCATCGGTATCACAAATGGTTTGAGCGAGCTTCAGCGAACAGGTAAAAGATTCCCCGTTAACAAATAACATTGCCTGATCGTCTTTCAACACACAATAGGAGAAGGTATAAAGTGGGTTTTTTTTCCAAAGTTCACAGTGATCAGCTGGCGGGTCTTGATATAAGTCCAACTGCCTGTATTCGCTGAAATACTGTCCAAAAAGTTGTTGCCAATCATGGTCATTCAATTGGCAAGCTTCTGTTATCATATTCCGGAATTGTGCGACGTCACCGGCATCAAATTGTTGCGGCTGAAAAGGCATTTGTCCCTGGTCCTTGAATCGTTTGTTTTCAGCGCAACGAGCGGCCACAAACTCTGCAAAAGCCATCACCATTTCAGATTGTGAAGGTGCGCGCATTCCCACAGAGCAGGTCATGCAATCATCACTGGTGGCAATGCCATGGTGCGCGACTTCTGGCGGTAGATAAAGCACATCACCCGCTTGAAGTTCATGGCTGTTTTCAGCTTGGTAATTGGCCAACACAGACAATTCAGAGTCATCAACAAAATCACCGCCTTTTAACGGCTCATTGTCAAAAGACCATTGTCTTGTACCTGCCACTTGAATCAAGAATACATCGTAATGATCGGTGTGTGCACCTACTGATGCGCCAGTTGGGGCATATGAAATCATCAAATCATCCAAGCGCCATGATTTGATGAAGGGAAAAGCCTTCAGCAATAGATTTGATTCCGGATACCATTTTTCAATGTCGGAAACCAATAAAGTGGGGTGCAAATCAGCCACCTCGTCCCAAGCATCAGGGTCGTCATAAATGGCCTGATATCCTTCGCTGTTTTCAGTGTAAATGATGCGGGACTGCACGTCTTCTTGACGGGCAAGTTCAAATAATTGTGCTTTTGAAGGCAGGCAACTGAGGTCTAAATTTGTATTTTTGAAAAGAAAAGGGCGTTTTTGCCAATACCGCTGAAGAAATTCCTCAGCGGTAATTTTTTGATTGGCAAATAACTTATTGATGTTCAAAGTTTAGACTTTTTTGGCTTGATCAATCGCGTTGCCAAGGTAGTTGGCCGGGGTCATTTTCATCAAACGCTCTTTGGCATCGGCAGGGATGTCCAGCGATTGAATGAATGCTTGCATTTGCGTTTGGTCAATTTTTTGCCCACGGGTCAACTCTTTCAGTTTTTCATAAGGGTTGGCAATACCATAACGGCGCATAACGGTTTGGATGGGTTCTGCCAACAATTCCCAGTTATTGTCCAAATCTTTCAGCAGGGTATCTTTGTTGATGGCCAGTTTGCCCATGCCTTTGCTCAAAGATGCCCAAGCAATAGCACAATGCCCAAAAGCCGAACCCAAAGCGCGTAACACCGTTGAGTCGGTCAAATCACGTTGCCAACGCGAAACGGGTAGTTTTTCTGCCAGATGATTCAATGTGGCATTGGCCAAGCCCAAGTTACCTTCGGCGTTTTCAAAATCAATGGGGTTGACTTTATGTGGCATGGTCGATGAACCGATTTCACCCGCCACGGTTTTTTGGGTGAAATAGCCATTGGAAATATAACCCCAAACATCGCGTGAAAAATCCACCAAAATCACATTCAATCGAATCATGTTATGACACAATTCTGCAACAAAATCATGCGGTTCAATTTGTGTGGTGAAAGGGTGGAAGGTCAAGCCCAACTCGTTGATGAAACTTTCAGAAATTTCTGGCCAGTCCAGTTCAGGGTAAGCGCTGTAATGGGCATTGAAATTTCCCACTGCACCGTTTAATTTCCCAAACAATGTGATGTTTTCTAACTGTTTTAATTGGTACTTCAAACGAAATACCACGTTGGCCAATTCTTTGCCCATGGTGGAGGGTGAAGCCGGTTGTCCATGTGTTTTACTCATCATGGGAACATCGGCCATTTCCAGCGCCATATCAGCCAAAGTGTTGATGATCGATTGCAGAGCCGGTTTAAATGCTTCACTTCTGGCTTGTTTCAGCATCAAAGCATATGACAAATTGTTGATGTCTTCTGATGTGCAGGCAAAATGAACAAATTCTTTGTTGATGTTCAGTTCTGTATTGGCATCTAACTGTTCTTTGATGTAATACTCAACTGCTTTGACGTCGTGGTTGGTGACCGCTTCAATGTCTTTGACTCGCTGCGCTTGTTCTGGTGTGAAATTGTCATAAATGGACATGATCCAATCCACTTCTTTTTCACTCAAAGGGCTGACTTCAGCGATGCCTTGTTGTTGACTTAAATGAATCAACCATTTTAATTCCACCAATAAACGGTTTTTAATTAACCCATATTCGGAAAAAATGTGACCTAAGTGTTTGGTTTTGCTGTGGTATCTGCCGTCTACAGATGTGATGGCTGTCAATTCAGAAAGTTGCATAGTCATGCCAAAATTTGAAAGCGGCATTATAAGGTTTCATGGCGCTGAAAACAATCATAAGCCGCTTTTATCCATTGACTTATTGACCTTTGCGTTTGAGGTAATCCTTTGCCGCTGCCATCAGAATACTGGGAGCCAAGCGAATTTTATAATCTGGGTTGACGTATTGAAATTGAATCACGCCATCAGTACCGACCAAAAATGTGGCAGGAGCGGGTAGCAGGTGGTGTTTGTGACCTGATGTTTTTTCTAAATCAATGTTCCACTGCTTGTATTTTTCTACCGTCTGCTCATCCACTTTAAAAGCCACTTTGAACGCTTTGGCTACAGCCATGGGGGCATCTGAAAGCAGGGTGTAGTCAATTGACGCTTTGAGTTCTTGGTCTTTCAAACTTTCAAGCAAAAGTTCAGGGCGGTCAGGGCTGATAAAAAACACATCAAAACCCAGGGATTTTAATTGAGCTTCGGCTTTTCTCATTTCACCCAAATGGGCATTGCAATAGGGACACCAACCACCTCGATAGAAAGTCAATACAAAAGGTTTTTTGAGTTTATCAGGTGAAAAAGTTATGGTTTCGCTTTGAATGTTTTGAACCGTGAATGTGGGGATGGTGGTCCCTGGGAGCAATGGAGTAACCGCTGTGGCATCTTCAAAATAGTCTTGAGCAGTGACAATAAATGGCAACATCAGCCAAATCATTATGGTTTTTTTCATTATTTATTCCTTTGATTAATCATATGTTTGCATTAATTTAGTTTCATTTCAGCACCTCAAAGGGTCAACCTGATGTGGGTGCATGGGTTCAATAGACCCTGTGTAGCAAAACATATTACAGATTAATAATATTGATGACGATGACTTTTGTCACTTTCTATTTGGCTAATTTCAATTATGATGTGCTTCGTATGTGTGTTTTGTGTCACAAAAAAAACAAGGCAATGTGTTCGATTTTATCCGACGATGGACTTATAATCGGCGCTCGATTTAATATTCAATGAAATTATGAGCAAATTCCGTATTGAAAAAGACAGCATGGGCGAATTAGAAGTGCCCGTTGATGCTTTGTATGGTGCACAAACGCAACGCGCTGTAAATAACTTTCCTATCAGTGGATTAACCATGCCACGTGAATTCATCAAGGCTTTGGGCTTAATCAAGGCTGCAGCGGCTGAAGCCAATAATGCCTTAGGACATATGCCTGATGAAGTTTGCGCTGCCATTCAATCTGCTGCTGAACAAGTTCAGTCAGGCGAATTGGACGCTCATTTTCCGATTGATGTGTTTCAAACGGGGTCTGGGACCAGTTCAAACATGAATTGTAATGAAGTGATTTCTCATGTTGCCACCAGCGAATCACTGTCTATTCACCCCAATGATCATGTTAATATGG
This sequence comes from Gammaproteobacteria bacterium, assembly GCA_030432115.1. Taxonomy (GTDB): domain Bacteria; phylum Pseudomonadota; class Gammaproteobacteria; order Xanthomonadales; family Marinicellaceae; genus Marinicella. The sequence goes on along the minus strand of JAUIHY010000020.1, from coordinate 12,272 downwards.
GGCAGAGTTCCAATGATGTGATTCCAACGGCCATAGCTGTGAGTTGCACTTTAAATGTTACTCAGCAATTGATTCCTTCTTTACGCCATTTGATTACTGTGTGTCGTGAAAAAGCTACAGGATTGAATGATGTGGTTAAAACCGGCCGTACCCATTTAATGGACGCCATGCCAGTGACCTTTGGCCAGGAATTAAATACCTGGGCCAGCTGTTTGGAAACCAACATCGCGCGATTAGAAGACGCTTTAACTCGTGTTTCTGATTTGCCTCAGGGTGGAACAGCTGTAGGAACTGGTATCAATGCCGATGCTCGTTTTGGTGCTTTGTTTGCTGAGAAATTGATGGATAAAACTGCTGTGCCATTCAGCTCAATGGACAATAAATTTGATGGCATCAGCACCCAGGACAACATTGTCGAATTGTCTGGTCAGTTAAAAGCAGTGGCAACCACCATGATGAAAATGGCCAATGATTTGCGTTGGATGAATTCAGGTCCCTTGGCAGGTTTAGGTGAAATTGAATTGCCTTCTTTGCAACCAGGCAGTTCCATTATGCCAGGCAAGGTGAATCCAGTGATTCCAGAAGCTGTGGCCATGGTATGTGCTCAAGTTTTTGGCAATGATTTAACCGTAGCCATGGGTGGCCAATCAGGAAATTTTCAACTGAATGTGATGTTACCTGTCATTGCTTATAATGTGTTACAAAGCATTGAAATATTATCCAATGCCAGTGTCCAATTAGCAGACCAAGCGATTGCGGGTTTTAATGTGAATGTGGAAGTGGTTTCTGAAAATGTGGGACGCAACCCCATTTTGGTGACGGCTTTGAATCCCGTGATTGGCTATGAACTGGGTGCCAAAATTGCTAAGCAGGCTTATAAGGAAAAACGTTCTGTTTTGGATGTAACCTTAGAAAATACAGATTTGACCGAAGAAGAAATCAGGGCCATTTTGGACCCTATCAAATTAACCACAGGGGGTATTGAGGAAAAATGATGAAAAAAATAATAATCATAAGCATGCTGTTATGGGTCACTGCGTCTTTGGCACAATTGCCATCATGGGGCATGACTGAGCAACAATATAAAATGCCAAACAGGGCCAGCAAGTTGGCGGATATTGGAACAGAAGCTGTAAAAAATAAATGGCAGCTTAAGGTGATTGCACCCCAGGCTTGGCACAGCAGTATACGTGCCGGCTTGTCACAAGACGGTGATAAGAACGTGATGATGACTTTCAAAGATTCATTGCATAAAAGCATCAGCATCAGTGCAAGTAAAGCCAAGCACATGGGTCAAACGGTGGGCAGAAGTAACACCCAAGTGGTTCAAAAACAAGTGGTGATTGATGACAAGCCTGAGATTGACACCAGCGTGGAACGTCCTGAATTCAGTGATGAATTCATGACTGGTAAACCAGTGGTGGCTGATATTGATTTGGAATTGGATTTACCAAAAACGGCCCACAAAGTAGCGAAAAAAGCTGACGAAAAGCCTGTGACCAAACCAGCAGCTAAGCCGCAAAACAAAGCCGTGGTGAACACTGAAACTAAGGCAGAACCCAAGCCCTTAGTTCAGACGGCGAACAACACACCCAAGCCAGCAGTGGTGACAGCGACCCAAGCTCCTGCTGCCAATTCAAGCCATGCAGTGGACACTGAATCAGTGACCAGGTACTTGAGAAAAAGGTTTGCTAAAAACAAAACCATCAGTGGCCAAATGGCTTACGAGAGAATCACCGAAAAAGATGAGTTATTCATCAAAGACGGTGTGGTCATGATCAAGCAGGAAAAAAATAACCGACCATTTTATTACTTGATGAGCGAACCTTTTGATGCCAGTAAACATGCTTTCAAAGAAAAGTCATCAGAGCGGTATGTAAAAACTGAACCAGCCACAAGCACGGCATCTACAGTCAAAAAAGCCGTGAAGAAAGACGACGAAGTTAAGCAGGATATTGAAAGAACAAGTTTGGTTTTCAATGCGGTTGATGATAATTTGCATGACCAAGATGATTTGAGAAGAGACCACATAAGAAACAAAATGGTCACTAAATCATATGGCGCAGATAAATTGAAATCAGGTGATTTAATCTACACCCAAAATGACACTGCATTGGTGGTGCGCAGATTAAGTCGCACCAATGAAATCTACTTTTGGCTCAAAGGTGAAGTGAATGTGACTGAAAACGTCACCATGATGCGACCCGATGAATTTAAAATCAAATAAACCTTACGGTATTTTGTTGAGCTTTGAGCAAAACAAGGCGAATTAAGCGTGGTTTACCGCTATTCGCACATCAGATTGATTCGACTGGCTGGGCTGATTATTTGGCTCAGCTTGTCGATTCCATTGTTTCTCCAATATGAACAATTCACTGCGCCTTTCACCATCTATTTGAGCGCCCATTTGGGTTTTGGTCTGGTGTTTTGGGCCGTCACCCATAACATTGGACAAATCAGTTTTAAATTAAAAGCTTGGTTGTCGGTGTTGCTTCAATTTGGTGCCATTTTATTGATCAATTACATCACCAACAGTGCCATCGGCATTGTCTATGCATTGATCATTTCAGTTTTGCTGCCCTGGTTTTTTTCCATCAAAGAAAGTGTACTTATCTTGTTGGTTTGCAACTTGTTGCTGGCCATCCAGTTTCAATTCATCGGAGAAGTAAACAACAATACATTGGTTCAATACGTATTGTTTTTTGTTTATTTGGGTGCATCGGCATTTTCATTCATCATTTCATTGGTGGCATTCAGACAGCAAAACGCCAAAGAAGAACTGCGTTTATTGAACACGGAGTTAAAAGCCACCCAAGTGTTGTTGGCTGACTCATCGCGTATCAATGAACGGCTTCGAATTTCGCGAGAATTACATGATTTGATTGGTCACCATTTGACAGCCTTGACTTTGAATTTAGAGGCGGCTTCTCATATGACCGAAGGCAAGCCACAATCTTATGTTAAAAAAGCCCACTCCATAGCCCGTTTGTTGCTTTCAGATGTGCGGGAAGTGGTGGGACAGTTCAGACAGTCTGGTACGCTGGACTTAGGGCAGGCGGTTAAAGAGCTGTTGGCAGGCTTACCGAGAATGAAGGTGTCATCAGACATACCAGACGAGTTTTTGGTGGAAGACCCCAAGCTGGCTCAAACCATTTTAAGGTGTACCCAAGAGTTGATTACTAACACCATGAAGCACGCTCATGCCAGTGAGATTTTTGTTAAATTGGACCGCACAGACAAACAAGTTATGCTGGAAGTCAAAGACAATGGTGTTGGCCTCAAAGGCAGTCAAGCAGGAAATGGTTTAACAGGCATCACAGAAAGGGTTAAAATGCTCAGTGGACAAGTGGTCATCACTTCTGATGATGGTGTTCATGTGGTGTTGACGTTCCCAATTTAGGAAAATGAAATGATAAAAGTATTGTTGGTCGATGATCAAAATTTAGTCAGACAAGGTGTTCAAGCTTTGTTGGAAATTGCTGAAGACATTGAGGTAATAGGTGAAGCCAAAGGTGGTAAAGAAGCCGTTGAAATGGTGCCTGAACTTAAACCAGATGTGATGTTATTAGACATGCGCATGCCCGTGATGAACGGTTTGGATGTGCTGCATGAATTATCAAAATCAGGCCAATTGCCACCGACCATTATTTTAACCACATTCGATGACGAAGAATTGATTTTGGCAGGTGTGAAAGCGGGTGCCAAAGGTTATTTGTTAAAAGATGTGCCTTTAGAGGAATTGGTTGACGGTATCAAGCAAGTGGCCGAAGGCAAAACCATTGTGAGGCCGCAAATCACTGAGCGTATTTTAGAGTCTGTGGAAGGTTTAAAAAATGATTTTGTCAGCTTTGAACGACCTGAACCTTTGACCAACAGAGAAACTGAAATCCTTCGTTTAATGGCGGGGGGGTATAGCAACAAAGAAATTGCCAATTCAATTTTCGTTGCTGAAGGCACTGTGAAAAACCATGTGTCAAATATTTTATCCAAACTGGGTGTCAGAGACCGCACAAGAGCTGTGCTGAAAGCTTTGGAATTGGGATTGATTTAAACGACAAGGAAAACCATGATTGAATATGAATTGCGGATCGCAACCGACCCCAAATGGGCAGAAGTGGCCAAAGCAGATTTTGACGCCTTTTTAAAAGACCATGCCGCCTGTGAACGCAAGGCCGCAGCGTTGGCCATGTCGATGGTACAACACTATCCAGATAAGCCAGATTTGATTCGAGGCATGATTGATTTGGCCATGGAAGAAATGGCGCACTTCAGAGAGGTGATGAAAATCATGCTGGCCAAGGGCTTACAGCAAGGGAATGATGAAAAAGACCCCTACATTAATTTACTGTTGAAAAATGTCCGCAGACACAGTGAAATGTATTTGCTTGATCGCTTGTTGATTTTCAGCATAGTTGAAAGAAGGGGACATGAACGATTTTTCATGATGGGAGAAGCCTTGGAAGATCCCAAGATGAAAGATTTTTATGTCCGGTTGGCCAAAGCTGAACACCGCCATTACACATTATTTATGACCTTGGCCAATCAATATTATCCTGAACAGGTTGTCGCTGACCGATTGGATGAATTATTGGATGCCGAAGCAGAGATTGTGCGTCACTTGCCATACCGCGCAGCTGTTCACTAACACCATTGCCTAAAAACAATACCCAAAAATACCTGAGCCATTTCAGCCATGCGGTTGATTTGGCCCAGTTTCCAAATCAGATCAGCTGGAATGCTGTATTGATTTTGCCAGTTTGTGGCGAATCATCCAAACTGTTGGAAACGGTGATGGCGCACCATCGAAACAGTAAAGTGCTTGTGATACTTTGCTTGAATCGTCCTGAGCAACACGAAAAATCCAAACAGTGGCAACAAGAAAACGAAAACTTGTCACAACATTTAAAGCAGCAAGCACTGTCTTTTGTCCAGCTGGGAAAGCATCAACTCTTAACCATGTCTTATGCATGGGATTGTTTGCTACTTGATTTCAATGAAACGCCTTTTACCAATAATCAAGGCGTGGGATTGGCCAGAAAAATTGCTGCCGATACGGCTTTGGCTTTGATCGATCGAAATTATATCCAACAACCATGGATATTCAGCACCGATGCCGATGTCGCATTGCCTGAAACATATTTTGATGTCACCACAAACGCCAAAGGATTCAGTGCCATCAGTTTGCCATTTAAACACGTGAGTGGAGACCATGAACTGTTGTCTTACCAAGCTAAATATGATTTTAAAATGTATTACTACCAATGGGGCATGCAACACATCGGTGTGGCTTATGATTATATTCCACTTGGCAGCACCTTAGTGGTATCAGCCGATGCCTACGCCACGGTGCGCGGGTTTCCGATTAAAAGTGGTGGTGAGGATTTTTACCTGCTGAATAAGTTGGCCAAAATAGGGCGTGTGTCACAGCCTAAAATGCCCATCATTGAAATTCAATGCCGTTTGTCAGACCGTGTCCCTTTTGGAACGGGTCCTGCCGTAGCCAAATACCAAACAAGTACAACTGAAGCACTATATTACCACCCCAAAAGTTTTGACATCCTTAAAGACTGGCGAACAAAGCTACTGGCACAATTTAATCAACCAGACATCATGGCAACTGCCACCATTGATGAAGCAAGCCTCAATAAATTCTGGAACTGGCCCGTTGTTTATAAAAAAAACATCAAGCAAATCAAAACAGAACAAAGGTGGCAACAATTCATCCACGAATGGTTGGATGCTTTTAAACTGCTAAAATCTGTGCATCGTTTAAGGGAAGTGTATCCAGATGTTACTCGCGAGCATATTCCTTTTGATTCGTCAACTCAAGAGCTTTAAAAAAATCTGTATTACCAACAAGTTAGCGCTTTATTAAGTTTACAAGAGAATAAGCCATTAAACCTTAGTGTACACACTCCTAAATCCCATCTCGACAAAGGGTCTTTAAGGCAGAGGGGACTGAGGGGTGTGTTATTCGTGTAGGAAATAGTCAGTACATTTCCATGATGGTTAAACCATATCAGGCTTTTAATGACCTGCTAAACATCATATTCAATGATCACTGGTGCGTGGTCTGAAAAGCGTTCTACTTTGTAGATATTTGCGGTTTTCACTTTGTCTTTGAGACAGGGTGAAGTAATTTGGTAGTCTATGCGCCAGCCGGTGTTGTTGGCCCAGGCTTGACCTCGATTGGACCACCATGAGTATTGTTCTTCTGCCGGTTCAGCCACACGGAAGGCGTCCACCATACCAAATTCATCGAATAATTTACTCATCCATTCACGCTCTTCAGGCAGGAAGCCTGAGTTCTTTTGATTGCCACGCCAGTTTTTGATGTCTATTTTTTTGTGGGCAATGTTCCAGTCGCCACAAATAACAAAAGGTTTTTTGCCAGCCAACAAGCGTTTGAATACTGGTTCCAGTTTTTCCATGCAAATGTATTTAAAGTCTTGCCGTTCTTCTTTGGCCGAACCTGAGGGTAGGTACAATGACACCACAATCAAGTCATCGTATTCGGCTTCCACCCAACGGCCTTCTGAGTCAAACTCGGCAAAGTCGATACCATAGGAGACTTTAATGGGTTGTTTCTTGCTGTAAATGGAAACCCCTGAATAGCCTTTCTTGACTGCATCGGCTTGGAAAAAGTGGTTGCCTTGAGGGATGAAGTCTTTGGGTGGAAGCTGATGCAGTTGGGCTTTGGTTTCTTGGATACACAAGATGTCAGCATCTTGTTTTTTGAACCAGTCGAACATGCCTTTGCGTTCGGCTGCACGGATGCCATTGGCATTGAGTGTGATGATTTTCATAGTGACAAGCAGAAAAATAGCTGATTATAACACTTGAAAAAAGTGCATGTCTTTTGCATGATGTTGCCTTTATTTGACTGGGATTACAGATGGACACAGCTCAAGAATTTTTACAATTGGCCGTTGATAAGCAGGTCTTGAAATTTGGTGAATTCACACTGAAATCAGGCCGAGTCAGCCCGTATTTTTTTAATGCCGGCTTGTTTGATGACGGCGCCTCCTTGGCGCAATTGGGACGCTTTTATGCCCAAACCATTGTCGATTCAGGTGTTGAATTTGATATGTTGTATGGTCCTGCCTACAAAGGCATCCCATTAGCCACCGCCATCAGTGTGGCCTTTTATGACATGTTTGAGCAAAATATACCCGTTTGCTTTAACCGCAAAGAAGCCAAAGGTCATGGAGAAGGTGGGCAATTGATTGGTGCACCATTAAAAGGTCGTGTATTGATTGTTGATGATGTGGTTTCAGCAGGAACTTCTGTACGGGAATCGATAGACATCATCAAAGCGCAAGGCGCTCAAACCTGTGGCATTGCTGTGGCGTTGGATCGGCAAGAACGAGGCGAGGGCATGTCATCAGCAATGCAAGAGTTGCAACGTGAGTTTGATTTAGAAACGGTGGCCATTGCCAATTTGGAGTCTTTGCTAGAGTTTTTGTCAGAAGATGATGAAGCTTTACAAAAAGTTCAAGTTTACAGAGCACGATTCGGAGTATAAGTGGCACATTACATCATTGGTGACGTTCAAGGTTGCTTTGATGCTTTTAAAGCGTTGCTCAAAGCCATTGAATTTGATCAAGAAAAAGACCGCATCACCTTTTGTGGTGATTTGGTGAATCGTGGAGGCCAATCTTTAAAAATGCTGAGGTGGGCCCAGCAACATGCGCATTGTTGCAATACGGTATTGGGTAATCATGATTTAAGCCTGTTGGCTAAATTTCACTGTCCCGAGAAAAGAGGGCCTAACAAAGAATTCGAAAAAATTTTCAAAGCCAAAGACTGTGATGTGTTGATGGATTGGTTATTGCATCGGCCGATGATTTTGGAATTCAATGAATGTTGGGTCGTACACGCCGGCTTTTATCCCCTTTGGAATCCAAGGAAATGGCACAAACATGCCAAACGTGTGTCCAAAGCGATGGTCAAGAATCCGGTGAAGTTTTTTGACAACATGTATGGCAACAAACCTTTGCATTGGTTTGACGTTAAAAGCAAGAAAGACAAGCTGCGATTCATTGTCAATGCCATGACACGAATGCGTTATTTGGGCCCAAAAAACAGTGCTTTAAACCTCAATGAAAAAGGCGCCTTAAAAGACAATGCCAAACTTACTCCCTGGTTTCGTCACCCACGTTTCACCCAAACAGAAAAAACCATCATTTTCGGTCATTGGTCGGCTTTGGGCTTGTATCAGGACAACCATGTGATTTGCTTAGATACTGGAAAAGTGTGGGGCGGCGTGCTCACTGCTTTGCGTTTGGAGGACGGCATTTTGTTCCAGGTATAAAAAAGGCCTTTGCATTACACAAAGGCCTTATTTTGTTGCCAATCAGTTAATTAATCTGGGATCTGAACACACTGGAAACCATTGAACCAAATGATGTCAGGATCATTTTCTGGCGGTGGTGCATCACACACTGGCTCAGGTTCTGGAATACAGCTCTGAACATTGATGTCGTCTACAAACCAACCGTCTCTACCGACTGATGAGTCACTTGATAATCTGAACCTAAACCTAATGGTTTCGCCCGCAAAATCATTGAGGTCAACCAGTGATGTGACTGGATTCTGAGGAGGGTCACCACACCAAGCTTGTGTACCGCCAGGTAAGGGATGACCAAAGCCGCCTGTGGTTGGGCCTGTGTAGTCACCTGTTAGCAAAAGGTCATTGCTGATTTGAGTGTAATTCAAACCATCATCAGTCGAAATTTCTAATATACCTGCATCATAGCAAGCATTGGTACCATTATCTTCTATGAGTGGTAAATTCCAAAATGACATCGACAATGGGAATTCGTCTGAAGGTAAGGTAATGGGTGGCGAAATCAAAACCTGATCACTGATGTTACCCACATCAACAGCATGTGCAGCCAAGCTGCCTGAGCCAACATTGTCACCGCTTGTACTCCATAAATCAGAGCCGCCAATTAAACTTTCAGCGGTCCAAAGGTCTAAACCATTCTCAAAATCATACTCATATTGCACGCTGGCAACTTGTCCAATGGTACATTCGCCAGGTGCTGCCAATGTTGTGAATGAGAATACGGGAGAATAGTTACTGTCTCCACAAGAGTTATTGGCCCTGACACGCCAAAAATACTCAGTGCTGTTGTTGAGTTCAGTTATGGGTGCGATGGTCGTGCTGCTTGTGGTGTCACTGTACACAATGTTGTTGAAACCTACATCTGTGGCGATTTCAACTGTGTAACTCAAGGCGCCCACATCAGACCAGTTGAGGCTGGGTTGGTTGTCTTGATTGATGGCACCATTTGCTGGTGAGGTCAGTGTTGGATCCGTTGGAACCGCATCAAAAACTGTGAGCATTAAATCAATGTTTTTGTTATCAACCGTAGGAGAAGTGCCCAATACATTAATTGTGTAATCACCGGCTGTAACTGCACCAGTGTTACCCACAGTGAGCGTAGTGCTTCCCGGTAGTGAAGGAATTGGGTTGGTGCTGTAACTCACAAGTGAACCAACTGGTTCGCCCGTTTGAGACAAAGTAACGATGCCATCATACTGTCCAACAGATCCTACATTGATGTTAAACATGGCATCGGTTCCACTGCAGATTGCTTGAGAAGGATCGTCAGATGACAAAATGAACGCAGGGTCCCCACACTCATTGAATTTGAATGAGCCGACTCTGATTTGCCAGTCACCGCCATCGGTATCGTAATATTCATTGACATGCCAGAAAGTACAATCATCTACTGGGTCAATATTGGTAGATGTATAGTCGCCCCAGCGTTCATTTGTGGTTTGTGAGCCAGTACCTTCATACAAAGATGCTTCTTCTCTATCCATTAAACCAAGCGGATCAGATGCCAGTCGGCCAGTAAATCGAATGGCCGGATTGATGGTCGAGCTGGATGCACTGTATGCCAAACCCATATTACCTTCTGCATCCTGAGCAATAGATCCCATCCAACGACTGATGCCATCATTTGACCCTGGGCCATAAGTACCTTCTTGATGAATGGTTGGGTTATTATCGGGGTCTCTCAGTTCCCACCAACGAATACCACCAATGCCAGCTGAAGCCTCGACAGATTGATTGGTAACCAAAGATTCATGGGTGCCAAAGTTTCTATAAGCCAAACGGTGTAAAGGACGTTGTCTGTAAGACTGGATATCAATTTTATTTGTAGTTCCTAATTGATCGATACATGCGCGACTGCCACCACATGGAAAGATGGTGTCATAAGCAGTCATGTTAATAACAGCAGTTCGCGTCAAAGTAGAATTGGCTGGTGTATCAAAATCCACATCAAATTCCCAAAAAGACAGGGCATCAGCAGCAGCACCATATGATGCACCGTCATCCATCGTGCCGACCAAGTATTGAGGTGCGCCAGCGGGTGGTAATAAAGAACCATCAATGTCTGCAGGCAATAACCCATCACCAATTTGCCATGGTTCTGAAGCACGGCTGATAAAGGAATAAACGATAGCAGGATTAGGGTTTCCGCCTATCATGTCATCGCGTTTCAAGGCATATACGCCAACACCATCGTATGAACCACCATTAAAATCTCGTGTGGTAATATAAAAACCATCACTCCATACCCCATATTTAGGATAATCAGGAAACAAATCATTCCCGCTGCCATTGTTTCTGATGGCCCAACGGTAATAAGCACCTGTTGGATCTGCTGTTTGTGAAATGGCAACACAGTTATAATAATCTGGGCCTGCAGAAGTGAATTGCGACAATAACCAACGATCTGAGAATTGATCATACAGAACAATCGGATCACCGGAGTTTTCATTTTCACATGCTCCGCCAAATCCGCTCCAAACCGTGTTGTTTGTTAATGGGCCTAACAATACATTCCCGGTTTTATCTAAAACTGAAAAGTACAAATTGGTCATGGCAACATAGTGATTAGGGCCTACATCACCAGCTGGGTCAGGTGGTGAAACACCTGCTTCATTGCCTAAAGCAAAAAATTGGGTTTGCAAAATGGGTCCAGGTAATTGTCCCAACTCACTTTGCAATACTTGATCTTCAACAAATGGTGCATTGCTGTTGTTGCCCGTGGGACCTGGATCAATCATTGAACCACCGCGTTTGCTTTTAGCAGTCAAAGGTTTGGGTTCCATCATCCTGAGCGGCAAAGACAAGTCAAATTTAACTGCAGAGCGAGCTTGAGGTGTGAATGGAGTTAGAGCATCTGTTTGATTATCTTTCTGGGCGTGAACGCCTTGCATGACCAAACAAGAGCCCAAACAAATGAGCGTTTTTATTTTCATTTTAATTCCTCTTTTTAATTGTTGCTCTATTAATATAATTCAATATCAAAATCAGTGTTTGGTTTTATTTAAAGTTATGTCGATTTTTTCTTAAAATACTGTCAAAATACGCGGTTTATTTTTGATTTATTGCATTGGCATGACAGACAAGAACGTCACAGAAAATTTTATCACTCAGATCATTGATAATGATTTGGAAAATGGCAAGCACAACAAAGTGGTGACTCGATTTCCACCTGAGCCCAATGGTTACCTACATGTAGGTCATGCCAAGTCGATTTGCTTGAACTTTGGTTTGGCGCAGGATTATCAAGCCACTTGTCATTTGCGTTTTGATGACACCAACCCTGAAAAAGAAAGCAATGAATACGCCGAATCAATCAAAAATGACATCAAGTGGTTGGGTTTTGATTGGGGCGAAAACAACTTTCATGCTTCAGATTATTTCGATCAACTGTATGGTTATGCTGAACAGCTGATTGAAAAAGGATTGGCCTATGTCGATGATCAAACGCCTGAGCAAATTCGTGAAAATCGTGGTGATTTTACGACGCCGGGTGTAGACAGCCCTTTCCGTGGGCGCAGTGTCGAAGACAATCTAAAAGAATTTCGTGCCATGCGAGCTGGTGAATATGCCGATGGTGCCAAGGTTTTGCGCGCCAAGATTGACATGCAATCAGGCAACATCAACATGCGTGATCCGGTGATTTACCGCATCAAGCGCATGCACCACATCAACACCGGAGATGCTTGGTGTATCTACCCGATGTATGATTTCACACACTGTATTTCGGACGCCATAGAAGGCATCACGCATTCATTGTGCACTTTGGAATTTGAAGACCACAGACCGCTTTATGACTGGGTGTTGGATAACATCGATATCGGTTGCCACCCACAGCAAATTGAATTTTCGCGTTTGAATGTGTCTTACACAGTGACTTCTAAGCGTAAATTGAACCAATTGGTTGAAAATAACTTGGTTGATG
>JAUIHY010000222.1 GCA_030432115.1 Gammaproteobacteria bacterium | reverse complement strand
TTTTGGAGCCCAATACCATGCAAGGTTATGAGCGTGACCCACGTTCCATCGCCAAACGTGCCGAAGCCTACTTGCAACAATCGGGCATGGCTGATGAAGCCTTTTTTGGTCCAGAACCTGAGTTTTTCGTCTTTGATGGCATCAGCTTCAACAACGAGCCACACAAAACAGGCTATGAAATTTATTCGCAAGAAGGTGCTTGGGAATCAGGTTCTGATGCCAAAGAAAACCCAGGCCACAGACCACGCATGAAAGGCGGTTACTTCCCAGTGCCTCCTGTAGATTCTTTGAATGACTTGCGCTCTGCCATGTGTAAAGTGATGGAAGGCATGGGCATTGAAGTCGAAGTACATCACCACGAAGTGGGTACAGCGGGTCAATGTGAAATCGGTGCCAGATTCAATACCTTGGTGAAAAAAGCCGATGAGGTTTTGATGATGAAGTATGCCGTACACAATGTGGCACATGACTATGGCTACACGGCCACTTTCATGCCCAAGCCAGTGGTTGGCGACAACGGCTCTGGCATGCATGTTCATCAATCATTAACCAAAGATGGTAATAACTTGTTCATGGGTGATGGCTACGGTGGTTTGTCACAAACCGCTTTGTGGTACATCGGCGGTATCTTTAAGCACGCCCGCGCTTTGAATGCTTTTGCCAACTCTTCAACCAATTCTTACAAACGTTTGGTACCTGGCTTTGAAGCCCCTGTGATGTTGGCTTACTCTGCCAAAAACCGTTCAGCGTCTATCCGGATTCCATTTGTAAACAACCCGAAAGCACGTCGCATCGAAGTGCGTTTTGGTGATCCCATGGGTAACCCATACTTGATGTTTGCTGCCATGATGATGGCTGGCCTTGACGGCATCAAGAACCAAATTGACCCAGGTTCTGCCATGGATAAAGACTTGTATGACCTGCCGGCTGAAGAAGCCAAGGCAATTCCTACTGTGTGTCACTCTTTGGACCAAGCCTTAGAAGCTTTGGACAATGACCGTGACTTTTTGAAAGCCGGTGGCGTATTCACCGACGATGTGATTGATGGTTTCATCGCTTTGAAGATGGAAGAAGTGAACCGCATCCGCATGGCCACACACCCTGCTGAATTTGACATGTATTACTCTTTGTAATTCCCTTTGCTTTAATAATAAAGAACCATAAGCAACGTCAATTAAACCATGGCCCTAAAGGTCATGGTTTTTTTGTGCGCTTTTTTTCTGGTAAGATAAAGAACACCATAAAACAATGACAGGAGAAAAAGATGGGTATGATGAGTGAGTTCAAAAAGTTTGCAGTTAAAGGCAATGTCATGGACATGGCCGTGGGTATCATCATTGGTGCCGCCTTTGGTAAAATTGTCGCGGCCTTTGTCAGTGGCGTGATGATGCCGCCTCTGGGTTTATTACTTGGTGGCGTGGATTTTTCAGATTTGGCCATTGTGCTGAAAGAAGCCACCGAAAATTCTGAAGCCGTAACACTCAAATGGGGTGCTTTTGTGCAAACCGCTATCGATTTTCTGATTGTTGCTTTTGCAGTTTTCATGATGGTCAAAGCCATGAATAAGATGAAAGCCAAAGAAGAGGAAAAGCCAGCTGAGCCTCCCAAGCCCAGCAATGAAGAAGTTTTATTGACTGAAATTCGTGACTTATTGAAAGCCAATCAATAAAAAAGACCAGTAAAGCTCAAATCGGGTGCTTGTATCTCAAGCACCCAACCCCATATTGCCACTTTGCCCTTGCTGAATGATTACCATGAAAGAATCTTATCAATTATTGTTGAAACAGTTGGAAGCTTTGATTTCTTATGAAAAAGACCCGTTGGCCAATGCGGCCAATTTATCAGCTTTTTTGTATCATAATTTAGAGCAAGTGAACTGGTTGGGGTTTTATTTTCAACAAGGTGATGAACTGGTATTGGGGCCATTTCATGGCCAACCTGCCTGCACCCGCTTGCCTATTGGGCAAGGCGTTTGCGGCACAGCTTTTGCAAAAAAAGAGACGCAAGTGGTGGATGATGTGCATGCCTTTGAAGGTCACATTGCTTGTGACAGCGCCAGCGAATCCGAAGTGGTGGTGCCTTTTGAAACTGAAGGTTTGAGTGGCGTTTTGGACATAGACAGTCCTGTAAAGTCACGGTTCACTGACGATGAAAAGGCCTTGTTTGAACAAGCCACAACCATCTATTTAAAAACGCTGAACCCTTAACAACAACGATTCATTACCAAAGACCCATGATTTTTGACATTGTATTGGGTTAAACTGATTGTGTTCTATTTGCCACCAGTTTCATCATGTCAGATCAAGAAAACACACCAAAAGCAGAAAATAATCAGCGCAGCGAAGTCATCCGCGACACCTTGGTGCTGCAACTCAAATTGATCGTTGATGGTTTCAGGGACTTGGCATTGATGCCGATTTGTTTGGTGGCCAGCCTTTTTGGATTAATCAAACACAAAAAAGACCCTGGTCGCTATCTTTATCGCGTACTCAGCTATGGTCGTGCTACAGAACGTTGGATTGGACTTTTTGATGAAGCGCAGAAAGATAAAATGTCACCGATTGAATACGAAGGCAGTAAATTTGATGACTTGGTGGCCAAAACCCAAACGGCTTTTGAATCCAAATACATAGACCCAAAAAGAAAGGAACAGTTGGTAGAAAAACTGAATGCCGCACTGAATGACATCAACGGCAAGTTATCTCCAGAACAACGTTCATCAGCACCTCAAGAAACTCAAGCCAATAGCCATCAATCCTGATTAATGAGCTGAGCTAAACCATCCAAATCTAAAGGTTTGGTGAACACATCATCAATTTGGTGTTGGTGACACAATGCCAACAACTGATCTGACACATCGGCTGTCAATATGGCACACGCAACATCAGGCAGCAGCAGGCGGGCTTGGTTGATGAATTCGATGCCATTGATGTCTGGCAAATGGTAATCAACCAGCATCAAATCACAACGTAAACCGCCATTCAATGCCGAAAGTGCATCTATGGCATGGGCGAATATATGCACCTTGTGACCGGCTTTTTCAAGCAGGTGCAACATCAGTTCTTGGTTAATGGCGTTGTCCTCTAACACCAATATTTGCTGTTGACTTGTCGTCACTTGGGCAACTGCTGTTGGATTCAGGTTCTCCGTTTTTTTAACTTCAAACAGCTGTGCCAACTGCCCAGTTTTGACAGGTAATTGCATCACTTTCATACCTGTATGCGCATCAGCCCAATCTACATAGGCCGGTTTGATCAGGTATATGGGTTTGATTTCTTGACTGGCTGTGGACATGGCCGCTTTGAGTTCACCGTTGTGGTTCTCTGTCACCACCAACAACATGACATCAGCATGAACCAAGTGATCAGAAAACGCTGACAATGCCACACAGTTGACTGACACACCAATGGCATTCAACTGCCTTTCAATGGCCAGCGCCACCGTGGGATGATCAGACAATATCATTACCTGTTGATTCAAACAGTGTGAACCATTTCCGATGGCTTGATAATCATCATTGCTGGGTAAATGGACATAACAACTGAATGTGCTGCCTTCACCTGGAACCGATGCCACTGTGACATGCCCACCCATCAGTTCGCACAATTGTTTCACTATACTTAAACCCAAACCCGTACCGCCATAGGTCCTGGTGATGGAGCTGTCGGCTTGCACAAATGGCTCAAATAAATGATCGCATTGCGCTTGATCAATGCCCGAACCTGTGTCACTGACCACAAAAGTGACACCACTTTCTGCTGACATGACCGACAGTTTGACCTCACCGCTTTGGGTGAATTTAAAGGCATTACTTAACAAATTCATTAAAATCTGCTTGATTC
>JAUIHY010000221.1 GCA_030432115.1 Gammaproteobacteria bacterium | reverse complement strand
GACGACAGCGCAAAATTCTTGTCACTGCGTTTCACACGAACCGCAAAAGAATGGCCTTCAACATAATAGTCATTGGCCAATTTGGCCACTAAATCATGTATTGGTTGTAAATCTGGAGTTGAAGTACGCAAAAAACGGTACTTTTGCTCATCGAACCAATGCACCAAACTCATCCAAGCTATGCCCGGTACGCGTGCCAATTCCTTCAAAGCATTTTGGGAAACAGCCTCTTCTACCTCGCCCACTTCGACAAAAACTCGATCATGAATTGATTTCACTTCCCAATCGTGACCAATCGATGCCAGTTTCTTGCGCATGTTCTTGCGCAAACGTTTAACAAACTCGTTTCGGTTTTTCCCTTTCAGTGCCAACTCGGCATAATGAACAACTATTTTATATTGCATATTCAATCACTTAATCACTTTATTGCTTAATCGCCTTACTGCTTAATCGCCTTACTTAGGGCATTTTCCATTTTTTCTATGGCTTGTTTTAATACATCAATCGAAGTCGCAAATGACAATCGCACAAATCCAGGCGCGCCAAAAGGTGTGCCTGGCACCACTGCCACACCCGCTTCTTCGAGTAACCAAGTGGCCAGTTCCACATCATCATTGACACCATCAATCGCCGCAACAGCAGCACTCACATCAGGGAAGGCATAAAAAGCACCCTGCCCTGGCTGACAGGAAAAACCAGGCAAAGCATTCAAAGCATCAACCAAATAATCATGCCGCTCTTTAAAAGCCGCTTTCATCTCATCCAAGCAATCTTGAGACCCATCATATGCTGCAGTGGCTGCTGCTTGAGAAATGGAACAAGGGTTTGATGTACTTTGCGACTGGACTTTACGCATCGCTGTAATCACAGCACTTGGACCGGCTGCATACCCTATGCGCCAGCCGGTCATGGCATAAGCTTTTGACACACCATTGATGATCACACATCGTGATTTCAGTTCGGGGAACAAAGCCACCAAATTCACCAAAGGCTCATCGCCCCAATAAATGTGCTCATAAATGTCATCGGTGGCCACCATCACATGCGGGTTGGCTAACAAGACTTCACCCAAAGTCTGCATTTCAGCTCGAGTATAAGCACGACCCGTAGGGTTACTCGGCGAATTCAGCATCACCAATTTGGTTTTGGGCGTAATGGCAGCAGCCAATTGATCAGCTGTCAATTTAAAATCCGCCGCTGCGGTGGTTTCAACAATCACCGACTCACCGCCAGCCAATAAAGTCATGTCAGGATAAGAAACCCAATAAGGCGTAGGAATGATGACTTCATCACCTGGATTCAGAATCGCACTGAGCAGATTAAAAATGCTGTGTTTTGCACCACAAGAAACCAAAATTTCATTGGTTTGGTAATCCACCTGATTTTCACGCGATAACTTACCGATGATGGCTTGTTTCAACTCAGGCGTACCGTCAACAGCTGTGTATTTCGTTTGGCCTGCTTGAATGGCTGCGATGGCAGCAGCCTTGATGTGTTCGGGTGTATCAAAATCAGGTTCCCCTGCCCCCAAACCAATCACATCCTTACCCGCACGTTTCAATTCAGCTGCTTTCATACTCACCGCAATGGTGGCCGAAGGCTTCACTTTTTTGATCAAATCAGCAACAAAATCACTCATGACAATCCGGTTAAAATCACAAAAGTGTTTATCTTATGCGCCAACCCAAATATGGCAAGGGATTTCTTAAGATTCTGGCATACAGGTAGAGGTAATTCAGCACTTATTATGATCTTTATTGACAGCTGAAGTTCAAGCTTTGAGCCTGTTTAGGTTTTATCCATAGGTGTTTCAAAGCAACACATCTGGTAATCAACTTCCAAACTACATTTTTTTCATCTTTTATGTGTGAAATTCACGTGAACAGAGAGACCGCACATCCTCACATCGAAACGACACCCTATTACCTAATATATGCAGCACGTTCTGATTGATAGAGCGCTTACTTCAAATAAAATTTTTAAAATGAGAGAAAAATCATGAAAACCATTTATCAAGCATACAAATTACTACTTTTGTTAGTGGCTACTTTATTAACCACTCAAACCATGGCAGGCGGTTACAAAAAAGCGAAACAAAAAGACATTGTCGATACAGCAATCGCAGCAGGTTCTTTTAACACTTTGGTCACAGCCGTTAAAGCAGCAGGTTTGGTAGAAACATTAAAAAGTGAAGGCCCTTTTACTGTTTTTGCTCCTTCAGATGAAGCTTTTGCGAAATTACCAGCAGGAACCATCGAGTCTTTACTTAAGCCAGAGAACAAAGAAAAGTTAACTAACATTCTGACTTACCATGTTGTATCAGGAAAGGTTAAAGCAAAAGACGTTGTTAAAATGACTTCAGCCTCTACAGTACAAGGCAGTGATGTGGGCATTACGGTCAAAGATGGCAGTGTTGTACTGAATAACAGCAGCAATGTAGTCAAAACAAACATTAAAACCAGCAATGGTATTATCCATGTCATTGATACAGTGATCTTGCCTCCTATTAAATAAAAACCACTTTTTCTTCAAGCAAAAGCCGGTCAACCCGGCTTTTTTTAGATTCTAACCGCTAAAATCACGCTACTAAAAAACGTTTGTAATGACATAATCCAAAACTGCCTCCTAATGACCGAAATTATCTACCCTAAACAGGAGTAAAAACCGTTTCTAAATCTTTTTTCATGACCAGCACGCAAAGTAGCCCATAAGAAATTGTTAATCACTTAAAGCATAAAGCTTTTCTTCAATCATTTTGAGTTTTATTCACTCCTTGTATCAAACGTGAAAATAGCGCTTTTTCTACATATTTCCTCAAAATCAGAACGTAAAAACTATCTTTTTGATGCTTCAATCCGACGATTAAAAACACCGGAGTAAACCAATAATTTGTCAGAGTGAATTCAGTGACTTTTGAATCAATAGCATTCACCAATCGCCATTCACATTCGGCGTTCATGACAAGGCTGTATTGCTTGTTTTGCTGGATGTTATTGTGGTTTCGGTAAATAAACCACATCAAGACTGGAATGGTCAGCAAGAAATAAGCCGATTGAGACAAGCTCAAAACGACCATGGTCAGTATTGAAAGCAGCAGCAAACCTTGCGCAAGGTAGAGGGCGTCGGTGAATTGGTTATTTTTTAAGGTAACCGGCTGCACAAATGTCTTTGACCAAGCGGGCGGTTTCGGGATCTTCGGGTGTGACTTTGCCGTTCAACCAAGACCACAGGGTCATGTCTTGGATTTGAAGGAATTCGTTGAATTGAACCTTATCTTGATCGCTCATGGAGGCATAACTTGCTTCCAAATAACGGGTCATGATGAAGTCCAGTTCTTTCATTCCTCGCCGACAGCGCCATTGGAAATAGCCTTTGCTTAATTCGTTTGGCACTGTTTCGGCGGGGTAATTGTCCATGGTCTTCTGTGCTTAGAGCGCGTGTCTTTGGGCAATCATTTTTTTGATTTCACCAATGGCTTTACCTGGGTTCAAGCCTTTTGGACAAGTATTGGCACAATTCATGATGGTGTGACAACGGTAAACCTTAAACGGATCTTCCAAATCTTCCAAACGCTCGCCCGTGTATTCGTCACGCGAATCGGCCAACCAACGGTAAGACTGTAACAGCACCGCAGGACCTAAATAACGGTCGCCATTCCACCAGTAACTGGGGCATGAAGTTTGACAACAGGCACACAAAATACACTCGTACAAACCATCTAATTTTTCACGGTCTTCAATCGACTGCAAACGCTCTTTGTCAGGCAAAGGCACAGAATCGGTTTGCATCCAAGGTTTTATGGAAGCGTATTGGGCATAAAAATGCGTCAAGTCAGGCACCAAGTC
>JAUIHY010000220.1 GCA_030432115.1 Gammaproteobacteria bacterium | reverse complement strand
ATGGTGCGCGGCCTGTTATTGAAAAATAGGAATTACAATTGTGAAACCAATTGCCTTTTGATGGCCTGTACTTCAACACCATCTGCCACACCTGGGGCTGAGGAAGTTACGGCCCATTCACCTGCTTTGATACCGTCAGCAATCATCACATGATTTTGATTGGTTGAAAGTACCGACACAGTGCGGATTTCCAATCGATTTTCGTCATTGATCACATACACTTTGTCCTTATTTCTCAGGGCATCTCTGGGTAACACAAAAGCAGTTTGGCTGGTGTCACTGGCAATCTCAGCAGCGACGAACATACCCACTGCCAATGGTGTACCGTCATCAGAACCCGCCCCATAAGGGTCATTCACCACGGCAGTGGCATATATCATGCGGGTGTCTTTATCCACCGAAGCTTGGGTACGTTGTATGTGACCTTGCCACTGGTGCCAAGTTTTACCCACCTGCGCTTTGAGTGTCACCGCTGGGCCTTGGTTGCTGTTGGCCATATAGCCCATGGGTAAATTCAACTCATCCAATTGGCTGTCCGTGAGTGCCAATTGTATTTCCACCTGATCGACAGCAAAGACATTACCCAATATTTTTCCGGTTGATATGTATTGCCCCACTCCGATGTTTTCATCCATCACTCGGCCACGAAATGGCACTTTGATGTGGGTGCGTTGAACATTGCGTTTGGCTTCAGCCAATTCCGCTTGTGCTGCCTTTAACTTGCCTTTGGCATCTGCCACTTGGGGTATGTTCAATGCAAATTCTGAAGGCTCAACGCCTGGGTTTTTGTACTTCCACTGGTCTTTCTTGATTTTCGCATTGGCCAATTCTCTGGCCACGCCGACTTTGGCTTCTGCTACTTTGGATTCAGCACGTGTGACTGCCAATTGGTATTCAGTGTCATCAATTTTTATCAAAGTTTCGCCTGCTTCAAATTCAGCACCAGATGAAAATTGAGGTGAAACAGACAACACACGACCGGATACTTCAGAGACCAGTTCAATGTGATTGGTTGATTGCACTTCACCTTGTGATTCAACGTTCAATGTGATGTTTTTGGCCACAACTTCATCAACATACAAAGACACTGGACGTGCTTTGCTTTCTGTTTTTTCAGGTTCTGGCTTTGAGGCCGCCAATGTGTTGACTATCATTACACTGCCACCCAAGACCAATATTGGTGCGATGATTTTGACAATTTTATTCATGGTTCTTCCCACTTTGAGTTATTTGCTGGATAAACGGATTTACATTGACTTGGTTACAAAAATAATCAAATAAATCGTTATCGGTTAAGTGCTCCCCAGCGCTTCTTTATTATTTGAGCATAAAAAAGCCCATGATTACATGGGCTATAAGTCAGGGATTAGAGGGTTTGGTTGAATCTATCAACGGCATTAAATTTCTTCTAGCGCCATTTTTTCTTTGATTTTTGCTATGTCATGCAAAATGATGGTTTTCTCATGGACAGCAAGCATGCCTTTTTTCTCTAATGATTTTAAAGCCCGTGAAAATGTTTCAGGTTTGATGGATAAACGAGAAGCGATGTCTCTTTTGGGTACCTGTAATTGAATTTCATGGCGGTTGCTGTCTTGCACTGTCAATTGGGATAAAAAATAGTCAATAATTCTGAATGATGCGTTGTGCAATGTCTGTTTGTCTAACTCATTGATCATCCAATGCAGCCTGAATGACACGTGCGCCAGCATTTTAATGCACAGCTCATTTGAACTCTTGAGCAAGTGCAGCAATTGCTTGCCATCCACGGCCACTACAGTGCTGCTTTTTAAGGTTGTTGCTGTAACCGGGTACATGGGGGCACCCTTGAAAAGCACGCCTTCTGCAAACGTTCTACCTGGCAGAATCACTTCAATGATTTTTTCATCACCTTTAACGGTACTTCGACTGAGTTTTACAGCACCTTGATAGACGAAATAGACATGAGTCAATGGCATGTCTTGTTGGAATAACATACATTCAGCAGGCTTACTGACCAATTTCGAAAATCGCAACAGCGCATCAAACTGTCCGTCATCCATGCCAGAAAACATCACACATTCTCGCATGGCCATCACCACATCATGATTTAGGGTTTTGTCTAACATTGCACTTCAGTAATTGAACAACCCATTATCCTACCTCTGTTTTATGGGCAAAAAACACTGTGATTTTTGCTTTTTAACACTTTCTTGACATAAAGCAAAACCCAACCAAAGGTAATGTCGCCTTGTTAACAAAATGACAACAGCAAACAAGCTATGCTAATCAAACAATAATCATTGCCCACAATTTAAGTTAATGAATCAAGAGTAATATATGAAAAACAAAACATTAATCATTTTGTGGCTGATGATCTGTTTAAACAGCCATGCCCAAGTCAAAGCATTTCCTGAAGCTGAAGGCTTTGGTGCCTATGTGACAGGTGGTCGTGGTGGCGACGTGATTAAAGTCACCACACTCAACCCCACTGGCGTCGGCAGTTTACAAGCCGCACTCAATGCCGCGGGACCAAGAATCATTGTTTTTGATGTTTCAGGCATCATCGATGGAGACATTCACATTCCACATGGTGATGTCACCATAGCTGGTCAAACCGCACCAGGCGCTGGTATCACGATTACAGGGCATTTGTACACCACTTATGATGCTGACATCAATAACATCATTATTCGTCATATACGGGTACGTCCACATGACCCTGACAATGAATGGCCATCCAGTCAACATGATGCGATTCAATTCTCAGATGCCAACCATTTTATTTTGGACCATATAGATGCTTCACATGGTGCTGATGAAACCATAGATTTATGGAATGGCGCCTCACACATCACCATCCAATGGTCTCACCTGTCCTTTCCTATTTATGACACCATCAATGGTTGGACGCACAACAAAGGTGTGATCAACCACCGCCCCTGTCTTGATGACGGCAGTTGCAACGCAAACTCTAGAACAGGTGGTTATATTTCTATCCTCAACAACCTATTCACTCACTCACGTAACCGCACACCGGCTTTATCTGTTGGCCCTGCTGAAGTCAAAAACAACCTCACATACAATGGCCGTGAAGGCTTTGTTCACCACAACGTTTCATCAGGCGACTTTAACATTGTTGGCAATACCTATATCGAAGGCCCCAGCATTTCATTGGCTCCTTTTTGGTTTGATCCCGAAAACAGCAGCCCTCCGATACCCACGGCGTATTGGTTACAAGACAATTATGTCAATGACCCTGGCAATTATGTTGGCGTGGTTGACAACCCTTGGAATGATTCAGCATTTTCAAATGCCTACAGTTTTGTCTGTTGCGGCATCGTCAGTGGCCAATTCAACCAGTCAGGCATGTTTGATTTCAGTCCAATTTCTGGTTATCAAAGTAGCTTCACCACTGGCAGCACTGGATTAGAAGATAAGCTGGTGGAAACCATTGGGGCCTATCCTCATGATATTGTGGCCAGGCAATCGCTGTTAGAACTATCACAAAGGTCAGGTTCATGGCGTAATTATCGACCAGCCGATTTAATGCTTGAGTTGACACCAACCGCACCACCCACAGACAGCGACAACGATGGCATGCCCAATGACTGGGAAACAGCACACGGCTTGAATCCCAATAATGGCAGCGACCACAATACCATTATGCCATCAGGCTATACCGCCATAGAAGCATACATCAATGGTTTGGCCTCAGCCATGGGAAATGATGTGATTTTTGCCAATGATTTTGAGTAAAATACTCAAAATCCATCCGCAAGACTTTTTCTCAGATCAGGTCTTCTACTCACCACAAGATAAGGAAAAAACATGACATACGATTATGATTTATTGGTCATTGGCGCAGGCTCAGGCGGCGTCAGAGCAGCAAG
>JAUIHY010000219.1 GCA_030432115.1 Gammaproteobacteria bacterium | reverse complement strand
ATATGCGGCATTGGGTGTTTGATTAAGTTCTACCAGTGCCACATCGGTAAATGGGTTGCTGGCCACATAACTGGCACCAGATTGGCGGTTTTGGAACGTACTGGTTGAGATGTTTTGACCACTGATGGCGGAGCCAGGTGCGCGACAGGTTTGTGACTGGTAATTCCAAATTAATTGAATCGATGCGGCCACATTTTGTCGTTCTGAAAGTGAAACCTGTCCACTGTTACCTGAGTAACCACAATGGTCTGCGGTCAAAAAGTAAGGTGTGCCGTCATTGGCTGTGTTGTTGATCATTTGACCTGTACATAAGAAGCCACCGCTGGAAGTTTGGAATGTGTACCGCCCCACAGAACTGATGTCAGCGTCCCATCCTTCGCCTGCTTCGCAAGCCACATCCACATTGCAGCTGCCACTTTTATTCAGCCAGTCAGTGTCACTGGCTCGGTGAAATCCACGTGCCACCTGATCAATGCCCAATTGAACAAATGCTTTTTCAGCGGCATCAACTGTTAGTGTGATGAGTGCCTCAGAACCCTCAATCTCACCACTCCACAAAAAGCCATGTTGGCTGTTGTTTTGGTCTGTAAATACTTGAGCCGGTTGGAACTTATTGGTCCCGCTTACTACCAATTGCGCAGAGTGCGGCAAAAACACATCGCTCATGCCGATGTTTAAGCTGGTGGCATGGTCACTGTGAAAGCGCAGTTCCCATTGCCAAGTGTTTGGGTCAACTTGCGTCCATTGGCCCACACTGGTTTGACCTTTGTTCAGTGTGATGTCTTTGATGGCAGTGGCTGCGGCCACTTTAACCAAACCGCTGGGGTGATTAACTGCTGCTTGCTTTTCAGCGATGATGTCTGTCGCTGGTAATGTGTAGTCAGTGGTCGCAATTGCCCATGGGCTTGCGAGTGTCATTGATACAAGGATGGCTTTTTTCATGTGTCACCTAAATGGTTTCTTTCAATATCAGCGCTTGATGGCCATTGCTCTCTAAAGCGCGTTTTTGTTTGTCTGCTTCTCGCCCTGAGTCAAAAGGCCCAACCCGGACGCGGTGCCATTGGGTGCCATTGACATCTATGGACTGGATGTGGGCTATCTGACCTGAAAAAGCGATGCGGGCTTTCAATTCTTCAGCATCTTTGAGGTTTTTAAAGGAAGCCACTTGCAGTATGAAGCTGTATTTCGTGGTGTCGCGGGCGGCATGTTGTTGCAATTCTTCTTTCGGAATCACCACTTCCATTTCAGGCAAGACGCTGTAAAAGTCGTAGTCATTCTTTTTCTTTTCAACGGTTTGACTGACATCCTCAACGGGCTTACTTTGGGCTTGTGTTTGTCCTGGAATGGGTTGGTCAGGCTGGCTGATGGGTTGTGGCACCCAGCCTTTGATGTAGATGAATGTGGCCAAAAGCAAGCCAAACAAAATACCACCTACCAAGATGATCCAACCCGGTACGGGTCTTTTGTGGCCTGCCTTTCGACTGGTCTTTCTGACTGTTTTTTTCTTTGTGGTCTTCTTTTTTGGCATGTTTACTTTTTGTCTTCAGCGTTCATGACTTCAGGTGCAGAGGCACCTAATAATTTCAAACCATTGGCCAGCACCAAACGTATCGCTTCACATAAGTTTAACCTTGCATTGCGTAAATTCTCGTTATCGATGCGAATTTGGTGGGCGTTATAATAACTGTGGAATAGCTGGGCCAATTCACGCAGGTAATTGGCCACGGCATTGACGCCATAGTTTTGCCCTGCTTTTTGTATGGTTTCTGGGTATTGCGATAACATCCTGATGATGTCTTGTTCATGTTTTTCTTGCAGCCCTTCGATAGACACATGGCCGATTTCTTGGTTGTGTGGCAGGCTTTGTTCCTCTAATTTTCTGAACAGGCTGCAAATACGCGCGTGGGCATATTGGATGTAATGCACAGGGTTGTCATTGGTCTGCGATTTGGCCAAATCCATATCAAAATCTAAGTGTTGGTCATGTGAGCGCATCACATAAAAGAATCGTGCCGCATCAGTGCCCACTTCCTCAACCAGCTCTTTGAGTGTGACAAACTGCCCTGAACGTGTTGACATCGGCAGTTTTTCGCCGTTTTTGAATAAGTGAGCGAATTGCACCAATAAAATGGTGATTTTATCAGCATCAAACCCCATGGCTTTGGCGGCGGCTTTCAATCGAGCAATATAGCCGTGGTGGTCTGCGCCAAAGACATAAATCAAATGATCAAAACCACGTTCAAATTTATTCATCAGGTAAGCGATGTCAGATGCAAAATAGGTTTTCAAACCATTTTCTCGCATCACCACACGGTCTTTTTCGTCGCCAAAATGGGTGGCATTGAACCACAAGGCACCTTCTTTTTTATACAGATGGCCGCCTGCTTTTAATTTGTCTAAGGCACGGTCTATGGTGTCAGAATCATGCAATGATTTTTCAGAAAACCACTCGTCATAGAATACATTGAAATCTTCCAGATCATTTTCTATGCCCTTGAGGATGGTTTTTAATGCCATTTTGAAAATTTTGTCATAACCTGCTGACAACAAGCCTTTGGCATTGACCACCAAGTCGTCGATGTGTTTCTCTTTGTCACCGCCGTCCACCGTTTCATCAGGGTGCACTTGTGCAAAGGCATCTATGGCGCTGAAGCGGTAATCATCACCAAACTTTTTGCGCACTTTGCGTGCGATGTCTATGATGTAATCACCTTTGTAACCATTGCTTGGAAAAGTGATTTGTTCACCACACAATTCCAAGTATCGCAGCCACACCGATGTGGCCAATATGTCCATTTGGCGGCCGTGGTCATTGACATAATATTCGTCATGAACTTGGTAACCAGATTGGCGCAACACATTGGTCAAACTGGAACCAAAAGCGGCACCGCGACCATGGCCCACATGCAAAGGGCCAGTCGGGTTGGCAGACACAAATTCAACGGTGATTTTTTTGCCCTCACCCGTTTTGTTGCTGCCAAAATCATCTTGTTCTTGCAAAATGCGCTTCACCACCTGCATGCGACAGGCATCAGTGAGGTAAAAATTAATGAAACCAGGGCCTGCAATTTCAATTTTAGACACATGTGATGTTTCAGCCATTTCACCTTTGATGGCCGCAGCGATGTCTCTGGGCGGTTTTTTTAATTGTTTAACCAGCACCATAGCCACATTACTGGCGTAATCTCCGTGACTGCTGTCACGGGTGCGTTCGATGTTGAAGTTGATGTCTCCTTCTATTTCAAATACGCCTTTGCGCTGCAAGCCTTCAATGGCGTTGGTAATCAACTCTCGAATGTGTCCAATCATCAATTTTCTCAAAATTTAGTTAAGCCTGCCATTTTAGCAAAGCACCAGCTAAAGCAAAAGCAGTAGTTCAATACAAGCCCACGCATGTATATATTTTCTGGTTGAAAATCTGAGAAAGTGAAAAATAAGACTCAGTGTTCAAAGGCGGCTAGTGGGTGCTGGGTGGCAACAGTCACCAGTACCCGGTCGCCAATGGTCAAGACTTTTTCATGACTGCTTCGGATTTTAAGCGCCTGCCCCTGATCTGTGATTACCGCATACAACCTTGATTCTCCTTCATAACGCTGCCAAAGAATTTGCCCGTTTCCACCTTCAGTGACTCCAGTCACCTTTAGATCATCGGGTCTGAATAAAACATCACCATGGTTCAGTTCACAATGGCTTTGTACTGGTGCCATGCCAAACTCAGTGTGAGCAAACCCATCATTGATTTGAGCAGAAACAAAGGCGGCTTCTCCTAAGAATTGGGCGACAAAACGTGTGTTGGGTTGATCAAAGCATTGTTCTGGGGTACTCAATTGTTCTAGCTTTCCATCTTTTAAAACACCCACTCGGTCTCCTA
>JAUIHY010000218.1 GCA_030432115.1 Gammaproteobacteria bacterium | reverse complement strand
TTTGATAAACCAAGCACATCTTTGGCCCAAGACAACAGTCAGTTACAACAGGTGAAAAGCAAGTACGGCTTCACATTGGACGACATGTTCATTGTTGATGTTGCCGCAGCAGCTGATTACTTCATCAACCCGGGTCAACACAATTCTGCATTGCTGAACTTTTTACAAATTGAAGACAACATGCTGTCTGCCACCTGTAAATCTGAATTCACTGCATTGGTGGGCAACATGCCTCGCTGGGTAGCTGGTAGCACTGGCATCACAGACAACAGCATCAACACACAATTCATTTTTGAAACCGATGCAGAAATTGGTCAAGATTTGGCCAAATTGGCCGGCAGGGTGCCAGCAGGTAATACGCAATCGGCATTTGCTTTTGGCTTCAGCTTTGATTTATTGGCCGCCAAAGAAGTCGCCATTAAATATGCACAACGTTTGGCTGACCAGCCTTATCAGTGTGAGCATTTGGCCCAATTGAACCAAAATGTCACCGCCATGCAAGCCCAATTGAACCAACCCACACCTCCATTTGTTGGCAATTTCAAAGGCCTTAATTTTTCTTTGGATGATTTGAAATTAAACCCAGCAGCCGTTGATGCTGGACAACCAGATCAAGTGGTAGAAAGCTTCAAGGCGCAATTGTTATTGGCTGTGGATGAAGCACAAGGCATGTTGGGCATGGCACAGATGATGGTACCTCAATTGGCAGAAGTCCAATTAAACACCGATGGTGCGTTGGTACATTTGGGTGATAAATTACCTGTCTCGGGTAAAGACATTCCATTTGATGCAGAGCACTTTTTTGGTGCCTTGACTGACAACACAGTGGGCATCTCTTTAGGCCATCCTGATGGTGGCGGATTAAGCGAATTGGTTAAATCAGAAGGTGTTAATAAGTTAATGACCTTCAGTGCTTCAGGCGAAGGATATAAACGCATCATGGAGCAGGTTTTTGCCATGGCCGAAATGCCAGGCATGCCAGAAGACATCAAAAAAGAATTGATGTTCCAAAAAGACATGACACTCAACATGATTTACTGGAAAGACGCCAGCGGCAGCATCAATTTTAGCGACAAAGGCTTGGTCATTGATTCCAACATGACCTATTAATTAACAGGAAAACCACAACCGCCCTGCTATGATTTTCAGTGTT
This sequence comes from Gammaproteobacteria bacterium, assembly GCA_030432115.1. Lineage (GTDB taxonomy): Bacteria > Pseudomonadota > Gammaproteobacteria > Xanthomonadales > Marinicellaceae > Marinicella. The sequence goes on along the minus strand of JAUIHY010000218.1, from coordinate 2,761 downwards.
TTGTAGCAGGGCTTTTTTATATGAATATCAGAAACTTCAAAGACTTCAAACCCAATTTAAATGACTCGGTTTATATTGACCCTGCAGCCACAGTGATTGGCCAGGTAACCTTAGGTGATCATGTATCGGTGTGGCCAGCTGCGGTGATTCGCGGAGATGTTAACCACATCACCATAGGCGCAGACAGCAACATCCAAGACGGCAGCATATTACATGTGACCCACGTTGGTCCTTATGATACAGAAGGCGGCCCCTTGCGAATTGGCAAAGGTGTGACCGTTGGCCATGGCGCCATACTGCACGCATGTGATGTGGGTGATTATTGTTTGGTCGGCATGGGGTCAACCCTGTTGGACAAATCACAAATGGAGCACCACAGCATGCTCGGCGCCGGCAGTGTGTTACCACCAGGGAAAACCATCAAAACAGGAGAACTCTGGGTCGGCAATCCAGCAAAGAAAGTCAAAGACCTCACTGCCAAACAAATCCAATGGTTGGAATATTCAGCGGCCCATTATGTTAAACTTAAAAACCAGTACATGAACCCTTAATACATGATCGAATTGGCACAAGTTGATGAAGTTGAATCTCGAATCGTGACTTTAGATGAGGCACAGGAGGTGCTTGCTTGTTTGCCGCATGAACACCCGAAGCTGGACATTTGGCACAATTGGGCCCAAGTTCAATTCATCAACCAAGCTTGGTTGGATGAACTGATTGCTGTGATGACGATTTGTTATGCCCGCATGGCATTAAGGAATGGCAGTCTGAGCGCCAATCCAAGAAGTTACCACAATGAACACCACATCAACGAATTGTTGTTGCGTTTGGTTCGATGCACCCAAAGCCAACACAACAGCGCATTGTCACTGACCGGATTGGCGATATTATCCGTGTTTGCCGCCAGTCACGATTTACGCCAAGCCGAACCCAGCAAAGGAGAAGAAGACACATCCTTGGTTGGTGCCAATGAGACAGCCAGTTTCATAGAAGTCGAACGCTTGATCAATCAGTTTCATAACAGCCGTTTGTGGCATACACAAAATATAACTTTGTTGAAAACCATGATTCACGCCAGCACCTTTGGCACCGCTGGCAAACGCAGCACCAACTTTTTCCAAGGCAATTTATCTCGTCGCTTACTGGCTCAACTCACCTTCACCCCACAAGAAGAAGAATTGGTCTATTTGGCCTGTGACATTGACACCGCCAATGTCAGCCTACCTTTGGGAAAATATGCACGTTCTGCCACCAAAGTTTATGACGAATTGATCAGTCACCACAATGCCCAAATACCGCCACAAAGCTTTTTTTCTCATGCGCAAATGGCCTATTTTTTTGACCAGCAACACTTTCACTCAAAAACTGCGCGTATTGTGTTTCAGCCAGAAAAATCCAACAATGCCAAACGCATCACCGAAATTTCTAAAACCATTGAATCTATGGACAAAGCCAGCACCCGCGATGAGGTGGTAGCACAATTCAAGCAACAGGCCAAAATACACAGCAAAACAGCCAATGAAAATTAACTTATTTGTGGTACGCCACGGCCATTCACCCTTTTTAGGTAGTGATGATTTCAATCGACCACTGTCAGAATTGGGCGCCCATCAAGCATCGACAGATGGCCAATTTATTGCCAAACATTTGGTGTCAGGCTCTGTCAATTTGGTCGCATCGGCAGCGCAAAGAACCACAGAAACGGCAAATACAATTCAGCAATCTTTACCGCAGGCCAACGTACGATTCGATGCAGCCTTGTACGCTGCCAGCGTGGGTGATTGGTGCCAAGTCATCAGCGACCACCCGGCAATGAATTTGATACTGGTGGGGCATAACCCAACAGTCAGTCAACTCCACCAATACCTGACACAAACCCCCTCACCCGGTTTTGCGCCTGCCACCGTGGGCCATTTAACACTTGAATTGGCCTCAGATGGCCTTAAATTACCCGCACAGTCTGAACAAATCTTTTGCCCCAAATCATAAGCTTATGAACCAACAAAACCCCATAGCCAACATCCCTCCGGTTACGCGCAATGTATTGATTGCCATCGTCGTGATGTTTGTCGCTGAAAACCTGCTACAAGCCGTGACCCAAAATGGTGTTTACATCATCCACCGTTATTTTCCATTGTTTCCTCTGCAAAGCGAATATTTTTATCCCTGGCAGTTAATCACCTATGCCCTGTTACATGGTAACTTGATGCATTTGTTTTTTAATGGTTTCGCCATTTGGATGTTTGGCTCTCAAATTGAACATTATTGGGGTGAGAAACGCTACGCCATCTTTATCATAGCCTGTATATTAGGCTCGGCATTGGCCAATGCACTGTTCAGCCCATTCCCAGCCATCGGGATTTCTGGTGCGGTTTATGGCTTGTTGATTGCCTATGGCATGATGTGGCCCAACCACACCATCATGCTGATGCTGCCACCGATTCCCATCAAAGCCAAATATTTTGTCATGATCATTGCGGGCATGTCTGTTTACAGCAGCTTGACCGCTCAACAAGATGGCATTGCTCATTTGGCACACTTAGGCGGTGCCTTGACGGGCTTTTTAATGATTCAGTATTGGCGCAAAAAACCACCTTTTAAATGGTGATCACTCCAATTCAGAAACCAAAAAGCCGCGGCTTAAAAACCACGGCTTTTTTTATGAAAGTCACAAAGATTTAAGCGCGACCTTTGCGGATTGAATTAACCACCAGCTTTTGTTGCACAGGCTCATATGCCGTGTCTTTGAACATAATGGCCA
>JAUIHY010000217.1 GCA_030432115.1 Gammaproteobacteria bacterium | reverse complement strand
TCCAAATTCAAAATGGGACCATAATTCCTGCGTGGCACAATGATGGTTAAACCACCAGAGGTGTATCCCACATTTTGGTTTTCTTTGTTGTTCATGATGCCATCACCAATGATGTTGGCGTTGTACACTTGGAAAATCAACTGAACCGGCTCCTTTTCACCTTGATAAATGGTATGCGTAGGTAAGCCAAACAGATTAACCGTGAATTCTTCAAAGAAAAAATCGGTTTCGTCCACTGGGTGAACCGTACTGCCCCAACACAGGCTGTCATTACAACCTTGGGCAATGATTGGCGCACCAGGGAAACCCACCCCGCCGACATTCAAACCGTCATCTGTGACCATATGAAAAGGATAAAAAGTGGATGGATAACTCAAACTCAAATGCGGGTCATTGGCAATCAAAGGCAAACCATTTTCTGTATTTTCACCACTGATTAACCAGAAATTCGAACCTTTATCGGACGAATCTCGTTTGAAAGATTTCAATAAATCGGTGGCATTCCAGCCCGATTGGATGTTGTGCAACATGCCCAGTTTGACCTCATCCAATTCGACATTGAAATCACTGTAGGCTTTGTTCTCTTGAGTGGATTTACCCACACCACCAATCATCCCCAGAAAACCGGGAACACTGACGCGGTCATCAGGCGGTGCTGCTCGGTACAAATCTTCCATAAACAAGGCAGTGCCATCGAACCCAGCTTGCGCACCCACCTGCTGAAAGGTATTGATGGCAATGGTCCAGTCAATTTCCTCTAAATCACTGGACAGGTTAAAGGCAACCACCTTACCGATGGACACCGAATCCAAAGCCTTCCAAGGATCCATTTGATCAATTTCTAAAGCGGCATATTCAGCTGGCAATCCATTTTGCGCCACATAGGCATTCACCCCATCAGCAAATGCTTGCAAGATGGACTGCGTTTTCGGCGTAGCCTTGGCGATTGATCGGCGTGCCGCTCGCTCAAAACCGAGGGTTCTGAGCTGCACATCATTGCTGATGGCTGGCGGCCCCAAAAGCTCTGCCACCTTACCTTGGGCAATCTTTCTGGTGTAATCCATTTGGAACAAGCGGTCTTTGGCTTGGACATAACCGTTCACAAACGCCGCATCGATTTCATTGGCGGCTTTGATGGTGGGAATCTGAGTGTCATTGTAAATGACTTCAGCCGTGGCACTGAGGCGGCTGTGATTGAGCACAACATCCTGGGCACATGCAGCGCCTGCCATGGCCAGTATCAAGCCAGCGGCCAAAGTTTTTTTGTGGTGTATTTTCATTGTTCTTAAATCTCCCGAATGAGTTTGAAATTGCTTTTGGTTTGTACCAAAATTGCGTTAATTGTTATACTACAATTCGATAGATTATTAAAGGGAAAACCGCTGTGATGCCGTACCCGATGGCGATCTGCAATTAAGTGCATCTGAGTTATAAGCAAAGATCATTATCAAACGACAAATAGAGGGAAGCCCTTTGATAGTGGTTTGTTTGTTTTTGTGGATTAACCGCAGTCGTACAGCTTGCGGGTGTCTTTTCTGACATGCTGTTGATAAAAAACACTGACTGCTGAATTAACCATTTGTATAAAGCTCCTTATGGTGTCAAAACTGGTACTTCACATTGAAATAGGCATTGCTGGCCTGTTCAAATTGACCAAAGAATGTGGTGGTATTTTTGCCATGAAATAAATTGGCGCCCAAATCAAAACGCCAGTGGTCATTGTGGCGGTATTGGATGCTGGGCCGCAGGTAGTGGTCTTCGTCGGTGGGTGAGTAAAAAGCAAACAAGGACCAAGTGGTTTTGTCTTGCTGGGTTAAGTAGGTCAAACGCTGTGTCCACACTTCTCGGTGTGCTTTGGACGGGACATCTAAGCTTTGCTCTACATAATACTGCATTGACCAGTTGAGCTTTTTCAACAACTCGTGCTCAAAGCCAAGTAGCCAGCGGTTTTGGCTGTTGTTCACATACTCACGTATACCTTGTTTGTCATCCAGTGCCCGATGATGTGCCGCTTCGATGTGGAATAAACCACCCCACAGGCTACCCCGGACACTGAAACCTACACTTTGTTTGCGATGAAATGTGGGCAAGCCCAGTTCATCGCTGCCATTCGGTGTTTTTTCAAAACCATGGTAACCATAAACAGCCCATTCTGTGCCTTTGTGTTGCTTGAATAAACGCAGTGCATATTCTGGATTGCTCGGTTCTTTTGCTGAAATCAGTTCGCGACCGCCCACCATTTGGCCAACTTGTGGCGAAAACAAGGCGAAACGCTCCCCGTTGATGTAACGATCTGCTTCAAATTCAGGTGTGATGACCCAATCGATATTGAAGGGATTAAAATAGTGTTGCATACGAATGGCGGTGGCTGGTGCTTTGAGGTAAGTCACGTCTCGGCCAGAAAAGAAAGACTGCCAATCTTTGGGAAAAAAATCATTCACAAACAACAAATCACCTGTGCCCCAAGTGCTGATTTGCCGCCCCAAGGTCACATCGGTGTTGCTGATTGGACTGAAACGCAAAGCCACTTCACGCCAATCCACGCTGGTTTCGTTCAGCACATCATCGTACAGTAGATCGGCTTTGACATGTAAATCATAGCCATCAATTTGGTATAAGAATTCACCATGGACTCGCCAATCTTGCAGTGTGTGTTGCTGTTGAAAAAGCACATCTTCGGCAGTACGCGTACCCAAACCAAATGATGCAAAACCAGACCATTGAACAGGTGAGGCTTCTGCTTCGAACCCCGCATCATCAGCCCAAGTTTCATCGGCCCACAAGTCTTCTTCTTGACACAAGGCCACCATCGACATCATCAACAAAAATCCGCAACTGACCGCTTTCATTTATTGGCTCGGCGGGTTTCTCAATGCGCGGCTACTGAAATCACTATCACTTAAGCCGATGTCATACTGCGGATTACGGAATGCCATTAAGGTGTGACCACCTGTGTTCAAATTACTGACTTTTGACTGCATTACAGTGGGTTGTCCTTGTACTTGTTCGACCTTTAACACTTCCACACTGCGGTACAGTTTGCCCGAAGCATCATAATAATTCACTGCCATGGGCAAAAACGTCTTTTTGTCTATTTTCATTGTGTAATGTGAAAACTCGACTGCCTTGGCATCTTTAGGCGTGCTTTTGATGTGATAAAAATCAGCATCTTTGTCGGTGATTTCGTGAACATCAGCCGCCGGATGTCGGCCTGACACGTCTTCATAGAAAAAATCACTGCCAACAAAACTGCTGCGGTTGTCACTGGCTGCGATGCGCTTTTCTAAATCCAAAGCCGGTAAATACAGCCACCTGTCATCATCACCTTCCGCTTTTTTGTGCACCAAGAATACAGTACCTTTGACATCATTGGGGCGCGAAAAGACCACCAAGAAATTTTGGTCGCCACCGTCTGCCATGTCTTGTCGATATATTACAAATTGGCGCATTTGTTTGCCGCCTTGGGCGTCCACAATCATCATGCGCGCATCACTTCTGCCGTCATTTCCAGCATAAAATGAGGCCAAATTGGCCCGCTTGATGATCTCGCTCACCGACCGTTCTTCTGCACAAGCACATCCATTCAAAACCACCAGTAACAACAGTATTTTTTTTATCATTTGAACACCCATTTTTTAAACAACATCAACATCGCCGGTAACAACAACAAAGTCACCAAAGCAGAAACCGCCATAATCAAAGCCAAAATCAATCCCACCGTCACATACGGCATCAAAGGGGCCACCAACAAGGGTGTGAAGCCCAAGGCAATCACCACGGCATTGCGGCTGATGGCCGTTGCCGGTTCTTCAAACATCAAGCGCATGGTGATGCCAAAATCTTGGTGTTGATCATACAAATCGCGCGCCCTTTGTAAGAAATGTATGGCAAAGTCCACTGACAAGCCCAAGGTTAA
>JAUIHY010000216.1 GCA_030432115.1 Gammaproteobacteria bacterium | reverse complement strand
GCCGAAGTACGGTATTTGATTTCAAACAGGCCGTATGGACAACTTTTGGAGTTGATGATTGCATCGCCTGACTGGTCGGCAGCCCAGTTGGCTCGAAATTTGGTGATCAGGTTTGATTACCCGCGGGATGTATCGGCTGTATTAGACAATTTGTCGGCACATGAGGCTGTAGAATCTGTTGGATTCGATTTCACATTGAACCCACTTGAAATTCAGCCAGAACAGCCTCAATCCGGTGATAGCATTGTTGTCAATTTGGCTTATCTACCCTTTGGCTGTGACTATCCCATTCCAACAACCTCATCGGCTGAAGATTATGATGTCACTGTGAATGGTTCGGTTATTGAGTTAGATGTTTCTGCTTATATGCGGATTCCGCCTAGCACCTCTGTATGTTTATTGGAGCCAACACCTTTTTCAACTTATGACTTTGGTTCATTGCCTGCCGGGACTTATACGGTCAATGTAAATCACGTTTTCAACATAGATGAATTCCCAGCAAGTGCGCAGCAAAGAAGTGTGATGGGGAGTTTCCCACTGGTTGTGTATGGAGGCGCTGTAACAGCTGTTCCTGCTTTTTCTTTTTCGGCTGTTCTTTCTTTGATCATTCTGTTTTTAATGTCGAGTTTTCTTTATCGTAAGAAGTGGCTTTAAACCACGGTTAACTTGGCAAATTTAGCAGCCAGCACTTTTGGGCCGACTTGTTTAAATTGAACCAAAACTTGTAAATAATCGCCTTTGCCGCTCATGTCGGTGATCACACCTTCACCAAAACTGTCATGAGTGACGGTTTGGCCAACACGGTAGGGAGAATCGTTTTCAACCTGCGTTTGTCTTTGGTAAGGTGTGTTTTGTCCATATGTACCAGCGCTTGGTCGGGCAGGGTGGATGTTGCCGCGTTGTTGGCGGGTCAGTTCTTTGGGTATTTCACGCAAGAACTGAGACGGCTGGCACGGAGATATTTTTCCACGAATGCGACGAGATGTGGCATAGCTGAGGAACAATTGTTTTTCAGCTCGTGTGATGCCGACATAGGCCAATCGCCGTTCTTCTTGGAGCTTGTTCAAATCCTCCATCGAATTTTGGTGCGGAAATAGCCCTTGTTCCAAACCCACGATAAATACCACGGGGAATTCCAGTCCTTTGGCCGAATGTAAGGTCATTAATTGAACATGGGGTTCGTCTTTGTTATCGCGGTCACCAGCATCTAAGCTCACGGCAGCCAAAAATGATGCCAGTGGTGTTAAACCAAGCTCTATATCTTGGTCACTGATTTCAAAAGTTTCGGCGGCGTTGATTAATTCATCCAAGTTTTCTAGGCGTGTTTGGGCTTTTTCGGGTGGTTCTTTGAGGTAATGGTCTTTCAGTGAGGTGCGTTCGATGGTGTCAGCAAACAAGGCGGCCAAGGGTTGGTCTTGGTTGTTTTGTTGTAATTCATCAATCAAGTTGGCAAAAGCGGCAAAAGATGAAGCGGCACGATTGGCCAATTTGTTTTGCTTGACCAAGTCCAATCCTGCCTGCCATAAACTGCTTTGGTTCATTTGTGCGTAATTGCGAATCATGTTGATCGTTTTTAACCCCAGGCCGCGTGTGGGAGTGTTGATGACACGCTCAAAACCAATGTCATCGTGGCGGTTATTGACCAATCGGGCATAGGCCATCACGTCTTTGATCTCCATGCGTTCAAAGAATCGCAGGCCGCCATAAATTTGGTAAGGAATTTGGCGCTTAATCAAGGCCTCCTCAAGCAAGCGAGATTGGGCATTAGACCGGTACAAGATGGCAATGTCATCGGCACGTGTGGTATTGGATAACAGCGCATCAATGGTTTCGCCGACATAAAAGGCTTCATCAAACTCAGAGTGTGAACCATAAATACTGACCGGCTCACCTTTTTCTTGTGCTGACCAAAGGTTTTTCCCCAAACGTTTGTTGTTGTTTTTGATGACACCATTGGCGGCATCCAATATGGTCTGGGTGGAGCGATAGTTTTGTTCTAATTTATAAAGTGCGGTGTTGGCATTGAGGTGTTGGAAGTCCAAAATATGATCTACCTTGGCACCGCGCCAGGCATAGATGGATTGGTCGTCATCACCCACCACCAGGACTTTGTTGTTTTTACCTGCCAGCAGTTGAATAAACGCTGATTGAATGCTGTTGGTGTCTTGGAACTCATCCACCAAGATATGTGAAAAGCGCATTTGGTATTTTTTCAACACTTCGTCGTTATTCAACAACAACTCATGGGCACGAAGCAGCATTTCAGCAAAATCCACCAAGCCTGCACGATTACAATGGTCATCGTATTGTTGATAAACCTTGATCATGGTTTGGTTGTTGTAATCACCAAAATCTTCCACTTCATGTGCGCGCAGTCCATCATTCTTTTTGTCATTGATGAAACCTTGGATGGAGCGAGGTGGCCATTGTTTTTCATCCAATTCCAAGTCGCTCAAACAGCGGCGAATCAGTCGATACTGATCATCGGAGTCTAAAATTTGAAAGTTTTTTGGCAGGCCTGCGGCTTCAGCATTGATTTGTAACAGGCGTAAGGCGATGCCATGAAAAGTACCTATCCACATGTTGTTGATGTCTTGTTTCAACATGTAGGCGATGCGGTTGCGCATTTCGGCGGCGGCTTTGTTGGTAAAGGTCACAGCCAAAATGCTGTAGGGGGAGACGAATTCGGCACCAATCAACCAAGCGATGCGGTGAACCAATACACGGGTTTTCCCACTGCCAGCGCCGGCCAATACCAAGGCATGTTGGGCGTCAGTGGTGACGGCTTGTGCTTGGACTTCGTTGAGGTTTCGTAAGATGTCTTCGGTGTTAAGGCTCATAAGTTTAAATGTGCTTGTTGTTCAATGGTTATCTTTTGATGCCCTTTGATGTCTTTGAATTGTGTTTTGATGTTGTGTTCGATGCTGTTAATGCCTTGAGGAGACAGCGGATAGTAAATGTGTTGGCTTTCCGCATCGATGTTTTTGACACTGATGGCAACCAGTCCTGCTTGCTGGCTCTCGTAAAAGCAAAGCGTTACCGCTTGGTCTGGCCTGATTTCGCCTTGAACTTCAGTCCAATAGTCACCGTTTAATCTGTTTTTTTCGAAGCCGCCGAGGCAAATTTTTTCATCACTTAATGGCCATTCTGTGCCTTGAAATAAATGCAGTTCTAAACCATGAGCTTGAAAGGCTGACATGGCGGTTCTTTGAGCAATCAACCAAGCCAAATAGGCTTGCGCATCGCTGTCAAAGTAGCTGACCATTTGGCCATAGCTGAACATCGGTGAAAAAACCAAATGATCGACCAAGAAAAAGTGATTGTGCTGCGCTGTTTGGCCCATCATTTTGGCTTGTTTTTGCAATAAAGCAGATTCGATCACCTGCCAAACCGCGTCCATACCCAACTGTTGATAGTGGTTATGCATCATTGCCAATAAGTCCAACGTGGTCATGTAATTGGCATGGTTGATGTGCGGTGTCAGGTGCTGGCTGATGGCTTCAAAGCAGGGTGGTGATATCATGCCTTTGTGCATCAAATTGGCTTCAAATTGTGCTGCCAGTTCTGTGTTGTTGGTATAGAGAACAAAAGGCATCAGCATCAAGGCTTGATCTGATTCAATGGGGTGCAAGCCTTGGGGCATCAAACCGTGGTCAGCGCCAATGGTCAGCACTTTGTTTTGTTGTAACTCGCCTTGGAATGCCGCACTGGCATACTGGTTCAGTGCATCATGAACAGGCCATTGAGGTTGTAGAATTTGTTCCACAGGAAAAGCCGCCGCGGCAAATGCCAGGGCCGTTTCTTCGTCATCTAAGGGCAAAATGGCGCGTAAGTCATGGGCCAAACGCTGCCCTAAGTCATGGGCCGCCTCTTTGGACACGCATTGTTGTATGTTTTGCTGGCATTCGAGGGCCAGCAGACCGTT
>JAUIHY010000215.1 GCA_030432115.1 Gammaproteobacteria bacterium | reverse complement strand
AAAAAAGAGGAAACTTATGAAATTAAAACCACTAGCGCTGCTTTCCCTCGCAGTATTTTCAACCACATCAATTGCAGCAATTGATCAAGCGTCTGGTGTTGACCAAAGGGTTAACTACGCAGAATTGACCAAGTATGGCCCCTGGGATGACCGCAATTACCTATTAACCAAAGAAGATTTGGATGTCATTCCTGAAAATGACCAGTATTTGGCTAATGTGCCAGTCTTTTTTAAAGTTTTCAAAAGAAAGGAATTGCCTCAATTAGGTGACCTTTACCCAAGATCAACATTGCAACACTTCCAGATGCTTCATGGCGGCTTGATTGTTGATGGGATATGGTATAAGGAAGCACTGGGTATTGGTTACCATAAGGAAAACAACAAACCAGGTAAGTTTCAAGGCGTTGATGTCAAAGAAATCAGAGGTGGCGCAGGAATAGCGGATACTGAAACAGCCTTTGAAGTGGGTGTAGCAGGTAATGAAACCAGTGTTGAATGTAACCCTGTAGATAACACCAAATGTGTGGCAGGCTCGAACACAAGCAACGGTCAAACCATGTACTACTCTACTGACTCAGGTGTTACATGGACCAAATCTCAAGAAAATGCTGGCAGTTGTTGTGACCCTGCTGTTGATTATTCTTCAGATGGTTCAATTGTTTATCAAGCAGATTTAAGTGGTCCTTCAATTGGAGTACGCTGGACTCGCTCTCTGGATCAAGGTGTTACATGGGAACCCATGAAAGTAGTTACATCGTCAGGAAGTGATAAAGAATGGATCCATGTTGATCGTTCAAATAGCTCTCCACATAAGGACAATGTTTACCTCACTTGGCATGACAGCAATGTGATGCAATTTGCTCGATCTACAGACATGGGACAAACCATGTCAACACCGTTGTCATTCAGCTCAGATCCCGTAGGTATCGGTAGTGACATCACTACAGATTCAGCTGGTAATATTTATTATGTTTATGCGAGTACAGCCTCAGGTGGCGGTATCCGCTTATTAAAATCTACAGATGGTGGTGTAAACTTTGCCGCCAGTACTCAAATCGCACCAATTAATGGACGATTTGACTTTCCTATTCCTTCTATGGAAACACGTGAAGCCTTTATTTATGCTGCCGTTGATGTAGATTCTCAGGATCATATTTATGTCACATTCACCGATGAAGCTGATGACAGTGCAGGTGGTGGAACTGGTTCTGCGGCACAAAACCATGGCGTGGTTAAAGTAGCCAAATCGACAGATGGTGGTGCTACTTGGAACTTATTACCATATCCGCATGACACTTCTGACAGCATAGCTAGCAACCCTGTCGACCGTTATCACCCTTGGTTAATGGTTGATGAATTTGACAATGTACATATTGCTTTTTATGACACCAGACACTACAACGACCGTTCAGGTGTAGACTTTTACTACAATGTCTCTACTGATGGTGGCGCCACTTGGCAAGGCGAACAAAGGGTAACCAATGTTTCTTCTGACAACTTAAATGATGGCCAAGAATGGGGCGATTACAACAGCATTTCCGTTGTAATGGATAAAATTGTCATGTCTTGGACCGATAACCGCACATCAAAAGTGGGTATGGCTGGCACCATTGGCAACGCTTTTGCATCGCCTACTTTTAACGTAGAGGCCGCTCCCAGTTCATTTGAAGTGTGTGCCAATGATACCGGTATGTCTTCCACATTGGACTTTACTCAAATTCAGTCTTATCCTGGTACCATTACCTTATCTGTTGACTCAGCACCTGGCTATGTGACTAACACAGCATTTTCCAGCAACGGACAACCTGCACCATTTACATCTAATTTCACATTCGATGTTGATGCCACTGGATCAACAGGCATGGGAGTTATTTCAGTACTGGCTTCAGGTAATGATAACGGTGATGTGATTGAAAAAACTGTTGATATTAATGTGACTTATGGTGCGACTATCGCTGGCGCTAGCACGCTAACTGCACCTGCTGATGCTGCAACCAATGTGGCTGCGCAGCCATCGTTCAGCTGGACTGCAGATGCCAATGCCACTTCATATTTAATTGAAGTAGCTACAGATGATCAGTTTAATAACATCGTTATTTCAGAAACTGTTGACACCAACAGTTACGCTGCATCAATGGATCTGCAAACCAGTACTGACCATTACTGGCGTGTTTCTTCTATAAACCCTTGCGGCTCAGCTGTAAGCAGTGTCTTCAGTTTTACAACAACCGTAGCACCGGGTGATTGCCCTATAGGTATGGAGCAATATGACATTTATAGCTATACTTTCAACACGCCTCTTGATTTGATTTATAAACATGGATTTGAATCAGGCCCTGGCATAACTGGTGGACAAGCTGATCCACAAGGGTGGACTGTTTCTGCTGCCGCAGGTTTAGAAAACTGGTCACTGCAAGCCGTTGGTGATGCAGGAAGTCATGCATTCCAAGCAGACGATCTAGCAAATATCAATGACACTTCAGTTGTTTCTCCAGTTATGAGCTTACCAACCGGTGTTGGCCCATTGACATTACGTTTCTGGAATTCGCAAACCATAGAAGACCAAACTAGTGGTGCTGCATGTTTTGATGCAGGTCAATTGCAAATTTCTGTAGATGGCGGCGCCATGACTCAAGTCACTAATGCAGACATCATTAACAATGACTATAACGGCCCAATCAGCTCAGCTTGGGAGAACCCTGCTGGTGGTCAAAATGGCTGGTGTGGCGATCCGTTAGCCGCTACGGTATTTAGTGTTAATGCTGACAACAACGCCGGCAGTGATGTCCAATACGCTTTCAGAATGACTTCTGATTCAAGTGTTGGCAGACCTGAAGGTTGGGTGATTGATAACGTCAGAATTACTGGCTGTAGAGCACCTAGCGAATAAAAATTAAACACTTTAATTTTGAGCCTCAGTCTATTAGACTGGGGCTTTTTTATGCCTACAACAATCCTTCAAGACAATGGTTAGAATAGATAAATGGCTTTGGGCAGCTCGTTTTTACAAAACACGTTCAATTGCCAAAAAACATGTGGAACAGGGCAAAGTTCGCATCAATGGTCAAAAGTGCAAACCCTCGCGCAACGTGGCTGTGGATGACATGCTGACCATTAAAAAATTAGACATGACTTGGGAAGTCAAAGTTTTGGAGTTGGTTGAAAAACGTGTGGGCGCTAAAATTGCAGTGACCTTGTATCAAGAAACAGAAGAAAGCATCAAAGAAAGAGAAGCGGCCATTGCCATCAGCCGAATGGAATTTCAATCCACCCCAAGACCTGATGCCAGACCCACTAAAAAACAAAGGCGAGACCTCAAAAACCTGAAATCTCGCCAATAATCAATTGTGAATTTAGTGTTTAAATATCAGTCCAATTTTTACTGGTGTCACCATACACCATAAAATGTGGATTGAGTAATGAATCCTTGCTGTTGTAAAGCAACGGCTGACCATCCAAAGTCACCACATGCCCGCCCGCCTGCTCAACGATACATTGGGCTGCTGCGGTGTCCCACTCAGAAGTTAAGCCAAGGCGTGGGTATAAATCCGCTTTACCCTCTGCCACCAAGCAAAATTTCAATGAACTGCCCATACTGATGATTTCATGCTGACCAACCCGATCTAAATAGGCTTTCATTTCTTCACTGACATGCGAGCGACTGCCAACAATGGTGGGCTTGAATCGAGAATTTTTCATCACAGAAATGGATTGTTTTTTTCCTGCTTCTCTTTTGAACACGCCAACGCCAACAGCTGCAGAATAACTGATTTCTTTAACCGGAACATAGACCACTGAAAGAACTGATTTTCCTTCATCAATCAAGGCAATATTGACAGTAAATTCACCATTTTGTTTGATGAATTCCTTGGTTCCATCCAATGGGTCCACCAACCAATATTTTTTCCATGATTGCCTCTCTTCGAATGG
>JAUIHY010000019.1 GCA_030432115.1 Gammaproteobacteria bacterium | reverse complement strand
AAAAAAAGCGGTTGATACCTCATTTAACAGAAGTAGTATCAACCGCTATTTTTGTAAGAAGTGCTTATGTAGCAATCATTCAATGGGCATGATTATGCGCTTTTTCTTCTTCAGTCGCTTCACGCACTTCTTCGATAGAAACTTGGAAAGTCAAACGAACGCCAGCCAATTCATGGTTGGCATCAACGGTAACCACTTCGTCAACGATTTCAGTGATTTTAACGGGTACTGGTCCTTGTTCAGTTTCGGCTTGGAATGACATGCCAACTTGTAACTCGTCAACACCTTGGAAAGCTGACTTGGGCACTTTTTGGATCATTTGTTCGTGACGAACACCGTAGGCTTCTTCTGGTTCAATCACAGCTTCAAAAGCATCGCCAACTTTTTTACCGATCATGGCTTTGTCCAAGCCTGGGATTATGTTGCCAGCGCCTTGTAAAAATTTCAAAGGCTCACGACCTTCTGATGAATCTAAAATTTGACCTTCATCATTGGTCAATTTGTAATGCATGGCGACCACGCAACCTGATTTGATTTCCATAGTGTGTCCTTTTTAGTAGGGATAAAGCGGCGCATTCTATCACAGCGTCATAAAAGACTCATCGAAAACGGTGCTTAATCGCTGTAACAGCTCGCTGGCGTGGTTTTTGTCGAAAGTTATCGGTGGTTTGATTTTGATGACATTGTGGTCAGGACCGTCGGTGCTAATCAAAATGCCCAATTCACGCATGCGATTGGCCAAGTAACTTGCCTGCTGAGGCAGCGGTGTTTTGTTATGGTCACACAATTCAAAGCCCAGAAACAAACCAGCGCCTCGAACATCAGCAATGATGGGGTGTTTGTTTTGCAAATCATTCAAGCCTTGAAACAAAAACGCACCGACTTCTGCTGCATTTTTTTGCAGCTGTTCGGCGGTTATGGTTTCCAGCACCGCTCGGCCGATTCGCGCTGAGACTGGGTTGCCACCAAAAGTATTGAAATACTCCATGCCATTGGCAAAGCGTTTGGCCACTTCCGGCGTGCAAACCACCACTGCCAGCGGGTGGCCATTGCCTATCGGTTTGCCTATGGTGACGATGTCGGGAATCACGTCATGGCGTTCAAAGGCCCAAAAATGTGAACCTACACGACCACAGCCCGTTTGCACTTCATCGGCGATACACAGGCCGCCAGCTGCCCGAACCGCTTGGTATATATGTTTGAAATAACCTGCAGGTGGTTCAATTTGTCCGCCACAACTGATGATCATTTCAGCAATAAAACCTGCGACTTGTTTATTGTCTTTTGATAGCTTGCTTAAAACCTTATCTGCATGATTGGCATATTGTTCTGCCGAATCGCCTCCTTGGTATAAGCCCCTGAATGTGTCGGGCAAAGGCAGAACATGAGTATGCTCTGGTGCGCCTTGACCACCTTGGCCGTCAAATTTATAGGAGCTGATGTCGATGCAGGCATTGGCATTGCCGTGGTATCCTGATTCTAAAGCGATGAAATCTTTCCCGCCTGAAAAAGCCTTGGCCATGCGCATGGCCAGTTCATTGGCCTCAGAGCCTGAGTTAACACAATGCACCACGGACAATTCCTTGGGCAATGTCTCCAGTAGGGCTTTACTGAATGCCACAATTTCTGGGTGTAAATAGCGGCTGTTGGTGTTCAAAAGGGCCATTTGTGCTTGACCTGCTTGAACCACAGCTGGATGCTCATGACCCACATGAGCCACGTTATTACAGGTGTCTAAATACTTTTGACCGAATTGATCAAGCATATAGACGCCATCGCCACGCAGCATTTGCAAGGGGTGCCCATGTGCCAAACTTAAGGAATAGCCAAGGTGTTTTTGACGAAATTGATGCAATTGGCTGTTGTCACTTTGTGCTTCTGCAGCTGTTTCTGGGGTCAATAAATACATTGGATTCACGCAGAATTGTTGCATCACTGGCCAATCTTTGGGGCGACAAGCCCCGGCAAAATCATGACGGTTACCCAGCATGTGACTGATGACTTGGAAATGCAGATGAGGGCTCCAACCGCCGTTTTCATGAGGCAGGCCTAGAGTACACAGCAAATCACCGCGTTTAATGCTTTTTCCAACAGGACTGATGTCCAAGCTTTCATGGCTCAAATGGCCATACAGGGTGAGCAGTTCAATGCCACCAATGTCATGTTTAACAATCAAGGTGGGTCCATAGTCTTTGTCACCGGGGTTGACATGGGCAGACACCACCACGCCATCCAATGGTGCATGAACCGGTGCGCCTGCCGTGGACCACACATCCAAGCCCAGATGACAAGTGCGGTATTCATAGCCAAGGTTGCCCTCTTGTCTGAAAGCATCGCTGGTGTAAAAAGGGCGGTGCTCTCCGTAGCCACCAGCAATATGGGCATCTGGATGCTGTTTTTGTAGCTGTTTGATTTTAAAATCGAATAAATCAAAATCACTGTAACTTGCCGAATTACCCAGCCATGTGCTGCCAACAGACATGTCAGGATGAAAGCAATGGCTCTTGGTGTGCTGTGAAGGCATCAACTGATTCAAGTCAAATTTTTGTTGATTCAATAAATCGCGAATCTGTTGATGTCTGGGGTTGGCATCAAATCCACAAGCATGGCGAAACGTGGCTTCTGCCCATACTGGATGAATGCTTGACCATTGTTTTAACAGCTGCCAAAAGCCTTGCTCAGAGACATTTTTGTAGTCATTCTCTGGCTGTTCTAGTCGTGCCTGTTGTGACTTGGTCACACTGACCACTGCACGCATGGCAATCAAATGGTACACATGTGACAACTCCTGTTCGGTCAAAGGCACCACGCTGTGAAAACCTGCGACCACTTCAGCGGCGGCATCCAAGGGTTGAGGACATCCACAAGCCGCATAGGCGCACATGATGGCCACTTCATTGATCAGTTGACTGTGTACGGCGTCGCCGAAATCTATAAAACCTTGCACTTGACCGCTGTCACCCAGTACGATGTTGTGATCATTAAGGTCATTGTGAATCACTTGTTTTCTCAAGCCTTGGTATTCGCTTTGCTGTGCTTCAAATGCAGTGACAAAAGGCTGAACCAATATTTTTTGTTCTTCTTTTAAAATATTTAATTCAGTTTTGACCCAAAGACTTTGTGCCAAATCCCAGTCCATGGTTTTCTGGCTATTGGCGTGTTTAAATTCTTTGAGTGACAGACACAAATGTGCGGCCTTTTGACCCAGTTCATATCGCATTTGTGCTGTGCGAGGTTTGTGGTTGACCCACAGTTGTCCAGGTAACCAACTCAACACCCGAAGACTTTTATAACCAAATTCATCAATGCGGGTGATGCTTTCTGAGTTCTTATTGGCTAACAAATGTGGCAATAGCACATCATTACTTTGCTCAGCGAGATGAGATAATAGAGCCTGTTCAAACTCTAAATCTTCCGCAGTTTGATAACTGAGTTTGACTGTGTATTTATGACCTTGGGTATCAAGTAAAAAATTTAAGTCACAGTCGCCCACCAAGGCGGTTAATTCACCAGACAATTGATAGTGCTTGAGTAACAAGGCCGTGAGTGTTTGATTGTTAACCATGATTAAGGATGCCTTTGTAATGGTCGCTATTAAAAACAAAGTATGATATTTTAATCCGCTTCAATGACCAAGGAATCTTTATGAAAAATACAATCTTAATGATGGCAGCACTGAGTGGAGGCATGGCGATGGCAGAGGAAAACATGAAAAGTAACATTGCATTGGTGATTCACGGTGGTGCTGGCACCATCAAGAAAGAGAACCTCAGCGATGAACAAGAACAAAACATCAAAACAGCCTTACAACAGGCTTTGGATGCAGGCTATCAAGCCCTTGCCGATGGCCAAGATGCCACAGCTGGTGTCATTGCAGCCATCAAAATATTAGAAGATTCGCCGTATTTCAATGCCGGTCACGGTGCTGTGTTCACCAAGCCAGGTAAACATGAACTGGATGCCTCTATCATGCGTGGCAGCGATCTGGATGCAGGCGCTGTGGCCGGTGTTGCATACACCAAAAACCCCATCTTGGCTGCAGAACAAGTGATGCTGAATTCACCGCATGTGATGCTGGCAGGATCTGGTGCTGATACCTTTTCCAAAACACGTGGTTTGGAGCAAGTTGAAAACAGCTATTTTGATACCGAATTCAGGCGCAAAGCATGGCAAGAAGTGGATGCCAAAACCCGAGCCAAACAGGCAGAAACAGCATCCAGCGATGATGTACTGGCCGCTGAATTCAAATTTGGCACAGTCGGCGCCGTGGCTTTAGATAAAAACGGCCACATTGCAGCAGGTACTTCTACTGGCGGTATGACCTATAAAGCCTGGGGTAGGGTCGGCGACTCACCTGTTATCGGTGCAGGCACTTATGCCGATGACCGCAGCTGTGGCATATCAGCCACCGGTCACGGTGAATTTTTCATCCGTTACACCGTTGCCAGTGATATTTGCGCCCGCGTCCGATACAAAAACATCGGTATCGAACAAGCCGCCGATGAAGTGATTCATCAAGAACTCAAGTCTGTTGGTGGCGATGGCGGTGTGATTGGCCTCGACCCCAAAGGCAACATCATCATGACATTCAATACAACAGGCATGTACCGAGGTTATAAAAAAGCTGAGAAATCTGAAGTGCTGATTTATGGTGATGAGTAAGCCGTGCGTATTTCTCTGACTCAAATAACCCTGAACAAATAAGGTTTGATTTGGAAATACGAAAACTCAATACATTGAGGGGGCTGGCGGCATTGATTGTGTTTTTCAGTCACTTCAGTGACCAAACAGGATGGTTGAATGGCGCACTGGGGGGTGGTGCGGGGCAATATGGTGTGATGCTGTTTTTCCTGCTCAGTGGTTTTTTGATGGCCTACCTTTATATGGACCGTACTTTCAACTCAGGCCAAGTCAGGCGATATGTTTTGGCCAGAGCAGGGCGCGTGTTACCGCTGTTCCTGTTGGTGGTTTTTGCCTCTTTTTTTGCACAATCTTTTGGGTATAATCACCTGTATGACATGGCCGATTGGCATGCGGTGGCATCACACTTACTTTTCTTGTCTGGAGAAAGTGTGTTGTGGACCATTCCTGTTGAGGTACATTTTTATCTGCTTTTTCTGCTCTTTTGGTACTTGGCTGGCCGCAATTTAAGTAGCTGGATTTATGTGGTCGTTGTCGCGATCATGTTGCTGCTTTTTTTCAGTAATTTCCCACGCTGGCATGGTGAGCTTTGGGGCTTGGATTACAATTTGTTCAGAACCTTACGCAGTTTGCCTTTCTTCTTTGTTGGCATGATTTTGGGCATGCAATACAAAACATGGGTGATTCCAGATGACCTTAAAAAGCATGGGTTCGTGTTGGCCTTATTGTTGATTCCGTTGATGTTTCCCTATTTTTCGCCCATCACCACAGATGACAAAACCAAAATGTGGTTAAGTTATGAAGTTTTGATGGTGATGGCAGTGGTGTTTTTTTGCTTGGTTTATTTGGTGCCTGACAACAATCGACTGTTGGCCAATAAAGCAGGAGATTTTTTGGGTCGAATATCTTACTCAGTTTATTTGTTACACCTGCCCATTATTCAGTGGGTAGATGATTTTCAGCAGCACACAACGTGGAAACTGGTGATTGCTTTGGGATTGACTTTATTTTTGGCACATTTCACATTCCTGTTGTTTGAAAAACCTGTCGCAAAATGGATCAGAAAAACAAAAGCTGTCTCGTGTTAGCTGAAGGTTTTCTGTTAACGCACGTTTTTTGAGTCTTTAAACTGGTAAGTTACATAAAAAAAGCGACCCGTTGTCGGTGTCGCTTTATTTTGAGGTTTTTTGGGGGGGAAGTTATTTGGTTTTATAAACCACGGGCTTCCAATTGTCTGAGTCGGTATCTTTGGCGTCGTAGGCCATGTAATAGGTTTTGCCAGCTTCCAAAGTGATGTTCATGTCGTTGTTGAAATCTTTGCTTCGGGTTTCAGCGCGAGATAATTGACCTTGGGTGAAATTTTGATTCACCTGGGCATTGAAACTGAGGTCATATTGACCCGGTTTTAGCCAAACCACTCCGCCTCTGTTTTGAACATTTTTTCCATCAACTTGAACCAGATTCATTGCAAACAATTGTTGTGTAACATGTGGTTGGTTCATCACCAATTTAGCTGATGGTTTGCTGGGAGAGGTGAACGGTGTGGCCAAAGCTGAAACCGAGAATGCCAAAGTGGACAAGGTGGTGAATAATAATTTGTATTTCATGACAGTACTCAAGTATTAAGTGCTAAAGATTATATCAAGCCAAACTGAATGGAACATGAATTATTTTTTAAACCAAGGCATGGGGTTGGTGGGGTCAGCGGCTTGACGAATCTCAAAGTAAACGCCAGGTGGATTGATGTTCCCTGAGTTGCCCACCGTGGCAATGACATCGCCTGCTTGTACCCAATCACCGGTTTCCACCAAAACCGATTCATTGTGTCCATATAAACTCATGTACTCATCACCATGGTCAATCACTATCAGCAAGCCATAACCACGCAGCCAATCTGCAAAAGCCACACGACCGTATGCAGGCGTTTTGATTTCTTGGCCAGCGTCATTGCCAATCACGATGCCATCCCAGCGGCTGTTGCCAGCACGCAGTGAACGGTAAGAACGAATGATCTGACCAGACAGCGGGCGATCTAATTTGCCCTTGAGGCGTTTGAATGTGGTGTTGGCACCCAAGTCATCGGGCAAGTCGGTCAATAATTGGCTGATTTCGGCCAACAATTGGTTTAAGCGTTTTTCATCTTGTGACAGGCTTTCACTCTCACTTTGGTATTGGGCAATGGTTTGGCGCAATTGTTTGAGCACCAAGCTGCGTTGACTTTTTTGTTCCAAAATGTCGGCCTGCGATGTGGTCAGTTGTTGCTGTTTGCTTTTGAGTTTGTCTTGTTCGGTGGTTAACTGTGCTTGGATTCCTTGTAGCTGAACGATTTGCGTGGCGATGTTTTCAATCAAGCGGTACAGTTTATCTTGTAAATAGTTGAGTTGATGTTGGGTGACTTCAGCGGTCTGAGTGCTGCTTTTGAGCAGCAGCATTTTGAGGATGCGGTCGTGGTTGATGTAAATGTGTAAGCGCAACAATTCAGCCATTTGGTCTTTTTGTGTTGCGATGCTGTTGTTTTTGATTGAAATTTGCTTACCCAATGCTTTGATTTGTTCTTCAGCAGTTTTGATTTGTGTTTTAATTTGGTGAATGTCTTGGCCAATTTTATTGATGGCCTGATCTTGTTTTTCTAATTCGGCGAGCAATCCCGCTTCTTCACCTTCGGCTTGGTTAAGTTGTTTTTGCAGGCGTGATAATTGGATTTGAATTTGATCCAACCGTTGATTCAATGCCGCTTCATCTGTAGATTGCTGGGCCCAAAGTGGCCAAGTCATCAGTAAAAACAGCAAAATAATCAATCGGTTCATTCAGTCAATCGGGGGCAAAATCAAAGCGCAACCATGTTAACAAAGAGTCAGAAGGGATAAAAGCCTTGTTTTTACCTTGATTTTTTCTCAGTCTACCTTATATTGTCCTTTTTAATTTTTCTGGTACTTCCATGGCTCAATTGGCAGAATTCATCGGTAACCACATTTTTTTGGTGACATTGTTTTTGGCGGCACTGTTTTTGTTTTTGATTTCTGCGTATAAACAAGCCAGTGCAGGTTTACAAACAGTCACTGTTGAACAGTTGACCCGTTTGGTGAATCAACAAAATGCCAAATTAGTTGATGTCAGGCCAGCTGAGGCTTATGCCCAAGGCCATATTGTCAACGCCGTTAACATGCCGATGGCTGACATTGAAG
Source organism: Gammaproteobacteria bacterium (assembly GCA_030432115.1). Lineage (GTDB taxonomy): Bacteria > Pseudomonadota > Gammaproteobacteria > Xanthomonadales > Marinicellaceae > Marinicella. The sequence continues at coordinate 14,235 of JAUIHY010000019.1, read as the reverse complement.
CTGGAAAAATAAAAACCGAAGGAATGAAAAAACGCCCGGTGGTTGTTTACTGTCAAATGGGCAGAACTTCATTGAAAGCGTGTCAAGCCTTAAACAAAGCAGGTGTTGAAACGACTTTCAGTTTACAAGGCGGCGTCAATGCTTGGTTAAATGACAAATTACCACTGGCCAAATAAACACCATACGAACACTTAATTTTTTAAATAGGAAAATCAAATGACTGAAGAAAACAAAGCCGCAGCGGCAGAAAACAATGGACCCATGATGTCTTTACAAAAATTGTATGTAAAAGACGCCTCTTTTGAAGCACCGAATGCGCCTCAAGTTTTCCAAGAGCAAGGACAGCCTGAAATCAATTTGAACATGAACCAAAAAGTGAACAAATTGAATGACGAAACTTATGAAGTGACTTTAACAGCCACTGTGACTTGCAAAGTCAATGAGAAAACGGCTTATTTGGCTGAAGTGGCTCAAGCGGGTATCTTCAACATGAAAAACTTTGAAGACCAAGCTTTGCACCAAACTTTAGGCATTTACTGTCCTAATGTGTTGTTCCCATACGTGCGTCAAGAAATCAGCAACAGTGTGGTTGCAGGTGGCTTCCAACCTTTGGTTTTACAACCGGTTAATTTCGAACAAATGTACGCGCAGCAAATGCAAAAAGCACAAGCTGAAGCTGCTGGTAGCACCAAGCAGTAATGCGGTTTACGGTTCTGGGTGCTGGCTCTTGGGGCACCGCATTGGCGATGCAAATGGCACGCAATGGCGAGACCTTTTTATGGGGCCGCGATGCGGCAGCCATAGCTTCCATGCAGGCATCCAGAACCAATGAACGTTACCTTCCTGGGGTGACGTTTCCAGAAAGACTCAAGCCCACCCATGATCTGGCGCAAGCCATAAGCGATGCTGATGCGGTTTTGGTGGTCTGTCCTTCTCACGCCTTTCGTGACATTCTTGAACAAGTAAAACCGTTGCTCGGTCACAAGCCGTTGGCCTGGGCAAGCAAGGGTTTTGAACCAGGAACGGGTCGTTTTTTACATCAAGTGGCTGAGGATGTTTTGGGTTCAGAATACCCCACGGCACTGGTAACCGGACCTTCTTTTGCCAAAGATGTGGCAGCTGGAAAACCCACATTGGTGGCGGTGGCATCTAAACACAAAGCCTTTGCCAAACAAGTAAGCAATGCCTTGCTCAATGAGAACTTCAGAACCTATCTGTCAGAAGACTTGGTGGGTGCCGAATTGGGTGGGGCGGTAAAAAATGTTTTGGCATTGGCCACTGGTATTGCCGATGGCATGGCTTTGGGCGACAACAGCCGAGCGGCTTTGATCACACGCGGCATGGCGGAAATGATGCGCTTAGGTAGGGCCTTGGGTTGTCAGCCAGAAACATTGATGGGCCTCGCTGGTTTGGGGGATTTGGTATTGACCTCTACAGGTGATTTATCTCGCAACCGCCGTATGGGTTTGGCTTTGGGTCGTGGTCAAAGCATAGCCGTAGCCAAAGCTGAAATCGGACAGGTGGTTGAAGGCATAGGTACCACCGATGAAGTGATGCGTTTGGCAGAAAAACACCAAGTCGATATGCCCATAACCGAACATGTTTGGAAAGTGGTGCATGGTGAAATGACCACCACCGAAGCACTCTCGTCATTGATGGGCAGGAAGCTCCGATCCGAGTTCTAGGGTTTGCTACGTGGCCGCTTCTTTTTGTTTAATTAAGTGTTTCATAAACTGACCAATCATCATACTAAACAAAAAACCGCAACCACTCCGCAGGCTTTGATGAGTTTTGCTGTTTGACTCGCAGGCTCGCCAGGGCAAAACATGGCACCGATCGTTTGGGTTCTATCCAGCAGTTGTGTGGTTTGGGATTCAATGTTGTCATCAGGCGGGGCTCCGCAAGCGCTCCTTATAAAAAGCGGTTGTAGGTCATTTTGTTTCTGTATACTCTTTCCGCTTTTTATAAACCGCACTCGCTGCGCAGACTTTAATGAGTCGCCCTGTTAGGCTCGCAGGCTCGCCAAGGGTCGACATGGCACCGATCATCTGGGTTCTATCCAGCAGCTGTGTGGTTTGGGTTTCATTGTTGTCATCAGGTTGGGCTACGCAAGCACTTCTGATTTAGATTGCTACGTGGCCGCTTCTGATTTAGTTTGCTTCAAGGTCACTTCTTTTTGCTTATTAAAGGGAATTCAGCAGATTTAAAGTATTTCAGAAAGCAAAAAGCCGTAACCTTTCCGCAGGCTTTGATGAGTTTTGCTGTTTGACTCGCAGGCTCGCCAGGGCAAAACATGGCACCGGTCATCTGGGTCCTATCCAGCAGCTGTATGGTTAGAGAATCATCGCTTTGTTAGCTTTCAAGTTAATATCAGATTCGCAAAAACCGCAACCACTACGCAGGCTTTGATGAGTCGCCCTGTTAGGCTCGCAGGCTCGCCAAGGGTCGACATGGCACCGGTCTGACGGGTGCTTTGGAGCTACTGGGTAGTTTGAGGTTTATCACTCCGAGGATTTGCTGTTGCGCAAGCTGCGAATCGAGTGGGCCGTTTTATAAGGCGTATAAGCTTGTATTAAGTTTTTGCTATTGATCATTTACAAGGCAATAAACACCCATATTTGTCGCCAATGCACCTAAAAGTGACTATGATGTACTTTTAAATTGTTGTTGGATTTAATGAATACTGTTCGAGTTATGCAAGTTAATTTTGTGCTAATAGATTATGAGAATGTTCAACCTCGAAACCTAGAAGTCTTGTCTAAGCATCCTTTCAAAGTCATCGTTTTTGTAGGTGCCACCCAATCTAAAATCCCTTTCGATTTAGTCGAGGCCATGCAGCGGCTCGGAGACAATGCACAGTATGTCAAAATAGCCGGCAGCGGTAAAAATGCATTGGATTTTCATTTGACATATTATTTGGGGCAGTTTTCTGTACAAAATCCTGACGCGTATTTTCATATCATTTCAAAAGATACTGGTTTTGATTCCTTAATAAAGCATTTAAAGACTCAGGGTATTCGAGTTCAAAGAGAAAAAGATTTAGCAGAAATCCCCGTCCTGCGTATGTCGGCTGCCAAAAGCAATGAAGATAAAATAGCTGCCATAGTGAAAAATTTAGCAGGTCGTGGTCAATCGCGCCCTAGGAAAACAAAAACCCTGGCCAATACCATCAACTCACTTTTCACAGAGCAAATATCAGATGCTGATCTGATGTCGTTGATTAACCTCCTCCAAAAGCAAAACTACATCGTTGTCAAAGAAGGTAATGTTTCGTATAAATTGCCACATTAAGCCCAAAAATTATTGGTGGATTGTTATAGGATGATTTTTTGAGTTTATTATGACGGAAGCTATTGTTACATTGATATTGACTTCGGCTTTGTTGCTGGGGTCACCGGGGCCTGCGCCTTTGGCCTTGGCGGCGGCTGGTGCGGTGTTTGGTGTGCGCCGTTCTTTGCCTTTTTTGATGGGCATTTTATTGGGACTGGCTGTGGCCATTTCTGGCGCTGCTTTGGGTTTGAACGTATTATTTGAGGCCTTTCCAGAAGCGGTGTTTGTGATGCAATTGGTGGGTGCAGCTTATCTGTTGTTCATTGCTTTTAAAATTGCCACGGCACCGGTGATATCTCCAGGCTTGGAAACGGGCGAGTATGCGCCCACTTTTGTTCATGGCTTTGTGTTGAATTTAATGAACCCGAAAGCCTATGCGGCCTTTGTTGCGATTTTTTCTCAGTTTTTGTTGCCGACAGTGCCTAAAGCATGGGCTTTCGCGCTTACAGGAGTGCTGTGTTTTCTGGTGGCTTTGGTAGTTGATGTTGTGTGGCTGTGTTTGGGTGGTCTGATGAGGCCTTTGTTTACTCGACCTCAATCGGCCAGGGTGTTGCGGTTGTTATTGGCTGTTTTGATGTTGGTTTCGGTTGCGTGGGTGATATGGCAATAAACGTGCTGTCATGCCTTTAATCAGTTGGCGTGACAGCTTGCCTTATAGTTGGCTTTAACGTATTCAATGGATTTTTCAAAATTATTTTCGAGATGGTGCATGATGTCATCACTTAAATAGGTTTCTTTATCGTATTGACCACTCCATTTGATCATGTGCAATATGGTTGGGGTCAAGTCTATTCCTTTATCGGTTAAATGGTACAGTTTTTGGCGGCCATTATCTGGGTCTTTGCATTGGGTTATTAATCCGTGCTTGGTTAATTTCTTCAAACGGTCAGCCAAGATATTGGTGGCCACACCTTCTTCGCTTTCTATGAATTGTTTGTAGCGACAACAGCCTTTAAACAACATGTCCCTGATGATTAAAAAAGTCCATTTATCACCCAGAATATCTAATACATAGGTCATTGGACATATGGTCATTTTGTAAGTTTTGTTTGGTTTCATGGGCTTATTTTACGTTTATAGCTTGCATTATGCAAGTTTTGAGCGTACAGTGGAATACTTTCAAAATGCAAGTTATTAATGTCATGAAAAAATACATGTTTTTCTCAGTGCTGATTTCAAGTTTGCTGATGTTGTTTTTTAGCCTTCTGTTTGCCGGTACGCCAGCTGAAGCGGTTTATCGACAACACACATGGTGGGGTATTTTTCATCATGCTGAGTGGGGCGTGGCTTCTGCTTTGTCACACGCCTTGTTGGCCAGCTTCATTTCTTGGTTGTACATCCGTCGCGAAACTACATGGGCTGATGGTTTGCGTATAGGCGCAATCATGGGTTTGGTGGCAAGCTGGATCTTTGGCTTGCAGCTGATGTTGAATGTGAGCGAGCTGCCACTGGAGTTTTTGTCGAAGCAATTTTTGATGGCGTCATGGTTGTTGTGTGCTTTTTATGTGGTTTCCGGTCTGTTTTATGCCATGTTGTTCCAACGCTTTGCCCATGCTGTGAGTCATCAATTTGCGATCAACAACAAATACCCAGATCGCTTAGGCATGTCTGAATCAGGTGAAGCGACACAGTCAGTGAGAATTGATGGTGCCGAGAGAACAGCGCGCGCAGGGTACACACTGCATCAAAAGGAATGTGCTTGAGCAGAACGGATTGCGGTTTGATTTTATTGTGATTGGTCATCAGCTGGGCGTAAAATAGGGACATGAGCAAAGTAACTTTATTAAAACCCAGTGGCCAATACAGTGAAGTACCACTGTATTCAGGCAAAGTGTCGGCGGGTTTTCCTGGTGTGGTCGATGAACACATGGAAGACAGCTTGAGTCTGGATCAGTTGTTGATTAAACACCCAGCGACCACTTTTTTTGCTAAGGTGGAAGGCGATTCCATGGTGGGTGCGGGCATATTTCAAAATGATGTCTTGGTGGTGGACAGGTCCTTAACGGCCAAAGACAAAGATGTGGTGGTGGCTTTGTTAAATAATGAATTCACGGTCAAACGCTTGCGCACCCATGGTGGTTTACGTTTGCAGGCAGAAAACCCAAACTATGCCGACATACAAGTCACCGGAGAGGTGGAGTTGGTGATTTGGGGTGTGGTGACGGGGATTGCCAGGTCGTTGTTGTGAAAACCTTTGCGCTGTGTGATGTGAACAGCTTTTATGTTTCGTGCGAGCGTTTGTTTCGCCCTGAACTGAATCAGCGTCCAGTGGTGGTCTTGAGTAACAACGACGGTTGCATCATTGCTTTGTCTGATCAGGCCAAGGCCATAGGCATCAAAATGGGCGAACCCGAATTTAAGGTCAAGTCGCTGTTAAAAAAACATGGCGTCGTGACGTTTTCTTCTAATTATGGCCTGTATGGTGACATGTCACAGCGCTTTAATTGGATCTTGGAACAGCATTGTGACCAAGTGGCTTCTTATTCTGTGGATGAATCTTTTTTGTGTTTTGAGCGTCATGCAGAGCCTTTACGTGACATCAGTTTGCGCATCAAAGATGATTTGTGGCGCTGTTTGTCTTTACCTGTGTGTGTCGGCTTGGGACCAAGTAAGACTTTGGCAAAAACCGCCAACCACATTGCCAAGAAAAACAAGAAATTGACCGATGGCGTGGTTGATTTGCGCAGTGAAAAAGCGCGGCGTTATTGGTTGCCAAGGATTCCTGTGGGTAAAATTTGGGGTATTGGCAGACAGCTGAGTCAAGGTTTGGCGCGCCTCAACATCCACACGGCTTGGGATTTACATGAAGCAGATCATGCGGTGCTGCAACGCATCTTTTCGGTCAATGTGGAGCGCACCATTTTGGAATTGCGTGGCGTCAGTTGTTTGGCTTTTGATGAGGTGCCGCAGCCAAAAAAATCCATCCTCAACTCACGATCATTTGGTCACAGCATCACCGAGTACCAAGATTTGAAAGAAGCCTTGTCCTATCATGTCAGCCGTTGTTGCGAAAAACTGCGGGCACAACAGTCGATGGCGCGGAGTATCACGCTGTATTTGTACGCCAAAAGACAGCAAGACCGATATTTATATCAACCCAGTCAAACCATCATGCTGGCAGAGCCCAGTGATGACACCGGCGTGTTTATCCAAGCCATAGAAACCGGACTACAGCGCCTGTATAAAAACAATGAACAGTACAAAAAAGCGGGGATTTTGTTGAATGCTTTGAGTCCACGCAAAGGTCACCAAGCCGATTTGTTCAACCCCATCAAAGCACGCCCAGAATTGATGGCGGGATTGGACCGCATCAATCAGCGTTATGGCCGTGATGCCGTGAAATTCGCCAGCTTGGGTTTTGATAAACGCTGGGCCATGCGTGCCAACAGCATGTCACCACATTACACCAGTCGCTGGGAAGACCTGATTAAAATAAGTTAATAACGTCAACAAAATATCACTGGATTGAAACAACTGTGCCACATTGGCAGGCTACATTGGCGGGCAAGCAAACACAGGGCTCGCACATGTACCAAGATCAATTTGTGACACTGACACAGCAACTCCATCAACAAACGAAAACTCGAGTTTCGCTGAACCGTTTATTGAATGATGGCGACCTGCGTCGAAAACTGCTTCAGCAAGCAGTCCAATCTGGCGACAGGACCTTGCAGTCATTGGCAAGAAAAATCACCGTGTTGGAAGACTTGATGCCTTACCGCATTCGCATCGACCTCATTCCTGAGAAAAAAGCAGACACTGTGGAAAAATGGCGACGTTTGGGCTTGATGACATTGTTTGCATTAAGTAACCTGAGCTTGATTGTGGGTGCTGTTGTGGTCTATGAAGACATCAAGGCACAGCGTCAACAGGCGCAACAAATGGTCACGGTCAATTAGCCTGCTTCATCCATACAGTTATTCAGGGCAATGTATTTGGCTTTTTTGGCGGTTTTCATTTTATCCAGCTCCAGCCAAATCAGCCCATCCACGCAGTTATTGAAATGAGGGTCGCGGGCAAAATTAATAAACCCTACACCGCCAGGTTCACACAGCTCGGTATATTGTTTGTAAAGCACAGGCAGTTTCATGCCAGCTGATTTGATGGATTTCAATAAGGCTTTGAAAGCGGTTTTTCGGTCACTGGCAGTGCATGGCATGGTCACCGGAAAAGGGTGCTTTGCGGTCATCTCAGGTGCCGAGGCTGGTTTGGGGTAATGGCTGCTGTAATGGTTCACCATGCTTTCTAACAAAGCCGGTGAATAATCGCCAGGGATAGAAACAGCGCCAAAAAGGTATTTAATTTCTGGGTGACGGCGTATCACCGCGCCGATGCCATACCACAGGTACTCTAGGCCACGCATGCCCCAATACTTGGGTTGGACAAAGCTGCGTCCCAGTTCCAGTGTTTGAGGTGCGATGTTCAGGAAATCTTCATCAATCTGATACAAGGTTGAAGTATATAAACCGTTGATGCCGTGCTGTTCGATGATGTCACCACACAGCCCAATGCGATAAGCGCCAACAATTTCCAGTTCTTTGTCGTTCCACAGCAGCAGGTGTTGGTAGCGGGTGTCATATGCGTCAATATCCACATGCTTTCCCGTTCCCTCTTTGACCATCCGGAAGGCCAATTCGCGTAAGCGACCAATCTCTTGTATTAATAATGAATCAGGTTGGTAGGGCATCAGGTAAATGCTCATGCCATCATGGGTGCTGCCAATTTTATCTAATTGTTTGATTTCAGCCAACAAGCGTCTGGCTTGTATGGGGTGCGCTATGGTGGCCGTGGTATTGAATTGGCTTTTGTTTTTGCGCAAGCCAAATAAATGTTTGCGGAATTTGGCGGCCAGCTTTTTTTTCTTTAAACCCAAAGGTTGCCATGCTTTGGGTTCAACGGGGTAGCCTGTTAGGAATTCCACTGTGTTGCTTTTTTGTTTGAACATTTCATGGATTAACATCAGGGTGCCCAGTGGTTTGAACAGCATAGACGCGGCATAAAAACTGGCCGAATTTCTGCTGTCCACATAGACAGGAACAATGGGAGATGATGTGGCTTCAGCCATGCGCAAAAAGCCTGTTTTCCACTGACCATCTTTAACACCCTTGGGTGTGATTCTTGAGACCTCACCTGCTGGAAAAATGATCACAGCTTGGTTGTCTTCCAGTGTTTGGTATATGTTATTCAAATTGGTTTTGTGGCTGATTTTTTTGCTGATGTTATCAATTGGCAAAAACAAACCTTTTAAAGGTTCGATGCTGGTGAGTAATGGGGTGGCGATGATTTTGACATCGGGTCTGATGTCATAAACCATGCGCAACAGGGCCAAGCCATCCAGCGAGCCGATGGGGTGATTGGCCACCAAAATGGCACGTCCTTCTGCTGGAATCTTGCGTAAATTTTGGTTGCTGATTTTGTAATGGAAATCAAAATGCTTCAATATGGCATCAAGGAACGCAAAATTTTTTAAGTGTTTATTCTCATCTATAAAAACATTGATTTCGTCTAAATGCAGTAATTTTTCCAATGCCTTGAAAATGAATTGATACTTTTCTAATTGAGGGTTGAGTTCTGGATACGCTTCTTTCAGCTTTTTTTGCAGGTCGATCATGGGTCCGAAAAGATAAAAATATGGCAACAAGAACCAGTTTATTCGGCACAAATCACTGAAATATGACAGTTATGTGACAATTGTGTTACAAGTGGTGGCTTAATTTGCCTTGAAATCAAGAATATCGACCATTTTGCTGTGGCGGGGCGTTTTTGTGTGAATGAATAATTTATAATGTGTCGTGATTTTAACCAATGGTTTTAAAAATATGGGATTCCTTATTTCTGATATGTTGTCACGTTCACCAGTGGCACCCTTGCAAGAGCACATCAAAACAGCCTGTGAAGCAGCACAACTACTGCCAGCTTTATTTGAAGCGGCCAATCTGAATGATTGGGAAAAAGTTGCCAACATCAACAGTGACATCAAAAAATTGGAAAATGATGCCGATGAAATGAAGTTGAACATTCGTTCTAATTTGCCTAAAAGCCTGTTCATGCCCGTCCCAAGACAGGATTTGTTGGAGCTGGTCTTGGTGCAAGACAAAGTGGCCAACTTAAGTAAAAAAATCAGCAGCGTGGTGATGAGAAGAAAGATGCAAGTGCCTGGCGCCTTGTTTGATGCCTTCTTGGATTTTGTCAAAAGAAGTGTAGATGCGGCCATGAAGGCCAAACAAAGCGTCAATGAGCTGGATGAATTGTATGAAACAGGCTTCCGTGGCGCTGAAGTAAAGGTGGTTGAAAAGTTGATTGCCAAGTTGGACAAAATTGAAACAGAAACTGATGTGATGCAAGCAGGGTTGCAAGAAAGTTTGTTTTTGATGGAGCAAGACTTGCCACCGGTTGAGGTAATGTTTTTGTATCAATTGATTGATCAAGTGGCAGATGTGGCTGATATGGCAGAACGCATTGGTCGTCGATTAGAACTGTTGTTGGCTAAATAAGGGGATTAACATGGATTATCAAGTAACGTATATCGTTCTGGCCGGTATTTTCGGCGCCTTTATGGCTTGGGGTATTGGCGCCAATGATGTGGCCAATGCCATGGCGACCTCGGTAGGCTCGAAAGCCATCACCATCAAACAAGCCATCATCATCGCGGCTGTTTTTGAGTTTGCTGGTGCGGTACTGGCTGGTGGGGAGGTGACGTCAACCATTCGCAAAGGCATCATTGACACCGCTTCCATTGAGGGCAATCCAGAATTGTTGATATTCGGCATGTTATCAGCTTTATTGGCTGCTGGAATTTGGTTGTTGATTGCGTCTAAAAAAGGTTGGCCAGTATCAACCACGCATTCGATTGTTGGTGCTGTTGTGGGTTTTGCTGCTGTGGGGATTGGTACTGAAGCGATCAAATGGAGCAAGGTGGGTGACATCGTTTTGTCTTGGGTCATCACGCCGATGATTGCAGGTATTTTGGCTTTTATGATTTTCCAAACGGTACACCATTTGATTCTGAAGCAAAAAAATCCTTTAGAGCGTGCCAAAAAATATGTGCCTATGTACATGTTTATCACTGCTTTTATTCTGACATTGGTCACCATTAAGAAAGGTTTGAAACATGTGGGTTTGACGGTTTCTGACAATGAAGCCTACCTGTATGCGGCGATATCTGGTGTGATTGTTTCTTTGATTGGCGCTTTTTTTGTGTCAAAAATCAAAGTGGATAAAGAGAAGGAAAAAGAGTTTCATTTCCACACAGTTGAAAAAGTGTTTGGTGTTTTGATGGTCATCACAGCCAGTGGCTTGGCTTTTGCCCATGGGTCCAATGATGTGGCCAATGCGGTTGGGCCTTTGGCTGCAATTGTTGCCACCGCCAAATCAGGTGCTGTGGCTGCCAAAGCAGGCGTGGATGCATGGGTCTTGTTATTGGGTGGTATTGGTATTGTGATTGGTTTGGCCACTTATGGTGTTCGTGTGATTCGCACCGTCGGTCAAAAAATCACTCACTTGACGCCTTCTCGTGGTTTTGCCGCTGAGTTAGCCGCCTCCTCGACCATTGTAGTGGCATCAGGAACGGGTATGCCGATTTCAACCACGCAAACCCTGGTAGGTGCTGTTTTGGGTGTGGGTATGGCACGTGGTATTTCAGCCATTGACTTGGGTGTGGTGCGCAGCATCTTTGCATCTTGGGTGGTCACCATCCCAGCCGGAGCCACTTTATCAATCATCTTCTTCTTTATTTTAAAGGCGTTGTTTGGTTGATAAACACGTTAAAACAACTGTTTAAAGGCTCCCATTGCGGAGCCTTTTTTATGAAGTAAGGTTTTTTAGAGTGTTAACCAGTGCGCTGTTTCAACCACAAATATTCATCTGGGCGGCTGAACACATAAAAAAGTACCAAAAATGCTTTAAACCCCCTCAAGCTGCTGCCACACTCAAAACTCATGGAGTTATCATTTTCGTTATTAACAGTCAATGAATTGCTGTTACACCAATCGATAACAAGCTTTAATTTGTGATTCCCTTTGGGTAAATCGAAAGACTTTTCTTCACCATTGCTAATTTCGCCAATGACTTCATCGTCTAAAATCACTTGGTAAGATCGAAACCTATCTACCCAGCCAGAATCTCTTTTAATTACCATCATTATACTTCCTCCTAATTGGTCATACTCAAAAAAGCAATACGCATTTTCTATCTGCTTAAACTAAATTTAAGCATATCAACATTATATACTCTTACATATAAGGATGAGAGTGAAAGAGGTCATGGTGCATCAATGTTCGATACTGAACCTGTTACAGGGTTGATTCTTCATTTGCGATGTCTATGGGTTGCTTCAGAGTGGTCATCTGGTTTGATAATTTATTGGTAATAAAAAAGGCCTCGCAATGGAGACCTTTCTTTACTTTATGATAACAATCAGTGCTTATTTGAATTTAAATTTCAAGTCTAACTGCAAACGGTCATAGTCAGTTTGTTGCATTTGGCTTTGGTCTTGTTCCGAAGCGATGTAGGCCAAGCCGAATGACATGTTTTTGTTGATGCCATAACCGGCTTTCAGTATGTGACCTTTAGAATCGGTTTCACCGCCAGCAAAGTCTGAATCATTGAACAAGGCAAATACCGCATCGGCTTCAATATCTAAATAAGAGTAACCAAATGACCATGAGCCTTTGTTTTTCACTTTGCCCAAATTGAAACCCAGTGCCACGCCTTGGTTTTCATCATCGGCAGCGGTGTTTTCAACGTAGTTGGCGAACAACTGCAAAGGTAAGTCAGCCACTTTTGTGGCGTATTCAATAGACGCTTCAAACAAGTTGTAATCATTGGCTAAGCGACCATTGGCATCCAAAGAGTTGCCACGTGCTTTACCATCAAAGAACGGTGAAAAACCTTGTACGCGTTGGTAGTCATAGTAACCCAAAGCGGCATTGAATCCTGTGTCAGCGAATGATTTCTTGATTTGAGCGCCCAGTAACAAAGCGTCAGTGGCGGCTTTTCTTTCGTCAACAGAAAAAGCAAATGCAGTGGCATTCCAACCGCCTCGGTTGAATTTCAAAGCAGCACCTTCAGGGTTCAAATCACCGTCCCAAATCAATGGCGTTTTACCTGCTTTGTGTAAAGGGTTTTTCATCTTGCCACCAGTTAGGCTCAAGTCGTCTGACAATTTCCAATCAAAGTAGGCCAAATCCAAATTGATGCCTTTGGTGGAAAAAGAGCCGTCTAAAGTTTGGTTGGTAGAGGTGGGGTCATCGCTGCCGGAGGCCAATTGGATGCCGACATTCAAGCGGTCATTGACTTTCGCTTTTATGCCCAATCTGGCACGTACACGATTGCGGGTACGGACGTCTTTGCCTCGCTCGTCAATGTATTCCATGCGATCGCGTAAATCACCAGACAGCGAGATGCGAGAGGTCCAGTCTTCTTTGTTTGCCTTGGTTTGTTGCTCAGTCACTTGAGTGGTGGCCTCGGTCACTGCGGTGGCGGTCTGCTCTTGTTTGGCTTCCAATACAGCCAAACGTTCGGTGAGCATTTTTAACTGTGATTTTAACGCGGCCAGCTCAGCGGCGGCATCGTCTGACGCCGAAGCGAAGGAGGTGCTGAAAAGCACGAATATAAGGAGTACTGATTTTTTCATGTGTTTACCCAAAATGACAAAAGCGTGAATTTTAAGTGACATATGTTTCATTATTATGACAAATGTGACAGAAGTGATGAATTGTTGTTTCAAGGTTAAATTCAACGGTCATAAATCAGGAGCTTGCGTTAAGATAGGGGTTTTGAATGAGGATTGGTGGCTGTGTCCAATAACGATTGGCGAGAAGACAAAATAGCAGGACTGATATTTTTGCTGCTGGCCGTGGTTACAGGGTGGGTGAGTCAAAATTGGTTGGCCAGTTTTTTTCTTTGGGCTATGGTGTTTTTTATTTGGAAATACCTGGAGCTGCGAAGGTTTTATATTTGGTATAAAAAGGGTGCGCCCATAAATGATGTGCCGATTAATAATGGCATATTTGAATCATTGACCACCTTGGTGCTGCACAACCAAAAGCAAGTCACCAAGGCGCACAAAAGGAATCAATTTTTGATTGAGCAGTTCAATACCACCGCACAAGCCTTACCATTTGCCACAGTATTATTGAATGACCGGTTTGAAATTCAATGGAGTAACCACAGTGCCATCACCATCCTTAATATCAGGCCCAATGATTTAAAACAGCCGGTGGCCAACATCATTCGAGACCCTGCTTTTGTGGCATTATTGGGGGTGGATGATAAAGACCAAACATTAAAAATGAATCACCCTGTGGATCCTGATAAAAAAATCAAAATCCGCTTGATTCACCTCAATCGTTACCGGAATTTATTGGTGGCCAGCGACATCAGCGCGCAAGAGGCATTGCAAAAATCTAGACGGGCTTTTGTGGCCAATGCCTCGCATGAGTTAAGAACACCCTTGACCGTGGTTTCTGGTTATTTAGAAATGATTCAAAGTTCTGGCCAAGTACCTGAAGATTGGGCGGTGGCCATTGAGCAGGCTTTGTACCAAAGTAATCGAATGGAGCAAATCATAGCGGACATGTTGAAATTGGCCACCATTGAGCATGATCGGCACATTGAAAGCAGCAGCCAATTGATTAACATGCCACTGTTGTTGAATAAATTGTTTAATGATGTCAAAAACAGCAGCCATGCAACAAAACACCAATTCACAGCGCAAATTGATTCAAGCATGCAAATTGAAGGCAATGAATCTGAAATCACCAGTGTCTGTTTGAACCTGTTGCGCAATGCGGTGATACACACGCCGCCGGGCTCTAGTGTTCACCTTAGGTGGTTCAGGGACGATGAATTAAGGGCCAATTTATGGATTGTTGATGATGGAGAGGGTATTGACAGCAAGCACAT
>JAUIHY010000214.1 GCA_030432115.1 Gammaproteobacteria bacterium | reverse complement strand
CGAGAAATTTCTTCCATGGCGACCAAATGCGCCAAATAGCCCATTTCTGAACCGCCATATTCGCCTGGAATGGTCATGCCAAGCAAGCCCAAATCACCCATCTTTTGCCACAAGTCGGCAGGAAACAGGTTTTCTTGATCTATGGCTTCTGCACGGGGTGCGATTTCTTCTGCGGTGAATTTACGTACTGTATCACGCAGCAGTTCTAATTCCTCTGAGAGTGCGACATCGTAGTTCATCAGTTGTTACCGTTTTTTGTGCGACCTGAGAATTTTACCTTACGTTGGTTCATATAAGGTAACTTGACACGGCCCATCTTTTGAATGCGCTCTTCACCCATGCGATCGGCAGCTTCCCAAGTGGCAATGCCATCACGCTCAGCAATGTCATAAATGCGTTTGATGTTGTAATAAATGTTACGCGTCATGCGCATGGCACGTTCTCGATTATAACCTTCTAATTCAATCGAAACGTTCATCAAGCCACCGGCATTGACCGCATAATCTGGTGCATAAATCATACCGCGTGCTTCTAATTCATTGCCGTGGCGGTTTTCAGCCAATTGGTTGTTGGCAGAACCACAAATGATGTCACACTTCAATCGCTCTAAGGTGTCGTCGTTGACTGTGGCACCCAAAGCACATGGCGCATAAATTTGTGCATCCACATCATAAATATCGTCTAAACCAACTGCTTCACAACCGTATTCCTCAACACATTGATTCACTGCATCTTGGTTGATATCGGTGACAAATACTTTGGCACCATCGGCACGCAACAATTTAACCAACTCAAAGCCCACATGACCAACGCCTTGTACTGCATAGGCATAGTTGCCGACATCTTGATTGCCGTATTTTTTCTCTAATGAGGCTTTGATGCCTTGGTACGTACCAAAAGCGGTGAATGGGGATGGATCACCTGAACCACCATGAACTTGGTGAACACCAACCACATTGTCAGTTTCTTGGAACACATATTCCATGTCATTGACATCGATACCCACATCTTCTGCTGTGATGTAACGACCACCCAAAGAATCCATAAAGCGACCGAATGCACGGAACAATTCTTCAGACTTGTGTTTCTTTGGATCTCCAATAATGATCGATTTACCACCACCTAAGTTCAAACCAGAAACTGCCGCTTTGTAAGTCATGCCACGAGACAAACGCAACACATCGTTCAAAGCTTCCTGCTCAGTTTTGTATGGCCACATGCGCAAACCGCCCAAAGCAGGGCCAAGTACGGTGTTGTGAATGGCGATGATGGCTTTCAAGCCCACGTCTTTGTTATGACAAAAAACAACTTCTTCGTGTTCGGTTTTGTCGATGGTCTCAAAAATATTCATGTTATGTCCTCATCAGAAGCAGTTGAATCTGCGCTCAACTGTCTGCTTTGTGTTTTAGAATGATTCAAGCCGCGGTAAAGGTTGAATCCTTGTGTCCCCCTCGAACAAAAAGCGGCCGGATTATGCCACTTGATTGAATGAAGGTATTGAATAATGCAGGCTTTAGGTTCGCCTGCCAATCGGCGCGCAATTATACATTAAAAACTGTCTTTTTGCACGCCTTGGCAGAACAGATGTTAGACGGACTGCGGGTAGGAACCCAACACCTTTAAATGCTTAGTAAATCGTGCCATTTGGCGCATGGCTTGAGCGATGTTTTCATCTTCTACATGGCCCATCAAATCAATGAAAAACACATAGTCCCAACGACCCTGTTTTGACGGCCTGGATTCAATGCGCGTCATGCTGACACCACAGTCATTCAAAGGTTTGAGGATATGGAACAGCACACCCGCTTCGTCCGCGGCTGACACCATCAACGAGGTTTTGTCTTGCCCACTGGCGGCCAACACCTGTTTGCCTATCATCAAAAATCGGGTGGCGTTATCGGCTCGGTCTTCAATCTCACTGAACAGAATTTTAAGGCCATACATGGCGGCGGCCGATTCACCAGCAATGGCAGCTGCATGTTCTGAATAACTGGCTTTACGGGCTGCTTCGGCATTGCTACTGACGGCAACGGTTTCCACATGCGGTGCATTGTTCTTAAGCCAAGCTCGACATTGTGCCAAAGATTGGCGGTGAGAATACACCACTTTAACCGATGCCAAACTGTCGCTTTGGCTCATTAAGTGATGATGTATGGGCAAATCCAGTTCACCACAAATTTTCAAAGGTGATGACAGAAACATGTCCAAGGTGTTATTCACGGCACCTTCAGTCGAATTTTCTACCGGAACCACCCCAAAATCAGCCACACCTGCTTCCACTTCAGCAAACACTTGATCAATCGATGCCTCAGGCATGGCTTTGACCGAATGACCAAAAAACTGGTATGTGGCCATCTCTGAAAACGTGCCTTCAGGCCCCAAATAAGCAACATTCAAAGGCTTCTGCTGTGCCAAACATGCCGACATGATTTCACGAAACAAGCGCACCAAGGTTTCATCCGACAATGGGCCGTCATTGCGCTCTTTGACTGCACGCAAAACCTGGGCCTCTCTTTCTGGGCGATAAAAAAAGCCACCTGATTGGGCTTTGGCCTTGCTTTTAGCCACCTCATTGGCAATGTCAGCCCTTTGAGAAATCAAGGACTGGATATCGGCATCAATGCCATCAATTTTCGCCCTTAAACTGAGCAACCATTCTTTGTTGTCTTGCGCCATTGCTATGTATATCAAAAGTGTAATACCCGCATTGTATGACAGTTTTTTACCCTAAAATCATTTGATAACAAAAAAATATGTCAGTCATCACTCTGGCCGGCTGTTTATAAAGGTATTAGAACAAGAAAAGAGGTAAACAACATGAAGAAGACAATTATTTTAAGCACTGTATTGGCATTAACAGCCTGTGGCGAATCAGGCACACCCAGAGAACGGGTGGAAGCCAACTTTCATAAAATCAACAAAGCCTGCGCTGACAAAATGGGGGATTATTCTGGTACCGCTGGTTTGATTGCCTATAACGGCAGTGACCGAGCGCGAAAGTATAAAGATTTGGCTTCCGCCGAAGGTGAAGATCGCGCCATCTTAAACAAAATGTGCTACCAAATCAGCAGCCTCAAAAAAGGCAGTGACAGAAACAGTTACACCGTGATGGGCATGACCGAAGAAAAAGAGTCTGAAGGCACTTGGTATGTGTTGGAAGTCAAGTACCCCAACAACAATAAAGGGCAATTTGCTTTCTTGGACATCGATGGCACCATGGCTTTGGGCGACATTGACTGATGCATCAAGGATGCCACTTGAACGGTGGCATCCTTGTTTGAATGCTTAAAAATCAAACCCAGCCATCACCAGGTCATGATCTGATGATGAAAAAGGCCCATTGGAATAAAAGTTCTTAGGTTTCTTCACACCTTTATCTAAGTCTTCCAAGTCATAAGCAAATTCATGAAATTCATCTGAATTGATGTGCCACTGAACCGCAGCTTTGGTTTGTGCCAATGCCGACTGATTGACCAAGATGTGGTCTAGTGCGCCAATATGCCCACGGTAGGATGTGGTCCAATTTTGGTCACCGATAAAATGTCTGGCCAAATCAGTAAAACCTGCGGCTTCCAAAACCCTGATGGCATCTTCGCGGCCGTAGCTGTTGAAGTCACCAGCCAAAACGGTGTTTTCAATACCCAAACCCAAAGGATCAGTTTTAAGCCAAGCCGTCATTTGTTTGGCCGCCAAGGCCCGTTCGCCAGCATAGCAACCTTGCCCATCTCCTTGCGCTTTGTCTTTGCCTTTGGCTTCACGACAACTTTTGGACTTCAAATGGATAGAAGCCAATTGAAACCGTTGCCCTGATTGAGATTCAAATGCTTGCAACACAATGGGTCTGTGGCGATGCACCTTAAAATCGGGCAGGCTTTTGTCATCCAAAACAGCGTGCGAACCCAGCACTTTAACCACCTGGTTTTTATAAATCAAACCCACTTTAATCACATCATTGGCCAAGGGTCCTGTG
>JAUIHY010000018.1 GCA_030432115.1 Gammaproteobacteria bacterium | reverse complement strand
AACGGCCGTGAACTTTATAAATTCAATACTGGAAACGGTGTATATGAACGAATGATCGACCTCAATGGCGCAGGTGACAGCTACCCCATTCATGCCAAAGACGTCAATGGCACGGTCATTGAATACCAAAACGCCATGATATTCAGAGCTTCTGACACTGGAACCGAAGGCGAGTTATATCGTTTACGTTCTGTTGCTGTGCCACCACAGATCAGTATCAATGATGTAACAATCACAGAGGGCAATGCTGGCACCAGTAATTTAAACTTCACAGTCACGCGAACCAATAACACATCAGCCGTCAGTGTCAATTTTGCCACAGCAAACAACACCGCCACTGCAGGCAGTGATTTTGTGGCTAACAGCGGCACATTGAACTTTTCCAATGGTGGTGCATTAACTCAGAATGTCACTGTTGCCATCAATGGCGATACCACAGTTGAATTGAATGAAACCTTCTTTGTTAATTTGACCAACCCGACAAATGGTGCTACTTTAAGCGATAACCAAGGGGTCGGAACTATTAACAACAATGATTCAGCAAGCTTATCTATTAACGATGTCAGCATCGCTGAGGGCAATGCAGGCACCAGCCAGTTGGTATTTACTGTCACATTAGACCAAGCCGTTGATACCAGTTTATCAATAAACGCCAATTCCGCTGACGGCTCAGCAACAACTGCAGACAATGATTACAATCAAGTGACTGCTTCTGCCATCAACTTCAATGGTAATGCAGGTGAAACCCAAACCCTCAGTGTTGATATCATTGGTGACACAGCCGTCGAAGCGAACGAAACCTTTTTGGTCAATTTATCAGGGTTATCAGCCAGCGGAAGGAATGTATCTGTGGCAGATGGCCAAGGAATTGGCACCATCAATAACGACGACGTCGCCAGTTTCTCAATTGGAGATGCTTCGTTGATTGAAGGCAACAACGGCTCCTCTAATATGCAGTTTACCGTCACACTCAGTGATGACATGGGTGGTCCTGGTAGTGTTGATTATGCCACCGCTGACAGCACCGCAACTTCAGGCTCTGACTATACCAGCACATCAGGAACATTGAACTTTACAGGTGCAGCTGGTGAAACTCAAAACATCATCGTTGCCATCTCAGGGGATCAAGTGGTCGAATTGGATGAAACTTTCTTCGTTAACTTGTCCAGTGCAACAGGTCCCAATGTAACTCTGGGTGATGCTCAAGCCAATGGCACCATCAACAACGATGATACTGCCAGTTTATCTGTGAATGACATGGTCATCACTGAAGGCAATGCAGGCACCAGTCTAATGACTTTTACTGTAACGTTAGATAATGCTGTTGACTCCGCTTTGTCAATTGATGCCAGCACCGCAGATGCTACTGCCACAGCGGCAGATGCTGACTATGTTCAGCTGGTAGCCAACACCCTAAATTTCGCGGGTACTTTAGGTGAAACTCAAGCCGTAGCTGTGACCATAAATGGTGATGCCACAGTTGAAAACAACGAAACATTAACCATCAATTTATCAGGCTTAGCTGCCAATGGCAGAAATGTAACTGTAGCAGACGGGGTTGGACAAGGTACCATCAATAATGACGATGCTGCCAGTTTATCAATCAATGATGTGTCTGTTGCAGAAGGCAATGCGGGAACCACCCAAATGACTTTTACTGTAACACTGGATAATGCTGTTGACTCCGCTTTGTCAATTGATGCCAGTACGGCGGATGGCACAGCGACACTTGCTGACAATGATTACCTTCAATTGGTAGGTAGCACCATCAATTTTGCTGGTTCCTCTGGTGAAACCCAGACAGTAAGCGTAGATGTCAATGGTGACACAGTGGTAGAAAACAATGAAACTTTGACCGTTAACTTATCGGGTCTTTCTGCTAATGGTAGAAACGTCTCAGTTGCAGACGGCCAAGGTCTTGGCACCATCAACAATGATGACTCATCTAGTTTCTCAATTGCAGATGCCACATTGATTGAAGGCGACAATGGAACCAGCAGCATGGTCTTTACCGTCACTTTAAGCGCTGCTAAAAGCGGCGCAGCCAGTGTTGATTACACCACAGCCATCGGTACAGCTACTTCAGGAGTTGACTATACCAGCACTTCTGGAACACTTAACTTTACAGGCACAGCAGGTGAAACCCAGACCATCAATGTTGAAGTCAACGGTGATGAACTTGTAGAGCTAGATGAAACGTTTGAAGTGAATTTATCTAACCCTGTAGGTTTGAATGCGACCATAGCAGATGGTCAAGCCATTGGAACCATTACCAACGATGACAGTGCCACGATTAGCATCAATGATTTGAGCATCAATGAAGGCAATACTGGCACAACCGCTTTTGACTTTACCTTAACCTTAGATAATGCCGTCGATACCAGTTTAAGTGTCGATGCCATGACCAATGATGGAACGGCACTCGCAGGTTCTGATTATGTCAGCAACAACAGCACAGTTAACTTTGTTGGTACAAGCAATGAAAGCCATGTCTTTACAGTTTCAGTGAACGGTGACACCGTTACTGAAGTAAATGAAACTTTCCAAGTGGCTTTAAGCAACTTAACAAACAATGGCAGAAGCGTTACCTTGAGCAACAATACAGTCACTGGAAACATTATCAATGATGACTCATCCACCCTCAGCATCAATGATGTCACACTATCAGAAGGTCAAGCAGGCACAAGTATTGCCACGCTGACTGTGACACTAAACATGGCGGTTAAAAATGGTGTTGATGTTGACTACACAACACAAGACGGTTCTGCCATGGCAGGAACAGATTATACTGCCACCAACGGTACATTGAGCTTCACAGGAACACCAGGTGAAACCCAAACGATTGATGTCAACATTACAGGAGATAACTTGGTTGAGTTAGATGAAATGCTGTCTGTTGAGTTAAGCAATGTATCCGTTCCAGATGTCACTTTGGCTGACAGCTCAGGGGCGATTAATGTAATCAATGATGATGAAGCCTTACTGTCTATTGATAACATGAGTATAGTTGAAGGGAATGCAGGCAACAGCCAGGTCATTTTAACTGTTACATCAGATCAGGCTGTTGATACAGCTTTTACTGTTGAATCCAATACCAGTGATGATTCAGCAACCACCTCTGATAATGATTATGTTTCCAATAGCACCACCCTGAACTTCACAGGCAGTGCTGGCGAAACACAACAAATTACAATTGACGTTGTGGGTGATTTAGCCCCAGAAAGTGATGAGGAATTTTATGTAAACTTGTCCTCCGTTTCCGCAAATGGCAGGAATGTAGCTATAGACAACGGTCAAGGAACAGTCACCATTTTGAGTGATGACCCTGAATTGTCTGCCAGTAAAGTAGCCCATTTCACTGGATCCTTGGGGCAAAATGACACCTTCAGCTATCAAGTCATATTGAGTAACAACAACGTTACAGCTGATCAAGTCATGTTCAGTGACACGCCAGATGTATTAACGACAATAGTTCCGGGAAGTGTGACAACCACACAAGGAACTGTTGTTACAGGCAATGCACAAGGAGACACCACCATATCGATAGACATTGGCAGCGTTAACAATGGTGGCACAGTAACCATTAATTATGATGTTGTGATCAATACAGGAGTAAACGCAGGCAGCAGCATCACAAACCAAGGTATGTTTTCTGGTGCCAATTTCCAAGATCTTTTAACCGATGATCCAAGCATCAATGGCAATAACAACCCAACTGTAGTCGGTGTCACTGATGCCATTATGGTGCCAACATTAAATAATTTTATGTTGATGATACTGCTGGGCTTAATATTTACCTTTGGAATTAAAAGAGCCAGATTACCGTAAAACTGTCTTAACTAAAAAAACCCACTGAATTATTTCCGTGGGTTTTTTTATACGCAGCAAAAAACTTCAGCAGTTAAAAATTGACGCTGTAATCAAAGGTGTTGGATTTCATCCATTTTTGTCATGCGTTTTTTAGGGCCAGAAAACCTTTTATAAAAATTTATATGTGAATTCAGAGCACACTCATCATCACGCAAGGGGTATTGCTCAATCCAATCAATCAGCATGGCCAAATTGGCATCTTGCGCAGCCTTAGATTCATATTTGTGTGGCTCCCATGGCCTGTTTTTGGCATTGGTCACACATTGTTCAACAGCTAAATCCATAAAAATCAACTGGTCAGCAGCTTCTGCAACCATGGCCAATAAATCAGCATAACAACCTTCTATCACCCACGATTGATGGGCACCAACAAAGGCTTTTATCTTGGCTTTTGATTGCACTAAGGGCAGACGTTCTGGTGGATCAGTTGCCGCCCAAGCCAGAGTGTCTAGGTCTAAATGCGCCACGCCGTCCCGTGATACCATGGTTTTGGCCAAGGTGGATTTGCCTGAGCTCGAATTGCCCATGACCAGGGTTTTCATTCAGCCTCCTGAATTGCTGGTGGTTGCCACAGTGCTGGCTGTGATCACAGCCGCCGCGGCTCCTTGTTGTGCTGCCAGTTGGGCACTGATACCAGCTGCATTCTGGTTTTCGCTGGCTATGATACAAGGGCCATAACCCAGGCCTTTGAGCTCATTTTCCCACAACAAAGTGCCATCGGCTTTGTTCAAACAAAACAAATGACCGCCAGAATAGGCAAACAATTTGTTGTCTTCTAGGTAAATATTGGTCACCGCAGAGGTGGATTTCAATGTCGTTTGCCAGATGATGTCCCCGTTGTTTTTATCAACACAAACCGCTTGGCCTTTGATACCTAAATAAATTTGATTCATTATTGCCTCCTTTTTTAATCATTATATCCGATGAGTACACGCCACACAGCTGCCATTGGTCATCACTTTATTTCACTTTTTTTATTTTATTTGTCGATTCTCAGCCAGACCATTCGTTTTATAAACTAGGGCTATAATGTTCTTAACGTTTTATATATTTTTAGGAGAAACCAATGCAATACTTACTGATGATCTATAGTGCTGAGGACCAAGGACCTCAACCTGGGAGCGATGAATTCATGACAATGATTGGAGAATACCAACAATTCACAAATGAGGTTCAAGAAAATGGTGCTTTGCTGGGGGGCGAACCGCTGGAGTCCATTACCACAGCAACCACCGTTCGCATCAGAAACAACCAAGCCTCAATCACCGACGGCCCGTTTGCTGAGACCAAAGAAGCCTTGGGTGGTTATTATTTATTAGAATGCAAAGATTTAGACGAAGCCATAGCTTATGCCAAAAAGATTCCCTCGGTTCATTTTGGTAGCATAGAAATTCGACCCATCATGAATTTACCTGGCTGATTCATGTCTCGATTTGATTCACGCACTGTTTTAAAAAAAATGGTGCGTGACCACCACAAAACCCTGCTGAATCAATTGAACAATCAGTTCAATAACCTGTCTTTGTGCGAAGATGCTTTACAAGAATCGCTGTTCAAAGCGCTCACGCATTGACAAAAAATCATCCCTGACAACCCGCAGGCTTGGCTGTACAAAACGGCAAAAAACGCCGCCATAGACAGCTTGAGGAAACAAAAAACACAGCAAGACAAAACCCTTTTGGTCAGTTTCCATTTTGATCAAATGCTCAACGCCGACGGCCATGAACATGATGATTTTTTCTTGATTCCCGATCAGGAATTAAAACTGATTTTTACTTGCTGCCACCCCGCTTTGTCATTTGATAACCAAGTGGCATTGACACTCCAAGTCATCTGCGGCTTGTCTGCCGAACAAATAGCAACCACCTTCATCAAAAGTAAAAAAGCCACCGAACAAAGGCTGGTACGTGCGAAGAAAAAAATTAAACTGGCTGGTATCCCTTACCAAGTACCCGACAAGGCACAATTGAGTGAGCGGCTTGATGCAGTGCTCAAAATCATCTATTTGATTTTCAACCAAGGATATTACAGTGAACGCAATGACCAATTAATTCAAGAAAGATTGGTGCGTCAAGCCATCAGGTTGGGGCAACTCATAGTTGACCTGATTCCTGATCATGCCGAAGCTATCGGGCTTTTGTCGTTGATGTATTTCCATAAAGCCAGAATGGCAGCCAGATCAGGAAATCTATTCATCGATTTGGCCACCCAAAACCGTTCTTTATGGCACACAGAAGAAATCACTTTCGCCAATCAGCTGTTTGAACAAGCCATGACGCTGAAGTCATTGGGTACATTTCAACTGCAAGCAGCCATCAGCGGAGTGCACACAATGGCCCAAACATTCGAAGACACAGACTGGACTCAAATATCATTACTCTATGAAAAATTGTTATCCTACCAAAATGACGCCATCGTCAACATCAATCAGGCTGTGGCATTGTCTTATTGCGGCCAAGCGAGCAAAGCCTTGAACATACTGACTCAACTAGAATCAGACAAAAACGTCCGCCATTATTTACCTTATTTTGTGGCCAAAGCCCATGTTCATGAAACCCTGGGTCAAACCTCAAAAGCCATATTTAATTATGATCTGGCCATCGCACAATCTAAACACCCAAGCGAACGTCAGTATTTGGATCAAAAGCGGTGCGCAATAAAAAAAGGCCTGCTGTAATCGTCACCACAGCAGGCCAATGAGTACTCTTTTTTATTCTGACTCAAAACCTGAGTTAAAAATCAAATCATTGTCTCCCAAAGTGTAAACCGCAATGGTACCTGTGTCTTCATGACTGACCAGTAAAACATCTTGGTTCAAACCATTATCAGCCGCCGGAATGAAAACCAAGCCTTCAGGCGCCACATCACCATCGGTCGCTGGTGTGTAACTTTGGAAAGCTGGCATCATTGGATTACTGACATCATAAGTCATCACACCACCGGTACGTTCCAGACCAATAAAGGCATACGTTTTACCGTCCACTACACCTGTGGTGATGCCTTCAGGCTCCATGCCTTTGTCGTCACTGCGTTCATCGAATTTATCGGCAGTTGCGTCATTGGCATTGAAAATTTCAGGGTTTTGAGTGGCGATGATTTGGGCAAATTCACTGCCTGAATCAAACACCTGTGCACCCGTGTCGCCGTTCCAAATGGTGAAAGAGCGTGCACCGTAACTGTACAGTTCAGTGTAGCCACCTTTGTCCATACCTAGATTGCTTTGTACTTTCAAACGACCCAGCTGGTCATCATCTTGGATGGTCATGTCTGGAAACACATTGCTGTCCAAAGTCAAATCTTTAACGCGCACATCTTCATCGCGGGCGTCGCCTTCATTGGCGGTCAGGTAATAATCCACACCTTCTACATTGATGCTGGCGATGGCATCTGGCATAAAGATGCCTTTGACTGACCAGTTTTGCATGTTGATGGCTCCGGCACCTTTTTCACCATCTCGGTCACTGGCATCCAGTTCATTGCCTTTCAAGCTGTGGTCTTTGAAACCCAAAGCTTGGATGGCTTCGATGCTGTTGTTGGTCAAATTGACTACAGCCACGGCATTGTTTTCTTGCAAAGTCACAAAGGCTTTACTGTCATCAGCTGATACCGCAATGTATTCTGGTTCAACATCATTGGCCACAGAAACGCCATCTGCAATGATGGTGTCGCCCAAATCTGCATTATTAAAAGCCGTAAAATCTAGGTTGGTCACGGAAGCCGCAGCGGCGCCACTGGAAACATCAATGATGCTGATGCTGCCCATGGGATTCACACCTTCATCTGGTTCTCCCTCATTGGCAACAATGATTTTTTGTCCATCATGGGTAAAGGTCAACATGTCAGGCAAAGCACCGACTGTCACTTCATTAATGAATTGACCATCTGCATCAAAAAAGACCACCGAACCAGCGTCGGTTTTGACTTCAGCTTCCACCGCCACAGCCACCAAACCATTGTGTGCCGCAATGCTGTTAGGGCCGCCACCATAAGTGCTTAGGTTGATGGTCAGTCCAGCTGCCACATTCAATGGGTCAGTAAAATCGAAAATGGTGAACGAATTGAAACCTGAATTGATGACAAACAACTTCTGGTTGCTTTTGTCGTAAGAGGTGATTTCAGCCGAACCTTCACCTAAAGTGGTATTGATGGTGTTGACTTTATCCAAAACCAGAGCGCTGTTTGCAGAGCCGGCCAACAATGACATGGCCAAAACCAATGGTGTTTTTTTCATGGTGTATCCCTATTTAAAATCAATGATTCTAAGCAGGGGATTTTAAGGTTTTGTGTCAGCTTGATGATGATTTGGTTTCAATCAAATCGATAATCAAAGCGTTTAATGTCTTGGGCAAAATGACTTGCCACAATGTCTCGAGTCTGTTAATCGTAGTAGCTTTGGTAAGCTTTGCGCTGTGATGGTTTTAGGTGGGGCAGTTCAGTTGATAAATTCAATCGCTTTGTTAAATCTGCAAATGCGGCCTCTAAATTTTCAAAACGATACACATGATCCACTAACAGTTCACCGTTTTCATCGCACAACCAGTCAGCTTGAGGCCAAAACATCAATTCTCGATCGCGGTAATGGGGATCTTTTTGCTCAAAGCACCAATGAACCCATTGGGCAAAACTGACTGAACCATCACCCATGCCATGTTGGTTGGTTTTGACTCGGTAGGCGTAATGTGAAACCACTTTATCCCAAGGGTTCCTGACCACCGAAAAAGTGAAACGGCGCTGCCATTCTGCCTCACCGAGTTCGGCTTTTTTTAACGCTCGCTGATGCATGCTCAAACGGTACATTAAGGGCTTTTTCTATGCTGCTGCCTGCTGTTTTATTGATATGAATGAACTCAAAATCTCTGCCAGTTTGTGGTTTCAATGCCTTGAATCTTTTTTTCAATTTTCTTTTCAGGCTTTTATACTTGTTTTTGGCTGCGTAATAGACTTTCATCAATTCATCACATACATTCAGATTTGGCATGGGTCAACGCTTTGTCTAAACTTGCTCTTTTCACTGAACCGTCTTCGTTGACTTTCATTTGATTAATTTCACCAATGCCAATGCGTCCATCTGCCACAATGGCATCAAGCATACACTTTGCCTGCTCAACAGAAACACCTTGAATTGTATTTTTTATTTTATTAACCGCTGCCTCGTAAAAACGGTTGGGCTTATTTTCCTGCTGAGTTGCTTTTTGAACTGAGGCTGTTTGCTTTTCAAGCTGAACTTCAGTTTGCTCTGAACAAGCAGACAAAACGAAACAAGCAAGTATGGTTATTTTGTAAGTAGATTTCATGGCTGAACGCAAAAATCAACCATGATAGTACAACTCAAAGCGCCTGACAATCACCCATCAAAGCCATCCTCAAAAAGGGTGTCATTGGCCTCAGCTCTGAAGTCAGCCACAATCGAAGCTGTCTGCCGCAAGGTTCTGGCATTGTCCCGAGTGCCCACGACACCGGTGTCTAAACCGAGGTATTGGACATCTGGGTTTGAAAAGTATTGGCGCCTGCTGCAACCGTTAGTGCATTGATTTCCATAAGACATGACTGTTCTGTATGAACTGTTGTGGTAATGGCCAAAAGACCAAGGGTTTGATGCCGTTGCTGGTGTGGCGCTCGAATCCTCAGGGTTATGCTCCAATCCCATGTTGTGGCCAAACTCATGGGCAAAAGACAAATTACCCACAGCACAAGACCGCCGAGTCACTTGAAAAGCAGCACCGGCAAAACCAGGTCCTGTTGATCGCATCACATAACCTCGACCACATCCACCCATGCTGTCGACCAACAAAGAAACCATATCGGCACCATAAGCGGTTCTTAAAGCAGCCACAGATGCATTCGATGACACCCAGGTCAAATCAGCTGATGAATCACCTGTATCGTTGTAATTGGCCAAACCGGTATAGCTTATGCGTGCTTCTGCATCCACATTACTGTTTAAAAATGAATTGTTCATCGCATCAACAGCTGCTTGTGCAGTGGCTTCGATTGAAGTGACTCCTCCCGCTGCATCTCTGGCTTGCGGTGTATATAAGACCATCACATCTAAAAAAACAGTGCCTCCACCAGATATTAAATTACCTACAGAATGCCTTTCAAATTGACTCAAATCTGGTTCTACTTCTGCCTCACAATCAGCAAAGGCTTGCGTATTCAGTCTGGCCATTCTGAGCTTATTGTTTCCCAAAGGCATGACTTCAAACGTTTCTCTTTCAGTGTGTATGGCACCTGAGATATGACCACCTACAACACTGAAATACACAGAAGAGTGAGGCTGGTTTTTGATGTGACCAAACCATGTGAAGTTATTTTTACTACGTGTTTTGACTTGATCTAGAACCATAAACTCAAAAGCGTCGTCCGGGAAATGAAGGCCTAGTACGGGGCTGCCATCGGTCAAAAAAGACGTATTCACACCTGCATGTATGACTGAAAGCTCTGTAATTGCCAATGATTGATGATTCTGTGGTTCTATTTGTTCTAGTAAATTTTTTGCTGACACAAAAGAACTACAAAGCAAAAAAGTTAAAATCAGTTTTTTCATGATCAGCCTTGGTTTGGGAAAACACCATGATAGCTTGATTGATTATTTATTGACAATCAGCCACGCTATTAATTAGGCACCAATCGTTTTAAACGTGAGTGCCCTATCAAGGCCAAAAACTTCTTTCTTGGCCCTTGTGATTTGCGTTACAACACAAATAGGTCACTTTGTCACTACCATCAGGCCTTTCTCTTGGCTTGCTTCATTTTAAAGTGTTCTTTTGTAGCAATGTAAATGGTTTTTTTAACTTCGCAGTAGTGTTTACTCTTACTTTTGTTGGTCAAAGATGTTGTCTTTTCCAATTCCATTTCCCCCGCTGCATTCACATGTTTAATGATGCTTTCAATTTCTTCGGAGCTGAATTCAAAATGGGCAAACAAGTCTTCTCTTGCTGGTGCTTTGAACCTGATTTCGGCAGCTTTGTCCCATACGATGTATTTGTTTTCTAATATCGTCATCAATTGGATCATGGGGATGGGGTCCACAGCCGAAAACATGCTGCCACCAAAAATAGAGCCAACATAATTTTTGTTTTTGTAGCTGATGGGAATTTTGACTGTGATTTCATTTAACCCTTGGGAAACCGACTGAACGCGCCCGGTGCTTCTTCTGTACATGGGTGATAAATTGAAGCCGTATTTAAACAACTTTTCTGGGCCAATCAGCTTGCTGCCGACCTGCGCCAAAGATTGATAGATGGTCATAATTTTTGGATTATTGATTTATTATTTTGGCCACTATTATAACCATGCCAAAACAAAAAAAAGCAGCCGAAGCCGCTTTCTTTTAGGTATAAATTACTGAAAATACTCAGTGGTGGAATCAATGGTGATGACCGTCTTCCTCAGCGTCTTTACTCAATGTTGTGTTTCTGATCAGTTTAGATTGAAAAATCGAATTGATTAACCACTGCTGCGTGCCTTTCCAAAAGGCACGGAAATTGGGGTTAAAGCCAAATTTGATGAATTGGCCACGGCCAGACTTTTCTGCCACCACCAAAGGTTTGTTTTTCAGTTTTTCTTGCCAATGATCAGAAACAAAACCTGCTGCCCTCACCTTTTCAGTGATTTGTAGCGGTGTGGCAAAAGGGTTGTCACTGGCTTTCAGCACACTGCTGCCTTTCATCAAGGCATATTGGGTGTTGTTTTTGGTGCCAAATGCCAAGGGGTGCGTCAAATCGGCATCGGCAGCAACGATCGCGCCACCCAGAACACGCTCGGCTTGGTTTTTATCGTAATCGGCATAACTCAAACGTGTCACTGTTGCTTTTTCTTCATCTGGGGTGTCTTTCTTGTCTTCCTTGCTTGTTTGCAATTGTTCAATAAACTGCGCACCCTTTTGCAGGCCTATCAGTGTGCCACCTTGTTTCACCCAAGTTTTCAGTGCCGCTTGGGTGTTTTTGTTTAAACTGTTTTTGTAATTTCCACTGGGTAAAATGATGTGGCTGTAATCATTGAAATCAATGCGGCTCAATTGATGACTGTAAACCTTGGTCAAAGGTAAATACACCTGTGTGTCAAACAAATGCCAAATGCTTCCCGCTTGATAGGCATCGATGCCCTCACCCACCACCATCATCACTTTGGGTTGCTTCACTTGTTGTACATTCGATGAACCCAAGTCAATGCCACTTTGGGCAAGTGCAGTACTCACAGGGTACCATTTAACCGAAAAAGCATCGGTAATTGTGCTCAAAGTGCTGAACAATTGGTCTTCGCTTTGGGCATTACCTTCAATCAAAAAACTGCCAGCTGGTACTTTCACACCATCCACATGCAAAGGTTTAGACGAAATGCGAACCGGCACATTCAGTTGCATCAAGTAATGCAATGCAGCAGCGGCATTGCCACTGTGCCAATCAAACACATAATTTAAGGCACCTTTTTTGTATTGGTTTTTGACGTTCAGGGCAGAAAAATCATCATTGCCCTCAACGGCGCTGTTGGTGCTCGTAAAAGGCAAACCCCAAGCCATACCCAAATGCCATGAAGACACATCATAAAAGGTGTTGTCATTGAAACTGGTGTCAGCACTGAAAAAGGATTGTAATAAGGTGGTTTGTTTTTGGTTCAGGCTCAGATAAAAGGCTTGGTTCTTTTTAAAACTTTTGCCAGCGACACTTTTATTGACAGCCAGGTTTTTCACTTCGATCTGGTGGGATTTTAAAAACTCCAGTAATTGTTTACCGCGATAAGCGTTGTCTGAAACATCGACGAGGTAACCGGCCGCATTGCTTTTGGCCGCTTGTGCTTGGGCGTTTTTAAAGAAGTTATTTTGGTAATCTAAGATCGCCCTGCGGTTGGCATCAGCACCTTTGACTGTAGACAGGGCCGTGAGGAATTGGTTACGCACACCTGTGGCCAAGGAACGTTCACCATTGCTGGTGTTCATTACACCACCGTTGGCTGTTGATTGCTCGAACAAAATACCAATGCTGCCTTGTAAATCGGGATAGGTTGAACCTTTACCGGGGTAAAAGTCATCGAAACTTTCTTTGCTGTAATAAGTTTGGCCCACGGCATCCAAAGCCTTGGCATGGTGCTCGGCAATTTTTGCTGTCAGCATTTGGTTTTCAGCCGTGATTTTGGGGTTTTTGCGACTGGGCACACCTGGCTGGAAGAAAAAACTCGAAGACGCGCCCATTTCGTGGTGATCGGTCAATACATGTGGATGCCAGTCTTGAAACATCGCCACTCGGGCTTTGGATTCTGTTTGGGTCAACAACAACCAATCACGGTTCAAATCAAACCAGTAATGGTTTGTCCGACCCGTCGGCCAACGCTCTTTGTGCGATATGTCATTGGGGTCTTTGACGGTGGTCACCGAACGGCTGTTATTGACATGTGTTGTGAAACGCGCCAACCCATCAGGGTTGAAACTGGGATCAATCAAAACCACGGTGTTTTCCAAATATTTTTTTACCTCGGGATTGTTGGTGGCCAACAAATACCAAGCATACAAAACCGAGGCATTGGAACCCGATGATTCATCGCCATGGACACTGAAGCCATTCCAAATTTTAAGGGTATTTTTGTCTTTTTTGACTTGATCTAAATTGTCAATATTGCTTTTGGAACTGATGGCCAAAAGTAACAAAGGTCGGCCTTCATTGGTCTCGCCATATTGCACCAATTGGGCATTGGCACTGCCCGCTGCTAAAAACTTAAAATAACTGACCAATTGATCATGACGCAAATGCCGATCACCCAAGTCTTGACCCAAATACACATCAGGTGATGGCAAAGTGGCATTGTATAAATCACCTTTGGGTAAAAAGTATTCCAAAGGCTCTGCGTGAATCAATCCAGGCAACAATACCAATAAAAACCATATTTTCTTCATTCTTAACTCCATCATCAATTAAATGATATTCTCAATTTAGTGTTAGCCGAGAGTTATCTTACGCGATGAAGTAATAAAATAAAGCCTTCAATTTTGAATTTAACGCCAAGCGTGCCATTCGTCACTAATATCTCGACTTTTACATTTTTATTGAACTTAGCACTTTCAAATGATTCTGACTCTTGTTTAATTGATTGAGATTCACCATGGACCAAATGCACTTCGATTATGAAATGGCACTTTTTATTGCGCTCATTATCACCCTGTTAGCATGGGCATTTGAGCGAAGCCAAAGCAGCCAACAAAAGCAATCCAAATGGGCCCAACGTGCTCGAACCACAGCAAGCTACCTGCCCATCATTTTGGTTGTTTTTTCGTTCAGAAGTTTTGCTTTTGAGCCGTTTCGCATTCCTTCCTCTTCTATGATGCCTACGTTATTGACAGGTGATTTTATCTTGGTAGATAAATTTTCATACGGGTTGAAGGCCCCGGTTTTTCACAACTCACTGCTCTCTACCGGTTCACCAGAACGCGGTGATGTCATGGTCTTTAGATCCGTTGAAGACCCATCTACTGATGTCATCAAGCGGGTTATTGCCATCCCAGGTGATCACATTCGTTATGACCAAGCCAGCAAACTAGTCATAGTCAATGGTACGACTTATGAGCAAAAAAATTCAAAAGCATATCAAGGTTTCTTAGATGACATCAGTCACCAAGGCTTGGTCGAAAAAACCGAGACTATAGATGATCAGCAGCACCAAATATTGACCACTAATGGTCGCTATAACCGATTTCGCTTCACTGGATTGACGGTTCCTGAAGGCCACTATTTTGCCATGGGTGATAACCGCGACAACAGTCACGACAGTCGATCTTTTGGCTTGATTCCTGAAAACCGAATCGTTGGCAAAGCACGGATGATTTGGATGCATTGGCGACCTGAAGCTTTTTTTGAGGGCCTTAAAAGGATTGGCACTTTGCTTTGAATGACCTGTCTATTCAATTGAATGAAAAAAGGCGCTGGTTTACCTCTGTTCCAACGCCTTTACTGAAGGTTATGCTTATCAAGTCACTCAAAACCACTTTTAAAAATAATGTCCAAAACACCAAACTGAAATTGATCTGACATCTCTGAAACGTTTCTACCTTGGTCTAATGCGGTTGCCGTCACCATTGCACCTTGTGAATCGTTATCAAAATCAAAAGTCACCGTTTTCAATGCATTGGCTGTGGTGTAATTAAAATCGGTTCCCAGAAAATACCTTCCCTGTGAATTGAGATCAATGTCACTCCAATAGAAATCTATGAATAAAGGATAAGTGGCAGCATTGCTGTTTGTGTCCACACGGTAGCCGATGGTGACCGTTTTCGGGTTTGATTGTTGGTTATATTGTATCGATTCAATCACAGGTTTATTTTGTAGCCTGTTATTACCTTCATCAAAGTCGCCATTGTCATTGTCAGTTACTCCATCATCACCCAAATCGATGGCCAATACACCATTGTCATACATGCTGTTTTGGAAAACAGCTATGCCTTCAGACTCAAAGTTTCCTGCAGAAGTGATGGCAATGCCATCCCAGCCATTGTTCGCTATGGTGTTGTAGCTGATGTCTGAAGTCTGACCACCCCTAACCATCACGCCCCAATTCTGATTACCCATTGCCACACCATTGAGCCCCACACCCACTCTATTGAATCGAATGTTGGGTGTGTTGGTCGGATAATCAAAAGTGATACCCGCAATGTTATTGCCGATGAGGTTATGCTCTACAACCAAACCACCACTGTTGTGTAGTACATAAAGACCGATACCGTTGTTACCAATGGCTTGATTCGATTCACTGATTCCGATGAAATTATATGAAACATTGATGTCACTGCCTTCAACATACACGCCCAGATTATTGTTTCCACCAATATAATTTGGGTTGGTAGATGTACCAATGGTGTTGTTGTCTCCAATGGCAACCACGCCCCTGAATAAATTGGCTTCTGACACAGGACCAAATAATGAGTTGACAAAACCCACCTGATTACCCGAAATGCTGTGACCACCTCCACGCACATAAATGCCATAGCCGGTGGTTTGTGGTGTACCTGAATTGATCACTGTGTTGAATTGTATGACGTTGGTGTTGCCATTATTAACCATGATGCCCTCACCGTTGCCCGACCTGTTCAATGGGAGAAAAGCACCTGAAGAACCAATGGTATTATTGATAATGAAGTTATTATTGGCCTCTGAAACACCGGATTCTCCCAAGCCAATGGCAGCGCCAAAATGTTCATAAATTTCATTACCAGCCAGGTCGTTGTTGCCAATGAAGTTCAATTCTCCAATGACGAAAATACCATCGCCTTCGCTGTCAATAAAACTGCCCGTTTCACCTTTACCTAAACTGTTGTTATATATCCGGTTGTTGTCTCCATCAATGGTGATGCCGCCACTGTCATTCGCTGCGATGAAGTTGCCTGCTTCATTTGTGCCGATGAAATCGCCGGCCTGATTGTTATCGCCGTACATATCAATACCGAAGCCACCATTACCTCTGTCACCTGACCCAGTCTGTGAAATTCCAATCAAATTGCCATTGATGAGATTGTCATTTGAGTCAAAAAACCTGATTCCAGAGCCACCATTCAAAGAAATCACGTTGCCCAAACTGACAAAATGGGTGCCATTTGAATGTCTGGATTTGCCGATATGGTGGCCATCTGTAAGGATGGCATTGATGCCATGAGAGCCATTGCCACCAGAGGATCCATCTGGATTGATGCCGATGTAGCTGCGATTAATGGCAATGCCATCGGCACCCAATGCCATGACGATGCCATCACTGGGAAAATTAACAACCGCCAAAGCTGACACTGTAGAGCCCGAAGCCCCCGCTCCAGAAAAGGTCAAACCATTACCTGAATCGAGATTGCTGCCATCTATGGTGAATTGCGGCGGTGCATTCCTGAGCAAAGTGGCCGACCCATTGTAAGCATCTATACTGTAGCCTAAAAACGCTATTTCTGTGTTGATGACCGGCAATTCGCCCTCACTTGCCGCCAAAACCAAACGGGCATTAACGAAGCCATCTGCAAACAAAATGACATCGGGTGCCGCTGTGCTATTGGCTTCTTGTATGGCCGCCCTGAGCGTGCAAAACCCCAAGTCATCAGCGCAAATCCCATCACCTGGGTTGCTGTCGTGGGCATCGGCATCATCCGAGGCGATATCAACAGTAAATGTCGCCCCATGGCTTTGACAGATCAAAGATAAAATTAAGGTCAGACCCATTGCGATTGATCGTTTCATATCTTTCTCCCGTTGGAA
Source organism: Gammaproteobacteria bacterium (assembly GCA_030432115.1). Taxonomy (GTDB): domain Bacteria; phylum Pseudomonadota; class Gammaproteobacteria; order Xanthomonadales; family Marinicellaceae; genus Marinicella. The sequence goes on along the minus strand of JAUIHY010000018.1, from coordinate 5,141 downwards.
TGGTTCCCCATTCTTCAATGATTAAAAACAGACATACGCAAAGGCTTATGACTTTGGGACATTAATTTGAAATTATGATTTTAGAAAAATACTGAACTAATTCTCGATAACAGATTCCAACCCTCTAATACATTGAGAGAGGGCATACATGATAAAAAAACGATGGATTGATGAAGCAGACCAAATCAACATCACTCCGATGTTGGATGTGGTCTTCATTATGTTGATATTCTTTATCGTCACCACCTCTTTTGCCAAAGAAACAGGCGTTGATGTATCAAGACCTCAATCTTCACACCCAACCAAACCCAAAGGTAATATTTTGGTTGAGGTTAAAGCAGACGGACAATTTTTGATCAACAAACAATCCGTTTCATTGCCCGCTGTCCGTTCCCGTATCGAAACCATTCATGCTGAACACCCTGAATACAGTGCCGTTGTGGTAGCAGATTTGGATGCGCGAACCGGTGATTTGGTCCTAGTGATGGACCATGTTAAATCGGCAGGTGTTGATCAAATTTCTATAGCTACCTCAAGAAAACCATAAACAAAACACCTTCATCGTTCACTAAACCTCAACAGTGCCTCAATTTCTCCTTTTAGTTGAGACAGAAGCTGATCGACATGGTGGATATAAGGACTGCCATCTTTACGTTATTGCCCTTCATGAGCAGTCCTTACCATTTTCTGATGTTTTTTCTGCTTGGAGATAAAGCCATTCCAAGGTGCTTTTCAATGGCTTTTTTTATATTTTCGCCTCTTGTTTTTCCATTAACAGTAAGTATCGAAATATAATCGCCAGAATTAACCCTGACAGAAAATTTATATTTTAAGTACTTATGATTGTGCTCTGATTTGGCCTTCACTTTATCTAAATGCCAAGACTGGGTATCTGCAATTTCTACTTCCTTTGCCCCCAAAAATTTATAATGCCAAAGCTTGATGATCAGTTTTCCATTGATGCGATCAAGAACCACAAAACCTTGAGTCCAAGTATAAATAAGTATCAATAGGTATACCCCGGCAGCGGTTATAAACTGCCAATTTAAAAAGAACGCACTCGGTGCATTGTGATTCATGCTGATGACACTTCCGAAAGAGAGCATGGTTAAGAAAATGGCAAAAAACACACTGGCAGCCACTTTTTCTGACAAAGAGCCTACTAGTATTTGAAGCCTACCATCTGAAGTTTGAGCCACCCTAAAAGGTTCAGTTTTTACCAAATGCGGGTCTTTTGCAGCAATGTTATCCAACTGGGCATCAAACTTGTTCCAAAAACCATGATAAGCAGCCTTTATTTTTTCAAACATCAATTTGACTCGATTAATTCTTGCTTAGTCACTTTAATCGCTGCAATCCGCGCTTGCCTGACGGCTTGGCCCAATTGTTCACCGCTTTGTCCGCGTTCTTGGGCTTGGGCGATGATGGCTTTTTGGTCAATATTTTGGGCGGCTTGAAATAAGGCGCGAACTTGATCGGCTTGAGGATAGGTTTGGAATTCTTCGCCCCAACGACCGGTGGCATCGGCTTGGCAGGCCAGAACGAAGTTTTCCAGAGTTTGTGGTTGGCGGTAGGCATCCAGCGATTGGAATAATTTGTCTATGGTGGTGGGTTTGAGTTCCATGATGGTGTGTGATTGCAGGTGCCAGCGACAAACTTTGACCGCCAAATCTTGGTAATTTCTGGGCACTTTTAAGCGTTTGCACACGTCTTTGACCAAGGGCACACCAGCGGCTTCGTGGCCGCGATGGCTGGGTAGCACATGTTCGGGTGTGATGCCTTTACCCAAGTCATGCACCATCACTGCAAAAGCTACGACATTGTCCAAGTCTTTGGCCTGATCAATCGCCAACATGGCATGGATGCCGGTATCGACTTCTGGGTGCCATTGCTTGGTTTGCGGAATGCCCCACAAACAATCAATTTCAGGCAACAGGATTTTCAAAGCACCACATTCACGCAGGGTGGTGAAAAAAGCCGATGGTTTAGCTGTATTCAGACTGTTTTTGATTTCTTGCCAGACCCGTTCTGCTACCAAGGTTTCAATCTCACCCGATTCAACCAATCTTTGCATCATGGCCATGGTTTCAGGGTGAACAGTGAAACCCAAGTGTGCCAATCGCGCCATAAAACGCGCCACACGCAGCACCCTAAGTGGGTCTTCAGCAAAGGCCGGTGACACATGTCGCAACACTTTGTTTTCAAGGTCAGCGGCACCACCATACGGATCGATCAATTGACCTGACTCATCCATGGCCAAAGCATTGATGGTCAAATCGCGCCTGAGTAAATCTTCTTCCAAAGTCACCGAGGGATCGGTGTTGAATTGAAAACCATGGTAACCGACACCGCTTTTCCGCTCGGTACGGGCCAAGGCAAATTCATCCTTGCTTTTAGGGTGTAAAAAGACCGGAAAGTCTTTACCCACCGGCAAAAAGCCTTGCGAGATCATCTTTTCGGGTGATGAGCCCACCACCACATAATCGCAGTCTTTGACTGGTAGTCCGAGCAATTGGTCACGGACGGCACCGCCGACCAAATAGGTTTTCGCTGTCATGGTGAACAAGCCCTGATGGGTGCACGCTTTTTCGCGACACTGGCCGCAGGCCATGGCAAGCTGGGTTTGTTATCCACTGGCATACTTGGCATCCAGTGGCTGATGCGTTTGGGTTGGCCGTTCATTAACCAATCGTAAATCGTGACATTGGATAAAATTTTGGCCACATAATCACGGGTTTCTCGATATGGAATGGTTTCTAACCACATGTCTGGTGATGAAGGAAAACCGACTGACCAATCATCAGATTTGCGTTCACCCGCGTTGTATGCCGCTGCGGCCAACATGGGGTGGTCAAAACGCTTGAACAGGTTTTTTTGGTAATGGATGCCCAATTTGATGTTGTGTTCTGCTTGGTGTAATTGTTTGGTGTCTGTGTATTTCAGACCCAACTGCTGGCTCAGCCGCTTGGCCGTAGCGGGTATCAATTGCATCAACCCGTGGGCATCGGCATGAGAAACCGCGTCTTTGGTCCATGCACTTTCCTGCTTGATGATGGCCATCACCCATTGTGGCAAGACAGGGCTATGTTGGCTGTGTTTTTCAATCGTTTTTTGGTGAGCAATCGGATAACGCAAACTGTAGTCATTCCACTGCCCCATATCGGCCATGATGGCGATGCTTTTGGCATACCAACCCTCGGCCATCACGCGATCGCTGAGTGCTTTTTTATCTGGTCGGCTCAAGCCTTTATACGCACTGTTCCATTCACTGCGCGCCATCCACAACATGCCCAAGTGGTGTAATTCAATAGCCCGCTCAATGCCTGCAGGTGCTTTAAAATTTGGGTTGGCTTGAACGCTGGACTGATGACACAAAGCATAAGATTGCCTCAAATGGTCTGCTGCTAAAAAGCCATAGTAATTGCTTTTCTTGGCCAACAGTTCAAAATGCTTTTTGGCCCCAAGAGCATCACCATTTTTGGCTTTGGCGCGGCCCAACCAATACTGCCAATTGTCCTTACTGACTTGAAACAAAGACATGTCATTCAAAGCTGCCAACACTTTAGGCCAATTTTGTTTGTACAGGTAGTAACGCACAATCCATGCTTTGATTTGGTTGTCTTTGGCAGCCGCAGGCAATGCTTCCATCGCACCAATCGACCAGGTTTCATAATCAGTGGCTGCAAACAAGGCATTTTTTCTTTCTATTTGCTGTTTTTCACTGGCGCTGAACTTGTGGACTTTTTGTAGATCTGCCCACATCCCCTGAAAGGTCATCGGTTGTTTTTGTGCCAAATACAATGCCGCTTTGTTCAACAACCAAACGGTGTCGGCATCACTGGACCATGAGGTGGCTTGTCGCAAGCCATGCTCGGGTGTTTTGAGCAATTCTATACCTCGATCAATCCATTGTGGCGGATTTTTAAGTTCTTTTTTGAGGTAGCTCATCAAACTGAAGTTGCGTTTTTCATAAGCCATTTTGATACGCTTGATGACCAAAGCCTCAGTCATGTGACCTTGCTTTTTCCACCAATCAAAGGCCACATCACAGGCATCTGGGGCCGATAAGCCTGTCAACCACATGGCCTCTACCAATGGTGCTAATTTGTTGGTTTTTTGGGTGGCAACACGGGCATTCAGATACCAGCATTGTTGTTTACCTGAACCCGCACCATTGTGGTATTTCAGGTAAGTGTTCCAAGATTTTTGTGTACCAGCGGCATTCAATAAAGCCTGTTTCAAACGCCGGTTCAGTGGACTGTTTGGGTGTTTTTGTTTAAAGTCCTTGATCACCTTTTCGGGTAATTTATTGATGTCATGACGAATCAAGGCATAGTCCAAATAATGCGCCAAAGGGTAGTTTTTCAATTGCGTCCGCTTTTGGTTCACACGAGCATGTTCACCATTCAGGGCCGCATGATATAACTGACCAAAAAGCTTTCTGTCTTGTAGCTTTTGTCGTTCAGTGGCTGTATTGGCCGAAGAACTGGTTGCTGCTACCATCACCCCCAGCAAACCCAATGTGGTTATTATTTTTTTCATATTTTAATCTTAACAGCCTTATACCTCATCCGCTAACTGTTTCAAAAAAGTCACCATGAAGTCATGGCGTTTATTCGCTTCTGCTTTGGCAGCCTCAGTTTGAAAGGTGTCTTTCAAACCCAACAATTTGGTGTAAAAGTGGTCAATGATTGACGTTTTATCATTCGGTGTTCTGCTTTCACAAAAAGGGTCGTTTGATGCCAGTAAAGGATTACCAAAAGATTGGCCCACCAGCATGGTTCTTGCAATGCCTATGGCGCCCAGTGCATCCATACGATCGGCATCTTGTACCACCTTAGCCTCTAAGGTTTCACATGGGATGTTGGCTGAAAAACTGTGTGCGGCCACCGCATGTGCAACGGCCTCGTGGTACTGTTCAGGGTAACCCCAATCAGCCAACAATTTTTTAGCTTCATCTGCTGCCAAACGTGATGCTTGACTGCGCAAAGGAGAGTCTTTGGCCACTTGAACGCAATCATGCAACCAGGCAGCGGGTAACACCACTGCCATTTCTGCCTGTTCTTCGACCGCAAACTGTTTGGCCGCCTTGACCACACGTTTGATGTGATTGATGTCATGTCCAGCATCAACGGCTTCTA
>JAUIHY010000213.1 GCA_030432115.1 Gammaproteobacteria bacterium | reverse complement strand
TGGGGTTCAGTGATACATGTCAATAATTCTAAAATCAAAATCAGCCGGACTTTGATTGAAAACAATGATTACCAATTCACTGATAATGTGGTGAGAGGAGTTATATCTCTGTTTAATGGCGCCTATTTGCAACTGACTGAATCAAGTTTTACCCAAAATGACGCTTTTTACTTAATTGCCAATAACGACAGTAAAGCAGAGATGAGCCATATCACAGCTGTTGGCAATACAAACAGCAATTCAAGCAATGGAAACTTCATCCCATTTGCTTGGATGCATTTAGGGAGTGATACGTTCAGAGTCGAAAACTCTATATTTCAAAATACGCAAGGTGGAGATGACAGGTCTCTTGGTGGCTTGTCTGGAAAATGCAACTTGATTGACAATAACAGAGATTGGCCAGGCGGCTCATACACAACAGGCACAGCGCAATTTAACAATGTGGCTGGTGGTGATGCGAGACAACAGTCCAGCTCTGATGGTGTGGATATGTGTCAACAAGACACATTTGCATGGAGCAACAACCGAGACATTGAATACCAAACCACTCCAGTCAACGAAAATACCAACCCACAAGGCATGCCGGGTGAAGCTGGCGGTTTGTTTGATGCCGGGTTTGATGAAGTCTATGACAACATCGGTAACGATGAATTTTTGCTCACAGTGCAAAAAGAAGGCTCTGGAACCGGTGTGGTGATCAGCGATCCACTGGGTATTTCATGTGGCAGCGACTGCACGGAAGTGGTGTTCAATGGTACCTTGCTCGAATTAACCGCCACAGCCACTGGTAATAGCGAGTTTATTGGATGGAGTGGTTGCCCATTACCGAGTAACAATGTCTGCTTTATAACCGTCACTGAAAGCACCACGGTTTTTGCAGAATTCCAGCCTGACGACCTGATTTTCAAAAACGGCTTTGAAGATTAAGTGTCATTTATTTAAAGAACTCAGCTTTATAAGGGGCTGAGTTCTTTTAATTTTTTCGCTGTGTCAGGCAGATCCAGTAGATGTGTTTTGATGATGCTCTTGACTTCCGAGATCAACATATTTTTTAATTCGTGCCGACCTGTTTTTTGAGCAAATTCAGCAACGGTTAATTGGCCTTCTAAATATTTTTTATCTGTTTCTTGGTACAGTATTTTCAATTTTTCAGTCCACAAACTGAAATGCTCAAACGCTTCATCCAAATTTCCTAAAGCATGGTGGCTTTTTGCTATAAGGTAATACGATTGTGCCAAATTGTTTTCATTGCCTTCTGTCCATTGTGCGATGTATTTGAGGTTGTAATCAATGGCACTTTTAAAATCACCAGACATGTAATAAACACGACCCAGAATGCTGTTAGTATGATTGGTCATCAGGTTCCTGTCAGCAAAATGTTTTTTAACCAAGCGATGATTTTCTTGGGCATGCTCAATGGCTGTATCAAATTGTCCCGACTTTGCCAACGCCAAGGCCAATGACTGCTGCGTGTACAAAGTGGAACGATGAGATTTACCTAATGTTTTAGATTCAACAGCATACATATCAATTAAAATAGGCAAGGCTTTTTCAGGGTAACCAACAGCATTTAAAATGGTGGCTAAATTGGCTTTGGCATTCATGGTTTCTGGATGTTCTGGCCCAAAAATCTCAGACAACATATCAGTCGATTGAGTTAAGTGCTTAATCGCTGAATCATACTTCTGTTGGTAATAATAAGCCAATCCAGTATTGCTTAAAGATTGTGCCAATCCCTCACTGAGATCACCAAAGCGTTTGCGGAAGATTGCTTCACTGTTGGCCGCACTTTTTAAAGCGTCATCCAACTGACCGTCCAACCATTGAAAAGCAGAAAGTGCATTGTAGGCCATACCTAATTCTGGATGGTTATCACCTAAAATGGAGTGGTATATACCAATGTTTTCTTTAGTTAATGCCATGGCCGCTTTATAGTTGCCATTGCGGTCATGAAATTGCACCAAATCAGAATTCAAACTGATGTTGAGCACATCATTTTTGACCAAAGGGTGTGTTTCTTTAACCGTTTCAATCACAGCTACCGCCCGCTCAGAATCACCTTGCAAAAAATAAATTTCGGCCAATAATGCCTGACTTAAAATATAATCTCTGTCTGATAATTCAAATGTGGTCATTTCCTCTTGGATGGCAAAAGCGTCATTATAGTGGCCAGCTTCTGCCGCCACCACTGCCCTTGTACGCATCACTTTAACTCTTGGTTCTGATGCGACAAAAGTCCCCTCATCAATCTCTTCCAACAATTGATTCAGGTTTTCTATTTCTCCAGCAGCCAACAAATATTCAGTCAACATGCCTGTGGCCATTTCATGCTTGGGTTGTAAATCAAGCGCTGTCCTCAGAAGGCTGATGGATTCCGGGTAAAAACCTAAGCTGCCATTGGCTGCAGCCATGGCCAACTTCAATTCAAATTTAATGATTGCATCCAAATCGGTATTGGCATCAATTTTCGCTGAAGCAGAACGCAACAAATCTTTGGCAGAAACATCCACACCTTGTGCCGTGTTTGGATCAGTCACACTGAACGCATCCAACATGAATTGTTTCACTGCATTGGCTTTATCTGCTTCTTTTTGGATGGCTTGATTTTGGAACACCAATAAAGTGACGCCACTGAGCAAAGTGATAAGCAATAACATGGAAGTCACAAACAAAGCGGTTCTTCTGACCACAAAGCGATTCACCCGATACCACCAAGTGTTCTTGGTAGCAGTAACAGGTTTTTTTTGTTGCCAAGCTTTTAAATCTTGCCTGAATGCATGCATGTCTTCATAGCGTGATTGGCGATCGGTACGCATGGCTTTTAATAAAACATGTCGCAATTCTTTGTCACCCAAGTGATCATCCAACAGTTGTGACACATGCGATTCATCGTCGGAACAATCATTGAGCAAGCGTTGGCTTGGGAAAGGTTGTTTACCTGTCAATAAATTCACGGCCACAGCAGCCAAAGAATACACATCTGATGAAGTATCAAAGCCTGTTGAATTGATTTGTTCAGGTGCTGCAAATGTGGGAGTCAAAGCAATCAATTCATTTTTTGTTTTGTCATCATTTTGGTCATTGATTTTGGCATTGATCATCTTGGCAATCCCAAAATCCAACACCTTCAACTGACCATTGTGGTCCACCAATAAATTTGAAGGTTTGACATCTAAATGGACCACCAGATGCTTGTGTGCATAGTGCAAACCATCACAAGCTTGAATCAATAATGAAACCACATCTTGCATAGATGCTTTTGTTTTTTCTACATATTCGTTAATGGGCAAGCCTTGATCTAACAACTCCATCACAATGTAAGAAACACCTTGTGCAGTGCTTTGCCCATGGTGGAAATCAATCACATTGCGATGAGACAATTTGGTCAATATGTTTTGCTCTTTCAAAAACTGATCTTTTAATGTGCTATTGTCTTGAGGCAAGTTGAACAGCTTGATGGCCACGGGTTTTTGGGTCGCTTTGCTGATCCGTTGCGCCTTAAACACCACTGACATTCCACCTTGTCCAATCATTTCACACAAAAGATAACCTTCAATTTCATCACCCGCTTGCCATTGATTTTCCATAGCAAATTGATAAGGTTTTCCCAGTTGCGCGTCAAATATTGTGCTGGAATGTTGACTGTTATTGATTAAACTTTTTACCAATCGCAACACTTCAACATCAGTGTTTTCAAATGTATTCAAAGCCGCCAGAGCTTCATTGACTGTTTTGTCAGCCAGTTTTTGGTAAATTTCGTTTGCTTGCTTTAAGGTATCAATATTCAATGTTGTTCTCAATCATGGTTAATATCAAAGACTTGGCTTGATTCCATTGGCGAATAATTTGACGTTCAGATAAATCAAAAATAGCGGCCAATTCTTTGAATGTGAAGTTGAAAATGATTTTTTGTTGAACCAATTCAGCCAAATGAACATCAACTTTTGCCAACAAATCCATCAAACGATCCACTTCTAATAAATCCAAATCCAC
>JAUIHY010000212.1 GCA_030432115.1 Gammaproteobacteria bacterium | reverse complement strand
ATTAATCCTACTGAGCCTGCTGTTTTAAATCACAGCAGGCTCACTTCTTTTTATATGGTTTGTTACCGTCAGCTTGAATGCTGAAACGCCGATAGGTCCATTGATACTGCGCTGGATTAATAGCCACCATTTCAGCAATGACTTGATTCATATAAGCCACACCCGACTGATCAATTTGGTAAATCGCATCATCCAATCGCTTGATGTGAATATCAAAACCTTCCCCATCGGGCAAACGTTCTGCAACCGCCATCACCACAGGCACTTGAGTCTTTGCCGCAATTTTGGAAAATAAACTCATGGTATAGGCTGATTGCCCCATGAAATCCACATGGACGCCTTGCCCGGCTTTGGGCTGTTGATCAGGCAAAATGGCCATCAAGTGTTTGTCTTTGATGGATTGAATGATGGTTCTGACACCTTTTTTATCCGCCACAATCTGCTGCGCGCCACTCTGGCCTCGGTATTTGAGCAACAGCTGTTTAATTTTTTTATTCACTGGTGGTTTATAAAGGAAGGAAAAGGGTTGGTAGCGAGCTAACCACAGGTTCAATACTTCCCAATTCCCAAAATGAGGCGCTGCCAACAACACCCCTTTGCCTTCGTCCAATGCTGATTCCAAAATGTCTTTTCCATGAACATGGTTTATCAAACCGTCGATGTTTTTGGCGTGTTTTTTCCAGACACGCCCCAGTTCAAAGAAAGTTTTCACTGTTTCTATCAAGGAAGCTTTGGCCAAGTTTTTTTGTTCTTGTTCAGTCAACTGTGGATAGCACAGTTTCATATTCGTTAAGGTGATGCGCCTTTGCTTTTCTGACCATCGCCAAACCATGCGGCCAACAAAAGCCGCCCACTGGTGAGAACGTTTGAGTGACATGTGGCTGAACAATGTCACCATCATTTGAAAAATATATCCTTGCATGTGACTATTGTAGCCAAAGTATCCTTTTTCTGACAGCACAAAAAAAGCCGCCACCTTTGAGGCAGCGGCTTGATTGAAGACCTAAGTCTTCTTCACCCCGTATGCACAGGAATAGCAATACCCATGCATTTTCAATCCATTAAATATTTGACATCTTTGTCCCAGTCATCATGACTTCGATTCCATGGCCTATATTTTCACAGAAACAGGGTGCGTTGACTGCCCATATTTTCCTACCCGCTTGTAGGAAAATATAGACAAAGCATCAATGATTTCCTACAGAAAACACCATTTGCCCGCCTTCATAGCGTGCCTTGATGACATTTCCAGCAACAAAATCACCAGCCAACAATCGTGACGCCAAAGGATTTTCTAACTCATCTTGAATCGCGCGTTTCAATGGCCTGGCACCATAGACTGGATCAAAACCGACACTGCCCAAGAAGTCCAATGCCGCATCATCTATATCAAGCACCATGTCTTTGGCAGCCAATCGTTTCTTCACTTTTTTGATTTGAATACCCGCAATCAAACGGATGTGCTCCTGTTTCAAGGGATGGAACACCACAATGTCATCGACACGGTTGATGAATTCAGGCCTGAAATGCGTGCCTACCACACCCATGACCGATTCTTTGATGACTTTATAGGGTTCATCAATTTGGCTTTGAATCAAATCAGAACCCAAGTTCGACGTCATTATGATGACGGTGTTTTTGAAATCAACCGTACGGCCTTGCCCATCGGTCAATCGCCCATCATCGAGTACCTGCAACAACACATTGAACACATCGGGGTGCGCTTTTTCGACCTCATCCAATAGAATCAATGAATAGGGTTTGCGGCGCACCGCTTCGGTTAAATAGCCACCTTGGTCATAGCCCACATAGCCAGGAGGGGCTCCAATCAGTCGGGCCACCGAATGTTTTTCCATGAATTCAGACATGTCCAATCGAATGATGGAATCTTCGGTATCAAACATGAATTCGCTGAGCGATTTACACAATTCCGTTTTACCCACCCCTGTTGGCCCAAGGAACATAAAAGAACCAATGGGCCGGTTGGGATCTGCCAAACCTGAACGTGATCGACGGATGGCATCGGCCACTGCATTCACTGCTTCATCTTGTCCAATCAAGCGCTTGTGGATGATTTTCTCCATTTCCAGCAGTTTTTGTTTTTCACCCGACATCATTTTCGACACAGGAATGCCTGTCCACATCGAAACAATTTCGGCAATTTCGGCTTCCGTCACTTTATTGCGCAGCAATTTAAACTGACTCATATCGACTTCAGTGGCTTGCTCAATTTGTTGTTCCAACTGCGGTATGGTGCCGTATTGAATCTCAGACATTTTGGCCAAATCCCCTGCCCTTTTGGCTTGGTCGAATTGTGCCTTGGCTTCTTCCAGTTCTTCTTTCAAATGTGTGGTGCCTTGAACCGCGGCTTTTTCAGCATTCCAAATCTCTTCTAAGTCAGAATATTCGCGCTCCATACTTTCAATGTTAGCCTCAAGTTCTTTTTGTCGCTTTTTCGATGCTTTGTCTTTTTCACGCAACAAAGTTTCTCGTTCCATTTTTAATTGAATCAATCGCCGATCCAATCGATCTAATTTTTCAGGCTTTGAATCTATCTCCATGCGAATGCGACTGGCCGCCTCATCCATCAAATCAATCGCCTTGTCCGGCAAATTGCGGTCGGTGATGTAACGGTGAGATAACGTGGCCGCCGCAATGATGGCCGGATCCGTGATTTCCACTGCGTGGTGGACTTCATATCGTTCGTTCAAGCCACGCAAAATAGCGATGGTGTCTTCAACTGATGGCTCTTCTACCAACACTTTTTGGAATCGACGCTCCAAAGCCTTGTCTTTCTCGATGTACTGCCGGTATTCATCCAAAGTGGTGGCACCAATACAATGCAATTCACCGCGTGCCAATGCCGGTTTCAACATATTGCCTGCATCCATGGCACCTTCGGCGGCACCTGCGCCGACCATGGTGTGCAATTCATCGATAAACAAAATGATTTGGCCTTCTTGTTTACTCAAATCATTCAGTAGTGCTTTCAAGCGTTCTTCAAATTCACCACGGTATTTGGCACCGGCAATCAAAGCCCCCAAATCCAATGACAAAAGCCGTTTACCTTTCACGCCTTCTGGCACTTCGTTATTCACAATGCGCTGCGCCAAGCCTTCAACGATGGCGGTTTTACCTACACCCGGCTCACCGATGATGACCGGGTTGTTTTTGGTGCGGCGCTGTAAAATCTGAATGGTGCGACGGATTTCTTCATCTCGACCGATGATGGGGTCCATCTTGGATTGCGCCGCACGCTCGGTCAAATCAATGGTGTACTTATCCAAAGCACCACGGTTTTCTTCAGCACCTTGGTCATCGACGTTTTGTCCGCCGCGAATGTCATCAATGGTTTGTTCCAATGAATCGCGTTGCGCACCTGCATTTTTCAATGCCTTGCCCATACTGTCATTGGCATCAATAACAGCCAAGGCAAATAATTCAGATGCAATGTACTGATCACCACGTTTTTGCGCCAACTTATCACACAAATTCAATGCCCGGATCAAACCATTGGACAAATTCACTTGCCCCGCATTCCCCGAAACGGTTGGCATGTTATTGATGGCCTGCTCTATGTCGTCACTCAAAGCGCCAACTTTGACGCCAGACTTCATCAAAACATTTTTCAAAGACGAATTTTCTTGTTGCAACAACGCTTTAAACAAATGCGCTGTCTCTATCATATTATGGTCATTCCCAACCGCAATGGATTGTGCTTCATTCACTGCTTGTTGGAAATTGGTGGTTAATTTATTGATATTCATGATTTCCAAAATAATTTATAAGATGTCATTAAATTGGGGATATTTAGAAAAAATTCAAACCACAGCACAAGACATCACCTTAGCATGCTCTTTGATGCCGCTGTATTGATAGTAGTTTTTGCGTGTGCCTATGATTTTGAAACCCAGTTTTTGGTAAAGATTGATGGCCGGTTCGTTACTGGCGAGGACTTCGAGAATTATCTGTTTGGCATGGTTAATGCTGCTGATAATGAATGATCTA
>JAUIHY010000211.1 GCA_030432115.1 Gammaproteobacteria bacterium | reverse complement strand
AGGGTTTTACAGTCCCCACTGTCAATTATCGACATCCTCTGAAACTGATCTCTTGGCTAAGCGATTGCTCTGAAAAATCTTCAAACCCATCACTGAATATGACCTCTTTGGGAACGACCTCGCACAAGGTGTATTCAACTGCACCTATATCACAATCGGGCTTAAAATCATTATCACCATCTTGAGGCCTTGGCACACCTCTTTGGTCTTGCGCACTGCACACTTGATTACCCCCTGAATCAATCACAGGGCTTCCTGGTAATGGCCTGTGGGTCGGAGTAAAACCGCCAAAATTTGCCAACGGTTCCAACATGGGGTCTTCAACTGTGATGTGGTTATTGCCAAATACATCACAACTGCCATCTGTATCAAGGTTGAATATGATAACCGAATTATCACTAACCTGAGACAAATCACAATCACCATCAGCGTTGTTCGCTATGATGCTGTTTTTGATGTTCACATGAGATGCCCGTCTGGTATGGATGCCACCACCTGAGTTATTGACCACAGTGCTATTTAAAACAGTTAAATCCGTATTAAAATAAATACTGATACCGCCTGTGGCTCCAGCTCTGGCGTGATTTCCTGAAATGGTGCTGTTCGTGATGTGCAGTGGTGTAGATGTGACTTGTATGCCACCACCTGCATAAATCGATCGATTGGCTCGATTGCCTGTGATGCTAGATTGAGTAATGACCAGTTCACCGCCTTGTGATTTGACACCTCCTCCTTTAAAAGCCGTTCGGTTTTGGCTGATAACGGACTCTGAAATGGATATTTCAGCATTCAATGAGCCCAAGCCGCCACCATCGACAGATGATTGACATTCAGTCACCACCGTTTTTTTCAATTGCAAAGGCTCTTTGGTGAAAATACAACCGCCACGGTTATTTTCTAAATTCACCGCTTGTTCTGACACGCCATTACCACCCGTGAAAGTGATGCCAGCAATGCTCACATTGTGATCGGTTGCCGTACCATCATCAATGGTCATAAGGCGTGATTGTTGGTTCGCATTCAACGTGAGCAAGTCTGCACCAGGCCCTTCAATATTGACTTCAGAGGTGACCAACAATTCACCATTTTCGAGCAATATTTCTTGTGAAGAGGAGGCAAAAACAGACGCATCAAAACGTATGGTGTCCAACCCCGGAAAGGTGTTTTCATCATTGGCCAACTCCAGCGCAGAACGAAGCGAATTGACTTGGTAAACATTGGCTGCGATCTCTGTTGCTGAACCGCCACTTTCATCGCCAGTTGTCATAACGACAAATTCCGCACTGTGTGCTTGTCCAGCAATAGCCAAAGACAAGGACAGCGCTTGAGTCAGTTTATTAACTTTCATTTTAAAGCCTCCAAATGTGATTCGAATCCATCAGCAAATATGGATTCACCCACAGTTAAAACCCCTCCTTGGGTGATGAAGCCCACTTGAAAGTCAGTGGTTTGATTTTCTAAACTGCCATATGTACCGTCTAACAAATAGAACAGTTCATTACTCTCCACATCCAAAATCGAAAAACTGAGAACCTTCATATGTCCTGCCAACTGAATCGGCGTGATGTTGTTGTTTTCTTCCAGATTGGTGTAATCAAAATATAGGTACTCATCCACCAAAACTGTGTTTCCTCCACTGACCCTGACTGCCCCCCAAACATGACTCAAATTGACCACTTCAAGATTCGACTGAATGCTCAAAGTGCTGTTGATTGAACCGCCATCAGGCCCACGGTTTTGATCCATTTCAATGTACTGGATGGGCGCTGTTGAACCGGCGTTGATTTCCCACTGATCCTGATGCCTACTGCGAGCCAGGATTTCGCCTACCGTAATTTCACGATTAAATTTTGCACCGTGTCGATCAGAAGTGATGGAATTGGCGGCCACAGGAACATTGAAAGTCACTCCTTGACCACCACTGCCATTGGCTTGGATCCTGTCAAAAACCATAGCTTCATCAGCTGCCAAAGGATCGCCCAATGCACTGCCATCATTGAATGTCACTTTGCGTTCAACTCGTAACAACCTTCCAGCATGATTAACCCCGTCACCACCATTGTCAATATCAACCGTCTCAACAGCGAAGTTTCCTGACTCAAATAAGACATCATTACCTGACTCTGGCACCTGCCCACCAATCCAGTTGCTGCCCTCAAACCAGCTGCCATTACTGTCGTTAATCCAAGTGACGGTATCCTCATGCCCTCCTGACTGTGCTGAACCAAGACCCATTAAAAAAGTCCAGCCAATCACATTTTTATTTATATAACTTTTTGTTTTCATAATCACCTCAAATTAATCGCTCGTTTCACCCCATTGACTTCAAAGGTGCCAATCCATCCATGGATTGGCGAGGTGAAATGATTAAACTTTCAGACAAAGCTGATTGTTCATCTATTGTCTTTCCCTAGTATGGCCATTAAATCAATTGAGGTGATAATTGTCTTGAGGCTCAAGCCCCATAAATTTTGAGTGCCAGTTCACAAAATATCCTGGCAGTGACGCAAAAAACATGCCAATTGGGACCGCAGTCCCAAATGCAGTTGAAAAACGAAAAAAGAGAACATCATCAAGGGCACATCGCTCAAACAAACCCCAAAAGAATCAGTTCATTTCCTATCAAGTTAATGGTTTATGATGAATGAGTTATTATGAACAAAGCCAGTTATCAGTCAAACCTCAAGCCACATCAGCCCGATGTTTTTCCAAGACCACCATCTCGAGCCATAACGATGGCTTGTGCCCGATTTTCGACTGCTAACTTATCAAAAACATGTGTGATGTGATTGCGCACCGTTTTTTCTTTCATGCCCAAAGCAGTGGCGATGGATTGGTTGTCAAGACCAGCGGCAATGTGATCCAACACCTGTAATTCTCTTGGCGTCAAATCAGCAAAAGTCAGCCGTGCATTTTTTTCTGAATGCTGCTCAAGGAAACCATTCACTTCGCTCATAAAGACATCCCAGGCAGGTTCTTTTAACAGGATATGGTTATTGGAATCCAAGGGCACAAACCTCGCCCCTGGGATTTTTGAAGCAATCAAACGTCCCTCATCATAAGCCACCCGCAAATCACCTTTGGCATGTAACACCAAGGTAGGGCATTTGATTTTAGGTGCCAAGTGTAAAACATTGATGCGGTTGAATTCATCAAGAAAATTGGCGGCATTTTCAGCAGAACACGAAATGCGTTGCAATTCATTGAATGCTTGTAAGTCAGCCAGGCTGCCATCCGGCATGAACTGACATGCAAATACCTGCCTGAAAGCATCGTGCTCCCTGCCCCAGCCCAGTTGAATCAGTTTTCTCATGGTGGCAGCTTCTTCTTTTGCCTCTGGAGAACGGTCTCTGACTAACCGGCCTCTGGCATAAGCACCATATAAAATCAAATGACTGACCCGCTCGGGGTGTTTAACCGCATAGGCCATGGCGACCGCACCCCCTTGCGATATTCCGAGCAAAGGAAAGCGTTCCAATCCCATGGTATCCACCACCGTTTCAAGATCTGAAACCCAAGAATCGAAAGATAAATCATCGACCTGCTGGTCAGACAATCCACAACCACGCTCATCGTAACGAACCAAACTGTGGCTTCCTGACAAATCGGTCATCCAATGCCGCCACACTGGGCAGTCCCAGTCGTGCTCAATGTGGCTCAACCAATTGGCAGCCTTGACCATCACTGGCCCATCTCCCGTTGTCGCATAGGCAATGTGCGTGCCATCCTGAGCTTGAGCAAATTGAATTTGTTGTTGTTTTTTCACGTGCATAAACTGTCAATAATAACCGTGGCCATTTAACCATAAACGAGGCCAAAATAACTCACTCTGACCAAGCAATACTCACCTAAGAACAGAAATGAGCAAATTAAGGCGCAAAGCAGTTGGCATAGATAAACCTTAGCCACAGAAGCTCATATCCATAATTCTTCCATAATTGCTTGTTATTCTACCGATTAATCATAACAAGAGAGTCTTAATGAAACATATATTTATCACTGTTTTATGTGCCTTTTTGATTTATTTGAATGCCAATGCGCAAACA
>JAUIHY010000210.1 GCA_030432115.1 Gammaproteobacteria bacterium | reverse complement strand
TCAACTGCGGCCAAACCAATGCCGAGAATGTCATCTTTGAACCGTTTCAGCAATGCCCAATCTTCTTTGGCAGCATCCAGGCCAAGGTGCCTGATAAAACAGGGTATCATGCCGCCTGTGATGCCGAATTGTTCTTGGCCTGTTTTGAACCCTGCTGCGATGCCTTCAATCACCATATCAGGAGCAAACCCCCTGTCTGTATAGGTTCTGATGTCGCAAAACACTTCGGCGTGTTGTATGTTTTCTTTGTCACAACGGCTCAAATAAGCCAGGGTTAAGTCATGAAAATCTTCGGCACTTCGCACCACTTCTGTGCCTTGGAGGTATAAATTCACAAAGTCCGTTAAATCTTTAAAGTCATAGGCGGCCTTGATTTCTTCTAAATCATTATACGGCAATACCACCTGATTCCGCTCGGCCAGCTGCACCATCATCTCTGGCTCCATTGAGCCTTCTATGTGCATATGTAATTCAACTTTGGGTATTTTTTCTATGAATGTGGGCATTGATGAGCTCCCTGCTGCGACTTAAAACAAAAAAAGCATTCT
Organism: Gammaproteobacteria bacterium; assembly: GCA_030432115.1. Lineage (GTDB taxonomy): Bacteria > Pseudomonadota > Gammaproteobacteria > Xanthomonadales > Marinicellaceae > Marinicella. The sequence continues at coordinate 3,501 of JAUIHY010000210.1, read as the reverse complement.
ATCACGACTGGCACAATCGCGTGTGACAACGTAAAATAGCCGATTGCTTTGAAATAAATTCAACAAAATGAACACAGATTATTTAGACTTTGAGCAACCTTTGGCCGAGTTAGAAGCCAAGATCAATGAACTACAAAATGTCAGCGATGACAATGCCATGAACATTGACGAAGAAATAGAACGATTAAAAGGCAAACTCAAATCAAAAACCAAAAGCATTTTCTCTAACTTGAGCGAATGGCAAATCACTCAATTGGCACGCCACCCCAAGCGTCCTTACACATTGGATTACATCGAATTGATGTGCACAGATTTTCAAGAGTTACACGGTGACCGAGCATTTGCTGATGATGCGGCGATTGTTGGCGGCCCTGCCAAAATTGGTGACCAGCCTGTGATGGTGATTGGCCACCAAAAAGGGCGCAAAACCAAGATGAAAATCAAACGCAATTTCGGGATGCCGCGCCCAGAAGGTTACCGCAAAGCTTTGCGATTGATGCGAACTGCTGAACAATTCAACATGCCTATTGTGACCTTTATCGACACACCAGGTGCCTACCCAGGCATTGGTGCAGAAGAACGCGGTCAGTCGGAAGCCATAGCCAAAAACTTAGAGGTGATGTCCAATTTGAAAGTCCCCATCATTTGTACCGTCATTGGTGAAGGTGGTTCAGGTGGCGCTTTGGCCATAGGTGTGGGCGACATCACCATGATGTTGCAGTACAGCACCTATTCTGTGATTTCACCAGAGGGTTGTGCTTCAATTTTGTGGCGCAGCGCAGACAAAGCCCAAGATGCTGCGGAGGCTTTGTGCATCACTTCAGGAAAATTAAAAGAACTAAAACTGATTGACCATGTGATTGAAGAGCCCTTGGGCAGCGCTTATCGAAACCCAGAAGTGGTCGCAGAAACCATGAAAACTAAAATCCTGGATGAAATTCAACGTTTACAACAATTACCTAAAGATGAGTTGTTGGAACAGCGTTACCAACGTTTGATGTCCTATGGCGCATTCAGCGAATAAGCTGAAACTGTTTGATCCTGCTCAGTACCCAGCTGAACAACATTTTTTAATAGCCTACAGCGGTGGCTCAGATTCCACCGCTTTGCTTCATTTCTGCGCGCATCACAACCAGCTCAAAGGGCGCATTCGTGCCATACACATCAACCACCAAATACAAGCCGAATCAAATGATTGGCAAAAACATTGCGAGTCACAGTGCCATGCATGGCAGATTCCTTTGGTGACAACCCGCGTGTGTTTGGATGATGACAGCGAAAACAGCGCCCGCAATGCCCGTAGGCAAGCTTTTATGCAACACTTAAAGACCAATGAAATATTATTGACCGGTCACCACCAACAAGATCAAGTAGAAACCGTGCTGTTTCGCTTATTCCGCGGTACAGGGATCAAAGGACTGGGTGGCATCTCAAATCACAGTCAATTACCTCAAGGGCAACACATCAGTCGACCATTGCTGGGATTAAGGAAACAACACATCATTGAATATTTACATGCTTTTAAGCTGATATGGTTAGAAGACCCCAGCAACCAATCCAGTCGCTACAGCCGCAACCACATAAGACATCAGTTCCTTCCAAGCATCCAGGCATATTCTGAACATGCCTATGATGCCATTTGCCAAACCGCTGAACACTTGCAACACAGCCACCGGTTGTTGATGCGTTTGATGCCTGAGGACAACCCATTGCCGTTAATTAATGACATCGATGCCACTTACCTGCACCATTGGCTGCAAAAAAAAGGCGTTTATCCTCCTGGCATCCATCAATTAGAAAACTTCATGACCAGCTGTAAACAAGCTGCCCAACACAAACACCCAGAATTAAACTGGTCCACGATGCGATTGATCTATTGGCATCATCAGTTTTTTTTATTACATCAGGCACCTCAAACCAAAGACACTGTTTTGCCTTTCCAACCATGCATGTCATTGCCCTGTGGTGGCCAGCTTCTTTTTTCTGAACCCATGGACATCTCATGTTTGCAGATCAAGTACCAAGTGACTGGAACACGGTTAAAATTAGCCCAACATGCCCACCATAAAACCGTCAAAAAACTGTTTCAAGAAGCACAAACACCCCCTTGGGACAAAAACATCACGCCTTTTATCTACCATGGTGAACAGCTGTTGGCAGTGGGTTCTTGGTGTAGCGAATCATTGACACAGTTAATGGATCAAAACAATTGTCAATATTCATGGCAGAAGCCGATTCAAATTCTGTAAAATACCCGCCATGAGTCAATCCAATACATTTGAAAAACAATTACAAGAGCTGAACCACATCATCGAGCAGATGGAACAAGAAGATGTGGGCTTGGAACAATCATTGAAGCTGTATGAGCAAGGTGTCAAATTAACCCGTTCATGTCAGAAAATCATCGAAGATGCTGAAACAAAAATCCAACAACTGATGGATCAGAACAGTGAAAGTGACTGACTATTTTGCTGCTGAACTGGAACGATTCAACCCTTTTTTAGCACAACAACTCAATCAAGCAGCCATTGAAGACAGCAGATTGAAACAAGCCGTTGCTTATTCATTGCTGGCTGGGGGCAAACGCGTCAGGCCATTATTGGTGTATGCCACTGCCGACGCCATCAACATCTCCCAAAACCAAGCCAATCATGTTGCCGCTGCCATTGAAATGATACATGCCTACTCTTTGATCCACGACGATTTACCTTGCATGGATGATGATGATTTACGGCGTGGGAGGGCCACTTGTCATATAGCATTTGATGAAGCCACCGCCATTTTGGCAGGTGATGCGCTGCAAGCCATGGCTTTTGAAGTGTTGTCACAAACACCCACCGATGCCCATCAAATCGTGAAAATGATTCAAATCATGGCCAAGGCCTGTGGCTTAATTGGCATGGCGGGTGGACAATCTTTGGATTTAGAAGCCGAGAACAAAACCGCAACATTACCCCAATTACAAAAAATCCATGCCGCCAAAACAGGTGCCTTACTCACTGCCTGTGTAGATATGGTTTGTGCCATGTCACACAATGGAAAAGCGGCCGATGAACTGCATCAATTTGCCGAACATTTTGGCATGGCTTTTCAGATTGTGGATGACATATTGGATGTCACCGCAGACACAGAAACTTTAGGAAAGCCTGCAGGTTCGGATGAAGCTTTGAATAAATCAACCTACCCCAATTTGATGGGATTAACCGGTGCTAAACAAGCGGCTGAAGCGCACATTCATGCTTGCTTTGAACACCTGAACAACTCCAATCTGACTACAGACAAACTCAAGCAATTAACCCGATTTGTTTTAAACAGAGGCCACTGACCACCAAGCCAAGCGGTGCAATCAGACAAAACTCATAAAAGACCGACTGATGCAGCCGATTTTCAGCCGAAGGTTGAAAGAAGGGAAATCAGTCGACCGTCCGTAATATGTTTTGGGTTGAGTTGCAACGCCCCAAGCGGTGCAATCAGACAAAACTCATAAAAGACCGACTGATG
>JAUIHY010000017.1 GCA_030432115.1 Gammaproteobacteria bacterium | reverse complement strand
TGTTGCGCAATGCGGTGATACACACGCCGCCGGGCTCTAGTGTTCACCTTAGGTGGTTCAGGGACGATGAATTAAGGGCCAATTTATGGATTGTTGATGATGGAGAGGGTATTGACAGCAAGCACATTCCGCATTTGACCGAACGTTTTTACCGAGTTGACAATTCTCGATCTAAAAACATCCAAAGTACAGGTCTTGGCTTGGCCATAGTGAAACACATCTGTTTGAATCACAATGCCAGTTTTGATATTGAGAGTAAGAAGGGAGCGGGTGCAACATTTAAGATACAATTCCCATATGCCAAATTTCCGAAGTGAATATGCTATGATTTTGAAAGTGACTGCAATGGGTATATGATGGTGAGATGAACAAGTGGATTTGTTGGGTTTTATTCCTTTTGTTGGGTGTTGCGAATGCAGCTCCGAAACAGGTCGTTGAGTTTTTGCAGGCTTGGCAAGTTTGTCCAGCTGAGCAATATTTATCTTCCACTGCAGGATTGACTTGCCATGAAATTCAATTGCCATCTCCCTGGGAAGTTGTGATGCCCAGTTATGATGGTTTTGCTGTATTTAAAAATCAATTTCAGTTGCTTGAAAAAAATCATTCTTTGGCTTTTTTTGCGAACCAAATCAGGGATGCAGACAAGGTGTTCATCAATGGTCACTTGATTGGTGAAATGGGGGAATTTCCACCCGCGTTCGCTAAAGCTGTGCTGTACCCAAGAAATTACTCCATTCCTGCCCATGTATTGAACCCAGAGGGTGTCAATGACATTTTGATATGGGTATATAATGATGCACGGCCAGGTGGTTTTGCCAACAGTGAACCTCAAGTGGTGTTGCAACAGGAGGCGCTGAAACACCTTTATGAAAACAACAGTATCAGTTTAGGCATTATGATGGCATTGTTGATGGTGGGCTTGATTCATTTGATCCATTTTGCTTTCAACCGCCGCTTATTGGACAGTTTAAGTTTTGGTGTGTTTTCGCTGTTGTGGGTGGCCTATATATGGACATACAGTGGTTTTGCTGCGGAAAGTGCATGTTCATTGAATTTTAAGTTCAAGATGAATGTGGTTTTATTTTTTGGTATTTTTGCCATATTTCCGATTTTCATCACTCAATTTTTTAATCAAAAATTACCCTGGGTGTTAAAAACCATCATTGTGTTGACCTTGTTGTGTATTCCTGTGGTGATGTTTTTGCCAGAGCCTGGAATGGCGTATCTTCCATTGGAACTGGTGGAGTTGATGACTATACCATCTATTATCAGTATTTTTTGGATTTTTCGTCAGGCCATCACAGAAGAAAAGCCTTATGCCAAACTGATGGTTTGGGTTTTGATGGTGTACATTGTGTTTGGTAGTGCTGATATTTGGTTGGATTATTTCCAAGTAGTCAATGACAAATCCAGCCACTTGTTGGGGCCTTGGGCTTTGTTGTTGCTTTCTTTGGTGGTGACCATGATTTTGGCGCACAAGCACCGCATTCACCATGATCAAGCCACCATGGATCAATTGACCCAAACGCTGCGACTCAATGCCTTTATTCAGCAGCTGGAAGATTTAAAGGCCCGTGCCAACATCAAAAAGCAATCAGTCCTGGTGATGATGTTGGATGTGGATGATTTCAAGCGCATCAATGACAGTTTGGGCCATGTGGAAGGGAACAGGGTGCTAAAGCAGGTGGCAGAAGACATGAGTCGATTGTTGAGGCCGCATGATTTACTGGGGCGATATGGCGGAGATGAGTTCTGCCTGGCCTGCTTGCTGGACGACAAAGACACGGCTCAAAAAAGGGTTCATTATCTGCATTTGGCCAGTCAGCAGCCCAGGGTCAGGTTGGACCACCGCATTCAAAATATACGAACCACCATAGGTATTTATGTCAGTCAACTGGGTGATGAATTAAATGCAGAGGAGTTGATACACAAAGCTGATGCTGAGCTGGTAAAAGGCAAGGCCACAAACAAAGGTGGTATATTCGGACGACTGACTGAAGGCTGATCCAGTGACATTTTTTTGACATTTGTGTCACATATGTAACAAGAGTGTCACATTGGCTTCATACAATGCGCTCATCTTTTAATGAGTTTATGGTATGAAAAAATTCAAATTAACAGCCGCATTGGCTTTATTATCAGCGGGCAGTGTATGGGCTGCTGGTCGAGATTACATCAGCATAGTGGGTTCATCTACTGTATATCCTTTTTCTACAGTAGTGGCTGAGCGTTTTGGCAAGTCCACCACCTTCAAAACACCTAAGATTGAGTCAACTGGAACGGGCGGTGGCATGAAACTGTTCTGTAAAGGTGTGGGTGTGGATTCACCAGACATCACCAATGCTTCTCGACGCATCAAAGAGACTGAATTGACCATGTGTCATGAAAATGGTGTTAAAGATGTGGTTGAAGTGTTGATTGGTTTTGATGGCATTGTGATGGCAAATGACATCAAGTCTCATGATTTTGCTTTGACCAGAAAAGACATTTTCTTGGCATTGGCCAAACAAATTCCAGCTGAAAAAGACGGTGAATTAAAAGCCAATCCTTATACCATGTGGAATGAAATCAATCCATCATTGCCAGCCATCAAAATTGAAGTATTGGGGCCTCCTCCCACTTCAGGAACACGTGATGCTTTTGTTGAATTGGCGATGGAAGGTGGTTGTAAGAAGTTTGATTGGATCAAAGATTTGAAAAAATCAGATAAATCAGCCTACAAATCTTTGTGTCACACCATTCGTGAAGACGGTGCATATATTGAAGCCGGTGAGAACGATAATTTAATCATTCAAAAGTTACAAAAGAACCCCAATGCTTTGGGTATCTTTGGCTTTTCATTTTTGGATCAAAATGCGGATTTGGTAAAAGCGGCGACTGTAGATGCTGCAGAGCCAGAATTTGAATCAATTGCTTCGGGTGAATATCCTGTTTCACGTCCTTTGTATTTTTACGTGAAAAAAGCACATGTATCTCAAATTCCAGGTATGGCTGAGTTTTTAAAAGAATTCACCAGCAAAAAAGCCATGGGTGATGAAGGCTATTTGACTGACAAAGGCCTGATTCCTTTGGATGAAGATAAATTCAATCAAGTGGTTAAAGACAGCAAAGAATTGAACCCAATGTCATTTTGAATTCATTGATTTGTCAAATTAGCATTGTTTAATGACAGAGCCCCGTCAATTAATTGACGGGGTTATTCTAATTTATGGAACACATGAAATGAGCATCAGCGCCCTGTTATTGTTATTGGCCATATTGGCTGCATTTGGATTTTTTATTGGTAGGCAAAAAATCCATTTACAATATAAAAAGCAAAGCAACAAAGCCAGAATCAACACCTTGCCCAAATACTTTGGATATGTGGCGGGCTTGGCGGCTTTGATTCCTGCTTTGATTCTGCTTTTGGTGTTAGAGGTGGCAGAAACACCCTGGATCAATCACCAAATCAGCCAAGAAATAAGCAGCGCCCAACTGCCCAGTGGCGATGACTTGGATTTGTTTTTGAATGACATCAAAAATGCCAGCACGGAAAGCCAAATTGCGGCATTGAGTGATGAAAAACAAATCATTCATGGGCACTATCAAAGGATAGTTAAAACCACCCAATGGGCCAAAACAGCCGTGGTATTGGCTTTGTCAGTGTTGTTAGGTTTGTGGTCGTTGAAAAAAATAAACACAGCCACCCGCGCCCGGTACTTGTTTGAAAAAACCATCGAATGGTTGCTGCTTGCTGCGGCCTCCATTGCCATCATGACCACGGTGGGCATTGTGTTTTCGGTGTTTTTTGAATCGATGCGATTTTTTGGTGACATTCCTGTGGTGGATTTCATGTTTGGAACCGAATGGTCGCCCCAAACAGCGATTCGTGCTGATCAAGTGGGTTCATCGGCCTCCTTTGGAGCCATACCTTTGTTTGTCGGCACCATGTTAATATCATTCATCGCTTTGTTGGTGTCTGTGCCACTGGGATTGATGTCTGCCATATATTTATCAGAATATGCCAACCGTTCTGTTCGCGCCGTGGCCAAACCAGTGTTGGAGATTTTGGCAGGCATTCCGACGGTGGTTTATGGCTTTTTTGCAGCCTTGACAGTGGCTCCTTTCATTCGTGACTTTGGGGAAAGTTTGGGTTTGTCCGTGGCGTCTGAAAGTGCTTTGGCTGCTGGCTTGGTGATGGGTATCATGATCATTCCATTTGTTTCCTCATTGGCCGATGATGTCATGTCAGCCGTGCCACAAAGCCTTCGGGAAGGATCGTTGGGCTTGGGTGCCACACGATCTGAAACCATCATCAAAGTGTTGATTCCGGCGGCTTTGCCAGGCATCGTTGGTGGTGTGCTATTGGCCGCATCGCGAGCCATTGGTGAGACCATGATCGTGGTGATGGCGGCAGGTCTGGCGGCCAATTTAACGGTCAACCCATTGGAAGCTGTGACCACCGTGACGGTGCAAATAGTGACCTTGTTAACCGGTGACCAAGAGTTTGACAGTGCCAAAACATTGGCGGCATTTGCCTTGGGTTTGATGCTGTTTGTGACCACTTTGGTCCTTAACATGATTGCCTTGTATGTGGTGAGAAAGTACAGAGAACAATATGAGTGATGCGATGAAAAACACAGCTATAGTCAAAAGTGGCTTGAAAAAGCGCTACCTGAAAGAAAAAATCTTTAAGTCGGCGGGCATTGTATCAATCGCCATTGCCTTTATGTTTTTACTGGTGCTATTGACTGATGTGATTACCAAGGCGATACCGGCGTTCACTCAAACGCAGCTGACCCTGACCGTGACATTGGATGCCGAAGATTTGGAGCTAAATCAGGAAAGCTCCATTGAAGATATCATGGCAGCCGACTTCAGACAGCCCATTCGAGAAGCTTTGCGCGCGCGTTTTGACGGGGTGACAAAGCGCAATGACAAAAAGCAGCTCTATAGTTTGGTGAGTATTGGTGCTGAATACCAATTGCGTGATTTGGTTTTGGCAGATCCTGCGTTGATTGGTCAAAGCATCACAGTCGATTTCATAGCAGACGATGATGTGGATGCCGTGATTAAAAATGCCATTGACCGAAGTTTGCCGGAATCTGATCGCCGTGTGAAAGATTTGAAACTGTCTTGGATAGAATCTATGGAGGCATCTGGAGAAATCAGTACCGCATTCAACTGGTTGTTCTTTTCAGCAGGCGATTCACGTGAACCAGAATTGGCTGGTATCAAAGGGGCTATTTTGGGTTCATTTTATACATTACTGGTCACTTTAGCGCTTTCATTCCCTGTGGCAGTGGCAGCGGCTATATACTTGGAAGAGTTCGCACCGAAAAACCGCTTTATTGATTTTATTGAGATCAACATCAACAACTTGGCGGCAGTGCCTTCTATTGTTTTTGGTTTGTTGGGACTGGCAGTGTTTATTAATTTTTTCAGTATGCCACGTTCGGCACCTTTGATTGGAGGTATTGTTTTGTCTCTGATGACATTACCTACCATCATCATTGCTTCACGTTCGGCCATTAAAGCAGTGCCTCCTTCATTACGAGAAGCGGCTTTGGGACTGGGTGCATCAAAAATGCAAACGGTGTTTCATCATGTGCTGCCTGCGGCGTTGCCAGGGATCTTGACGGGTACCATCATTGGCATGGCCCAAGCTTTGGGTGAAACGGCTCCCTTGTTAATGATTGGTATGGTGGCGTTTATTGTTGACATACCGCAGTCCATAGGTGACCCTTCAACGGTGTTGCCTATTCAAGTGTTCCTGTGGGCAGATGCGCCTGAACGCGGGTTTTTAGAAAAAACATCAGCGGCCATTTTGGTCTTGCTGGTCTTCTTGATATCGATGAATGCCATTGCCATCAAGTTGAGAAAGAAATTTGAGAAAAAATGGTGATTTCAATGATGAATGAACGCGTAGCAGAATTAAATTTAGGTATCGATATGACACAAGAAATTAAACAAAATGGCCCCGACGATTCAGGTATTTTGGATGTGACCTACTCAGAAACCGTGGGTGAGTATCAATGTAAAGATGCCAAGTTCAGTACCCGTGATGTGAATGTATATTATGCCAACAACCAGGCAATTTTTGATGTTAATTTGGACGTGGGCCGAAATGAGGTTATTGCATTGATTGGACCCTCAGGTTGCGGAAAGTCAACATTTTTACGCTGTTTGAACCGAATGAATGATACCATTGATATCTGTCGCATAGATGGGCAGATACACTTGGATGGTCAAGATATATATGCAAAAAAGCAAGATCCTGTGTTGTTAAGGGCCCGGGTTGGGATGGTTTTCCAAAAACCGAACCCTTTTCCAAAGTCGATTTATGACAATGTGGCCTATGGTCCAAGAATTCATGGCTTGACCAAAAACAAGGCAGAGTTGGATGATTTGGTTGAAGATGCTTTGATCAAAGCGGGTTTGTTTGATGAGGTGAAAGACCGATTGCATGGCCCCGGAACGGGTTTGTCTGGTGGTCAGCAACAAAGACTTTGTATCGCCAGAACCATTGCGGTGCAACCAGAAGTGATTTTGATGGATGAACCGGCTTCGGCATTGGATCCGATTGCGACGGCAAAAATTGAAGAATTAATCAATGAATTAAAAGAAAATTACACCATTGTGATTGTGACACACTCGATGCAGCAAGCGGCCAGGGTATCGCAAAGAACAGCTTATTTTCATATGGGACGATTGATTGAGGTGGGTGATACGAATCAAATTTTCACCAACCCAAGACATGAGTTAACAGAAAAATACATCACAGGTCGATTTGGATAAGGCTATGGAACATTTAGAATTTGATCAACACACATCTAAGGAATACAACAACGAATTAGAAGATGTGCGCAACCACTTATTAAAAATGGGCGGTATGGTTGAAAATCAGTTGCGCAAAGCGATGCTGAGCTTGAAAGACAAGTCGTTTGAATTGGCCAATGATGTTTTGGCCAAAGGTGATGTCATTGATGAGATGGAAATTAAATTGGACGGGGAATGTACTCGCATCATTGCGAAACGACAACCAGCGGCAAGCGATTTGCGTTTGATCATTGCTGTGATGAAAAGCATCACGGATTTAGAGCGCATTGGCGACCAAGCGGAAAAAGTGGCTTATGTGGCCAAAGATTTGATTCAATTGGATTACCAAAGTCCATTCTATGTTGAAATAGATCATTTGGGACAAAAGGTTCTGGGTGTCTTATCCGCTTCGCTTAATGCATTGGCGAGGTTAGATGCCGATCAAGCTGTTGAATTGGTGGAAAAAGATGAGGTAATCAATGCCCATTTTAGGGAGTTGAATGACCACATCATCAGCCAAATGGTGAAAACACCTCAAGCCATCAAGTCATTGTTGCATTTGTCTCATGGTGCCAAAGCCTTGGAGCGGATTGGTGATCATGCCAAAAACATTTGTGAATACACCATTTATTTGGTCAAAGGCAAAGACATCCGCCATACAGACATTCAAAAGGTCAAAGACAAATTGTTTGATTGATACTTAAGTTGCAGCATTCAATACAAGGATGTTTTCTTGCTGCTCAATACCCCTTAGGTATGTATTTAAAGCGTTCCATTTGTTCCCTGTGACGCTCGACTATCCGACTTACTTGTTCAGGGCTTAATACATCTTGCCACTGGTTTTTTCGGCCTTTGCGGAAAAACGATTGGGCGTTTTCATGTTTTTCAACAAAGCCTTTGTTCTCTTCTTGGGCTTTCATTTGATTGAATGAGGCGTGTTTAATCGCGCGCATCAAACGCGTTGGGTTGCGCTTCATACCCAATAAGGATTCCACTCTTCTGAATGCTTTGCGTGGATTGTCCAGCATGTCTTCATATCGCAGGACCAATTTATTGCGTTCATTCTCATTCTCAGTCCAACTTTTCACATGCATGGACCAAGAAGTGATGACTTGGGGAACATTTTCTGGTTCATTGGGAGTGCCCGTCATGTCTTCTGCTAAATATTCGATCGCTTCTTCGATGCTTTGATCAAAATAATTGGCCATGGAAATCACCACATCCAAGGGGTTCCTGACCACATAAATGGACCCAGAGGAGACTTGCCAATTGTGCAAAGGATAGCCTTTGTATTCACCTTGAAAATTGTGGCTTTTGACAAATACGGTGCCTTGGGCTTGGGCAGCGATATCGGCATGAACCAAGGGCCTGATGGCGCACAGGTCTTCCGTGGCCAAGTCGGTGGTTTTTTGCCCGCCACCCACATAGGGTTGGTATCGAAAACTTTTGACTTCATCAATAGAGCTTTGGTGGATTTGATTGATGTCGATGGCTTGCGGTTGGTTGGCCAAATAGTTTTCAATGAAAATACGCAGCCAAGTGTTGCCTGATTTTGGGTATGACGCCAGCCATAAAATATTGCCCATGGTGTTCCTTAAAGTGGTTGTTGTAAGTGGTGTGACTGAATCATGTTGAACAGAATGGTTTATAATCAGTCTTTTCAGTGACCATTTTAACATCAAATGAAAACAATTTTAATCACAGGTGCCAATCGCGGCATTGGTTTGGCATTGAGCCGTCAGTTCAAAACAAAAGGGTACCAAGTGTTGGCCGTTTGCCGTCAAAGCAGTGCAGAATTAGATGCCTTGGGTGTCGAGGTTTTCTCATCGTGTGATGTCAGCAAAGCCGAAGATTTGCAAGTGCTGAAAACCAAGTTGGCAGAAAGAAAGATAGATGTGCTGCTTAATAATGCCGGTGTATTGGAAGGTAACCAGCTGGGTGACATTGATTATGATAGTGTCAAATGGCAGTTTGCCATCAATGCCGTGGCACCCTTGCAGGTGACGGAAACTTTGTTACCGCTGATGTCTGCCGGTGGTAAAGTGGCCATTGTAACCAGTCGCATGGGTTCTGTAGCCGATAATGATTCGGGTGGTCAATACGGTTACCGCATGAGTAAGGCTGCGGTTAACATGGCCGGTAAATCTTTGTCGGTGGATTTAAAGCCACGAGGCATCGCCGTGGGTTTGTTGCATCCAGGTTATGTGAGAACCGATATGACGGCGCAAAATGGCTTGATTGATACTCAGGAATCTGCTCAAGGCATGGTGCAATTGATTGAACAATTGGACTTGAATAATACCGGTGGCTTTTGGCACACCAATGGCGAAGCGTTGGAGTGGTGACATGAAAATGATAACAGCCATCATCAAACCTTTTAAGCTGGATGACGTCAGAGACGCTTTGGAGCAGGTGGGTGTGCGTGGCATCACCGTCACGGAAGTGAAAGGATTTGGCCGACAAAAGGGGCACACCGAACTTTATCGAGGTGCTGAATATGTGGTTGATTTTTTACCGAAATTGAAAATTGAGATTGCAGCCAATGATGACCAAGTGGACCGCATCGTTGATACCCTAATAACTACCGCCAGCAACGGCAAAGTGGGTGACGGCAAAATCTTCATCAGTGCTTTGGAGCAGGTGATCAGGATTCGAACGGGTGAAACGGGCGAGGACGCACTTTAGTATCAATTTCAGCCTTAACTTCATTATTAATAGCATGCTTGGGTGCTGAATCAGTTGCCTTATCTGAAGCTTCTGTGTGAGCTGTGTTTTGATTCAAAAATGACAAGACTTCGGTGGCCACGGTTCTGGCTTGTGTCATGTGTAAATGATGACAACCTGACAGTTTTACCAGCGCATCAGGGTCCAATGCCTTGATGCGGTCGTCAACAGCAGCATAATCCAAAGCATAGGTTCGGGGTTCCGCGATAATCAACTGACAAGGTATTTTGGTGGCTTGGAGAAAATCTTGGACTTGAGCTTCTGACATTCTGAAAAAGCTGCGCAGCTTTAACCGTTTATCGGTACGCCAATGGAAGCCCGCTGCAGTTTTTTTCAGGCCACGACGCACCAATGGGTGGATGATGTCGGTGTCCATCGGTGTGACTTGTTGTCGCGCTTTGATGGCATCGTCCACTTTTTGATAGCACCTTTTGTGTTCTAAAGTGTGTTTGTCCCAAACATCCAATGCTTCACGTAAAGATTTGGCTGCTGTGCCTGAGACATAGGCGGGTATGGGGCCTGTGTTTTCTATCAAAATCAAATGACTGACCTGTTCTGGATAGGCCGATGCATACATTTGACCAATCGCTGCGCCCATGGAGTGACAAACAAAAATCACAGGTTCATCGAAGTGCGCCATGACGGATTGAATATCAATAACATAGTCAATAAAGCCATAATTATGCCCAGGTGCTTTATGGTCGGAGTGGCCATGTCCTGGAAAATCAATGGCATTGACCTCAAAACCAGCTTCCGCCAGGAAAGGCGCCACATGAGCAAAGCTGGCGGCATTGTCTAACCAACCGTGGAATGCAACAACCTTTTTGTCATTGCCTGTGCCCCATTGCAGGCCAGCCAATTGTCCATATCGGGTGTCGAATGTCAGTTCTTTTCCAGTCATATCAAAGTCAAAAGTATCAATAGTGCCAGTAGCAAGCGGTAATGCATGAACCACACGAAGTCTATTTTTTCGATCAGTTTCATAAAGAAATGTATGCATACATAAGCAGCAACAAAACTCATTAACATCACACTTAGCATCATGCTGGTGTCGTGAGCGGTTGGATCTTGAATCCACTTAAACAAAGCATATGCGGTGCTCATTAAAATGGCGGGAATGGCCATCAAAAAAGAAAACGAAGCCGCTTTTGCTTTATTCAACCCCGCCCACATGCCTGCGGTCATGGTGATGCCTGATCGTGATGCACCGGGAATCAAGGCCAATACTTGAGCCAATGACATCATAATCACAATGCGCCAATTCAGCTCCACATCACGGCTTTTCTTTTGTGACCAAAACAACAATACGCCAAAAACAGCAGAAGCCAGGGCTATGACCCAAGGAGCCCGTAAATGGCTGTCCAAAACGTCAGCCACCAACAAACCAGCCACACCCAAAGGCAACGCTGAGACCAGCAAGTAAAAGAATAGGGTTGAATCACGGCCCAGTAATATGTCGCCGACTTGCTTTCTGTAATACAACAAGACAGCCAGCAATGTTCCAAAATGGGCTGCAATATCAACCACCAAACCCTGATATTGCCATCCCGAAAAATAAGACAGCAAAATCAAATGTGCAGAAGAAGAAATGGGCAAGTATTCAGTCAAGCCTTGAATCAAGGCCAAGCCCAACCATTGCAGCGCTTCAGTCATTAATTCATCATTTCTTTGTAATGCTTCCAATGCATGTGAGGCATCATGAATTGTTCCAAGCTGGAGCGAGATTTGTGTTGATAAGCCTGGGATTGCTCGCCAAAAATGGTCTGCATCTGAGTCAACACATCAGCTTCATTGGCTTGCCACTCATCAATGTCAACCACCGTCAGGTCTATGCCCATGGCTATCATCTGATTGACCACTTTGGTGAATTGAGAAAAATGCACTTGGTCGGTGCCAAAAATCTGGTTGTGTAAGCGGTAATCAGCAAAATTACGTGACAGCAATACCACTTTGATGCCAGGAAATATTTTCTTGGCAATGGCAGCATGTGCCATAGAAAATGGCAAACAATCAATGATTTTCACAGCTTCTGATTTGACCATGGTGCGGTTGCGTTTCAGGTATTTTTTGCGCAACAAATGAACTTGCGTTTCATCCAGCTTTTCTAACTCTTCAAAGGTTTTGATGTTGTCGAAAACATCACCCCTGGCTTCTGAGAAGCGATCCAACAATACGGTGTTTTGGTTATTCAATAGCCAGTTGACAAATTCATGCTGCCCAGTGGCGGCATCAGCAAATAAGAACACCACATCTGAGGTCACAGATTCTGATGGCCAAGAAGCAATGGTTTTTTCCTGGTCTTCATTCAATAGTTCAATGGCTGCCTTTTCGGGGCGATCTACTTTTTGAAAATGAGGCCAAGCTTGCTCGTATTGTCCGACGGCATCATGCAGCAATCCGGCATAAAAAGACATCAGTTGATTGAAGTCGTTGCTGTGTTTCTTGGCATTAATTTGCTCTAATAGCGTCAATGCTTGCTCATTCCTGTTGAGTTTGGCCAAGTCGTTCAAAGCCAATTTCATAGCGGCTGGGTGTTGCGGGTCTTTTTTCAATAAATGACCTGCCACTTTCAAGCTGTTTTCATATTCACCTTTGTGATACAAAACTTCAGATAATTTAACCTGAGCCTGGGCATGCAGCGGTGATGTTTTGGGGATGCCTTTTAAGGTATAGGCGGCTTTTGCATGGTTGCCATTTTGTTGAAATACTTGTCCCAGCAGCAACATCACATGGGGGTTGTTACCTTGTTCCAGTTGCTTTTTCAAAACCACAATGGCTTCATCGGCTTCACCTAACATGGTCAGCGATTTGGCGTATGCCATGACCCAGCTGGGCATGGCCAAGCCCGAAGAGGCAGTGGGCTCTAAAAACGCCAATGCTTGACGGTGTCTGTTGGTGTAATGGTAGAGCAATCCCATGGCCACCATGACTTCGGGTGCTTTGACTTGCCTTTCTGTGAGCGCGGTGACGATTTGTGCAGCTTGCTGCTGATCAGTTGGTGCAAGACTGATGGCCAGATAGGCATGGGCAATCATGTGTTCAGGTGCTGCTTTAATGACTTGTCGAAAATACATTTCTGCCAAAGCATGTTCGCCTGATTCAATTTTGCTCACACCCATTTGAAGCGTTAATTCCAGTTCTTCAGGGTATTGCAAAGCAGCCTCTTGGAGTTGGCTGAAGGCCAGTTCACAATGGCCTTTCATCATTTCTAATCGGGCCAATTTGATCACTGCAGGCAAGCCAGATTCATGAACCTTGAGTGCCAATTCGAATTGTTTTTTGGCCTTTTCTGGTTGTTGTTTGATGGTGTAAATGTCGCCCAATGCCAAATAGGAGAAAAACATGTTGGGGTTTTCTTTGATGGAATTTTGAAACGATTTGGCGGCTTGGTCTAATTCGCCTAAGCCCATCAATATTTGGCCTTTGAATTGGTGGTAGCGCTCAGAGTGAGGAACCAAACCAATGGCTGCATTGGTGTGTTCTAAAGCGTTGTTTAACTGATCTATTTTGGCCAAGGCCAAAGCCAAAGAAAAGTGGATGTCGTCGTTGTTTTTTTCGGTGTTAAGCAATGACTTATAGCCTTCAATGGCTTCGTTGAACTGTCCTTTTTGATGCAGTTCCTTATAGTGTTCAAGTTGACTCATTATTGATCTCTTTAACAATGTGTTGTTCTACCCAAGAGCGCATGGAAAAGCCTTGGACAAAGCCACAATGACCACCGTGTGGTGTGGTGATGCATTTCACCTGTGGCAAACGGTCTATTGTACTCAAATCTCGGATAGGAATCACGGGGTCATCCCAGGAAGTGATGATTTGTGCTTGGGTATTCAGGTTTTGGATGACATTGGGGCTGATGGTGTAGGCATCAAAATAGTCATCTACATGGGTGAATTCAGTGTGTTTGTCGACAAATTGTGCGGTTAACTGGGCCAAAGACTGTTCGTTTTGCCAATGATGGCCCTCAAATAAATGGGGAAAGTGTTGCTGTTTGATGGTTAATGAACGGCGCCACTTACGTAAAAAATATTTTTGATAACTGGTCAGGTCTTGAATGGCTTGCATGGAGTGTTTGGGATTGATGGGTGGTGAAATCGCAAACACTTTTTTTAATTTGTGCTGTGTTTTGGCAGCCATACGCAGGGCAAAGTTGCCACCCAAAGAAAAGCCGCACAGGCTGACTTGCTTGTTTGGATTGTTGTTGATGATCCAGTCCAAAGCAGCCACCATTTCTTCGATGCGGCAGGAGTGAAACAATGCTTCATTGAGTTGATGGGATTCGCCGTGATCACGCATGTTCAGTCTGAATACATCGTGCCCAGTTTGAAACAGGCTGTCGGTTAACAGTTGTATGTAGGTGGAGTCGGCGCTGCCTTCCCAGCCATGAATCAGTACCACCAAATTGTGGCTGTTTGCCTGTTTTGAGTGAAAGCCTTGTAAGGTGGCATGGGCCGTTTTGATGTTGAGTGGTTCACAGGCTTTGACAAAACGCGGTGACTTGTTCAATCGCCTTAATCGCCAGCTGCTTGACGCCAAAAAAGACTGAGCGTGTGGGTTTTTAGGGCGAATCTTGGGTTGGCAAATAATCATTTTCTAATAATTTTTTTTCTACAAACCGGTGGGCTTGTGTTGCCACAGCCCTGGCACTGCCTGTGTCGTCAAGCAAAGCGGGTCCACAGTGAATCTCAACTTGAGAACTGGGCAAAGTCAAAATTCGCCAAACATGGACGATGAACCATTCGTTGTTAATGAAACAAACATCTGCATTGCGGCTGCCGTCTTGTTTAATGAATTTTATGGCCAATGGAACCACAGGTGTTTGGGTTTGTGTTGCAGCATGGAGCAATTGGCGGTGAAACCGGCCCAAATGACTGCCATCGGTAACCCGACCTTCTGGGAATACAGCCACAGATCGGCCTTGTTCAAGCCGTTTGATCAAGTTCTGTATTACCAGTTTTCGGGAATTTTGGTTGCCTCTTTGGATGAATACAGTGTCACCCAACATGGCCAACCAACCCAATATAGGCCAATATTTAATTTCGTGTTTACCAACAAAGCCAGCCAATGTAAGGCTGTGTACGATGGGAATATCCAACCATGAAACGTGGTTGGCGACTATGAAAATGGGGTGCTTGGGTAACTGGCCCTTAATCAACAGGCGGATGCCGCATACATGCAGTATCAGTCTTGACCAGTGAATGAGTATCCATTGATTCAATTGAGGTGAGCCGGATAATTTGGCCGCTATGATGCCCAGTACCACCAGCGGCAGCACCAAAATCAGGCACAAAATAAACACAGTCAAGCGGCAAATAAAGCGCAATAAGTGGACTAACAAGCTCAATTCAAGGTTGGTTTTCAATCGCAACATTATAGGCATGTGCTGACAAAAACTAAAGCAAATTGTGTGTTGTTAATCGAGGGCTAGGGCTTATACTGTTGCTTTTGTTTGTCATGTCCATTATGCCCAAAACACACATATTAGGAATTTGCGGAACCTTTATGGGTGGCATCGCAGCCATAGCGCGTCAACTGGATCACCAAGTCAGTGGTGCTGATCAAAATGTTTACCCGCCAATGAGTACCCAGTTGGAAAACCTTAATATTGAAATCTATTCGGGTTATGGCGCCGATCAACTGGCTGAAGAACCCGATCAACTGGTGGTCGGAAATGTGATGACCCGGGGCATGCCTGTGATTGAGGCCATGTTGAAAAGTCAACTCAATTACATGTCAGGCCCTGAGTGGTTGAATCACCATGTTTTGCGTTATAAAAAGGTGTATTCAGTGGCTGGCACCCATGGCAAGACCACCACTTCTTCAATGTTGGCTTGGATTTTGGAGGACAGTGGTATCAACCCAGGTTTTTTGATTGGTGGCGTGTGTCAACATTTTGAACAATCGGCGAGGCTCACAGACAGCGATGTATTTGTTATTGAGGCCGATGAATATGATTCGGCTTTTTTTGATAAACGCTCAAAATTTGTTCATTATCGAAGTGATGTGGTGATTCTGAATAACCTTGAGTTTGATCATGCTGACATTTTTGAAGACATCCATGCGATAAAGAAACAGTTTCACCATTTGATCAGAACCATTCCAGAGGATGGGTGTTTGATCGTAAATCATGATGAGCAACACCTTCAAGACGTTTTGGAGATGGGGTGTTGGACACCCGTACTGACCTTCGGAAAAGATGCCAATGCAGACTATTGGGTGCGTTCTGATGCCGAGCATGTGACCGCTTTTGATGTGATGCAAGGCAATCAGCTTATGGCATCGATTGATTGGCACAT
Organism: Gammaproteobacteria bacterium; assembly: GCA_030432115.1. Taxonomy (GTDB): domain Bacteria; phylum Pseudomonadota; class Gammaproteobacteria; order Xanthomonadales; family Marinicellaceae; genus Marinicella. The sequence goes on along the minus strand of JAUIHY010000017.1, from coordinate 6,831 downwards.
TCCGGGCGAACACAATCAACTCAATGCATTGGCCGCCATGCTGGCGGCTCAACAAGCAGGTGTGGATTTTAAACATTCAGCGGAATCTTTGTCTCGATTTCAAAATGTCAAAAGACGGATGGAGCTGATCGGTGTGGCACAAGGAGTTACCATTTATGATGATTTTGCTCACCACCCAACGGCCATACAAACGACCATTTTAGGTGCCCAAAAAGCCCACCCAGGCCAGCGCATCGTGGTGGTTTTGGAACCGCGCAGTAATTCTATGCGGGCGGGTGTGCATGCGGCGGCTTTACCTGGAGCATTAAAGAACGCGGACCTGTGCTTGATGTTCAGTGATGTAAATAGCCATTGGGATCAATCGGTAATGCAGCAATTGTTAGATATGGGGATTCAACTGTTCCCCAGTTACCAACAATTGTTATTTCAGATTAAAAGTAATGTAAAGAACAATGATGTGGTGGTTTTTATGAGTAATGGCGGCTTTGGTGATTTATTTAAAAAACTATACAGTGACTTACTAGGAAATGATATTGGCTGAATATCTCACTTAAATTCAATTATTTAGAAACTTTGTGATGATCGTCACAAAGAATAAAATAATGCTTGAACGATTTTCTTTTTTGTAAAATAATGTGTATTAACAGTGGTGCACACGCACTGGTTTACATGCTCAGCTCAACAATTTACTGAGTTGGTATTTACGTTTTTGACGGAATGAAATGCAACTAACGGTATCAAGTTCTCTAGAGGGAAGAGATTTGGCGTTATTGAAATCGGTAATTAATATTCTTCACTCGGATTATGCAGAAGAAAACGATTACAACTGGTTTTACAGTGATGACAGTCAACACCAGATCTTTATCGCACAGGACTTTTTTCAAAATGGTTCGGAGTATTATGCGCTCATCAAGGACCAAGGAACACGGGTCAATATTGGTACCCAAATTAACCCAAAGAACTTGCGCAAATTGTTTGAGCAATTGGCAGAAGGCAACCTCACCGAAAGCATAGACAAAGATTCCACGGCGATATCCAAAGACAAGGCTTCACTGCTTAAACACATTTATCGATACATGTCTTCTCAGGTGTTGATAAAAATGCAATTAACAGGCCCTTCAGGTTGTCGAATCATCATCGATAAACAAGCCGATGACATTGTGTCCAATGTGCCATTAAACCCATCCATGGTTCAAAATCAATTGTTTCAATGTGAAGTCAATATTGGTTACCTAGATTCAAAGAAAGAGATAGATGATGCTTCTTTAAAGTTTAAAAGCAAAGCTTCACATTTTTTATGGAATTTGGGCTTGATGCAGTCAGAGCAGTTGTTGTTGAATGAGTTTGAAGCACCTCATGTTCGTTTTAAGCAAACCCGGTGGCCAGATTATGGTTGTGTCAAATTCAAAAACAGTTTCATTACCATGAGTGCTTTGTTGTGGAGGCGAGCAGAATCATTCCAATCATTGAAGCAAAATCATGAGTTCAATGAGCAAGAAATCATCAGTTTTTTAAATGCCATGAGTTTATCGGCTACGTGTATCATCAGTACCTCTAAAGAAAATAAAGTACTGCCTTTGGCCAAAAAAGCCCAAAAGCCATCGGGTTTCTTGAGTCGATTAAAACAAAAATTATTTGGTAAAAGTGCATAGGCACTGAAGGGGAAATATGCATAAAAAAGTCGCATTTATTGGCAGTGTGGGTTCTGGGAAAACCACCATTATCAACCAGTTAAGCAGCATAGACACCGTCAACACAGACGTGGAGTCCAGTGTTGATATTGGAAAACAATTCACCACCGTTGGCATCGACTATGGTCACATCAATTTGGGTGATGATATGTCCATCGGGCTGTATGGCGTCCCAGGTCAAAAAAGATTTAATTTCGTTTGGGACTTTGTTAATGACGGCCTGTGGGCGGTGGTCATATTGATCAAAAATGGTGACCAGGATTCACTCAGTGACATGGCCTATTTGATGAAATATTTTAAAGTGGACCAAAACAGCACTTGCGTTATAGGCATCACCCATGCCGAAGGCAAAGAAACCGATAAGTTCACCCAAAAAGTACGCGACTTATCAGAACAAATGGAAGTGAACCTTCCCATCTATCACGTTGACGCTCGTGATAAATCGAGCGCCATGTTAATCATGAACACATTGATTGCCATCAAGGAAACCCAAGAATGACTGAACTCACACCTTTTTTTGAAAAAGTACAAAGCAAATTTGCAGATTTAAAAATCATTTCTTTGACCACGGCTGATGGTTTTCCCATCTATTGCCACATCAACAGCCGATTGAAGGTTGAAGATGAGAAGGTGGCCGCTGTATCCAGCTCACTGATTTCATTGAGCAATGCTGCCGCTCAACAAATGATGGGGCAGTCGCTGGAAAGCACCACCATCGAAACAGGAGGGAGCAATATGTTTTTATGTAATGCTCAATTGAAGGATAAGAAATGTGTGCTGTGCATCGTTACGGGTCCAAAAGAAAATATCGGTCATGCCCGCTATTTCACCCAACAAATAGCACAGTTGATTTCAAAGCAGTGAACTGTCACTGTTTAAAAAATAACAGTAAATAGAATCATTTAATTAAAAATTTAGGAGATAAAGTATGGCTAACATTAAAGAAAGTTTGGCAGAATTGATGGACATTGATGGCGCAAAATGTTGCTCATTGGTTGATGGTACTTCTGGTATGGTTTTGGGTGAAGACGGTTCTGGTGTTGATATGGAACTGGCTGCTGCTGGTAACTCAGAAGTGGTGAAGTCTAAAATGAAAACGATGGACTCATTGGGTTTGAAAACTGAGTTGGAGGACATTTTGATCACTTTAGGTGACCAATACCACATCATTCGTCCCATGGCGAAACAAAAAGGCTTGTTCATTTACCTGGTATTGGACAAAAAACAAGCCAATTTGGCCCTGGCCCGTCGCAAAGTCATGAATGTGGAAGATGCTTTAACAGTGTAAACTGTAGCAATCAACCATTTGAAAGAGGCCTGCTCGCAACAGGCCTTTTTTATGCATGCTCTTGGGTCAGTTGCTTGGTTATCAACTGTGATATGGGTTTCACATGTCTACTGATATTGAGAACGGCATGTCTGGCGGCTTTGGCCCACAATTGGTTCTTGGTGAACAATTTAACCACAATATGGGTGCCCATGTATAGCGGAACACTGGTTCGTTTGTGTTGGCTGTTGTAGGCGCGAAGCACTTTGGGGTGATAAAAGGGTTGTTGCGACTGGTGTGCTTTTTTAATTTGTTGTGCCAAATGCCAAGCACCACTCAGCCCCAAGTTGAAGCCATGTGCAGTCACTGGGTGCATCCCCACTGCGGCATCGCCAATCAAAGCATAGCGTTGGGCATAGAATTGCCCGGCCATGGTTGCCACCAATGGGTAAGAAAACAGTTCGCTGCTGAGGGTCATATGACCCAGTTGGTGGTTGACTCGGGTACAGACTTCAGCAGCCAATGCCATGGCCGGTGTATCTAAAACGTCTTGCGCTTGATCACTACCAATGGTGATGACCACAGACACCTGCTTGTCGGCCAAGGGTAAAATGGCCACGGTTTTGTCATAACCAAACATTTCATGGGCAATGCCCAGGTGCGGTTTTTCTGTGTGCATGGTAAAAACGATACAGGTTCTCCCATAGTCCACCATGTCGGTGTTGATGCCCATTTGTCTGCGGCTTTGAGAAAACCGGCTGTCAGCGGCGACAATCAATTGGGTCGATAATGTTTGGCCGTCTGACAAGGTGACTTGCGCCAAATGGTCATTGGTTTTAACCGATTTTACTTGTTGACCAAAACAAAAATCTATCTGGTCGCTTTTTTCAACCACATCAAAACAAGCCTGTTTAATGCGTTGATTTGAAACCATAAATCCCAAACATTCCAAATCTGAGCCGCTGGTGTCAAAGTCTAAAGTCATCGGTGCATTGCCGCTGCTGACTTTGGCCGCTTTGATGTACCCCTTGTGTTCATCTTTGATGGCGTCCCATTGACCCAAAGATTTCATGATGGCGCGGCTGCCATGGGTCAAGGCTATTTCTCTGCCATCGTATTCAGGAGATTGAACAGTGTCTTCATCATTTTGTTCGATGACCAGTACCTTCAGTTCGCTGTCCGTCAGCGCTTGTGCAAAGCTTAATCCAGCGGGCCCAGCGCCAATCACCACCACATCGTAAGTCATGTCTTTTTCCGGTAAAAAAAAGACATGATAACGATGTATGGCGAGCATTCATTGACTCATGTCAATGTCGTGGGATTATGTTAAATGATGGGTTTGATTTCACCCGCATGCGGGTCATTGAATTTGGCCTCATCGAGTTGGCCTTGTGATTTGGCTACGATACAAGTGACCGCAGCATCGCCTGTGATGTTTACGGCAGTTCGGGTCATGTCCAATAAACGGTCAATGCCGAGAATAATGCCAATGCCTTCAATAGGTAGTCCAACTTGCAATAAAACACCTTGCAACATCACCAAACCTGCACTGGGCACACCGGCTGAGCCTACAGAGGCCATGGTCGCCATCAGTACAACGGTCAATAATTGTGTGGTGGTTAAATCAACGCCATAGGCATGGGCAATAAATACAGTGGCAACACCTTGCATGATGGCGGTACCATCCATGTTGATGGTGGCACCAAAAGGGATGGTGAAAGAGGCCACAGACTTGTTAACACCCAGCCTTTCCACAACTGTTCGCAATGTCACTGGTATGGTTGCATTAGAGCTGGAAGTGCCAAAGGCGAACGACACAGCACTTTCCATTTTTTTCAAAAAAGTCAGCGGGTTTAAACCTGAAAACAGTTTGAGTAGAATGGGGTAGACCACCAAGGCGTGAAAAATCAGTAAACCCAAAACGGTGAAGAAATATCCGGCCAATGTTTGGATGGCATCAATGCCCAGCTGGGCAAACACTTTGGCCAAAATAGCAAAAACAGCATAGGGGGCAAAGTTCATGATCATCATCACTAATTTCATCACCACTTCGTTGAATGCTTTGAAAAACTCAATGACTTTTTGACCTGCAGTGCCCGCTTGCGTTGCGCTCAAGCCTAATAAAATGGCGAACACAATCACTGCCAGCATATTGCCCTCAGCCATGGCCATCACAGGGTTACTGGGAATGATGTTGAGTAACACATCAATCAATGGTTTGTCTGCTTTGGCTTCATAGGCGATGGTGCTTGGGATTTCTGAGCCGACGCCCACACCAATCATCAGAGCAAAAGACAGTGCAACCACCAAGGCAATGGCTGTGGTGAACAAATAAAAAGCCAATGTGCGACCACCTAAAGAACCCAGCATGGCAGGTTCCCGGAGGGCAGTGGTGCCACAAAACAGGGAAACAAAGACCAGTGGAACCACCATCATTTTCAGGGCCTTGATAAACAATTGGCCAATCACATGAAACAATCCACCCGTTAGGTAACTGTCAACAAAAGCATTTTGATTCAGTTCACTGAGGTTGAGTATCAAGCCGAGTAAAGCACCGGCCACCATGAATATGATGATTTTTTTGGTCAGGGTCATTGTTAGCAGGAATTATCAAAGGCAAACATCATAACTTAAAATGCTTGCCTTTTGTAGCGGGCTTATCTGTTTACCAGCTTTCAGCGGAAGCCGCTTCCCAATCGGCCTGCCATTCTGCTGGCCTGTCGTCGTTCAACAAACAACTTGCTTCAATGGAAGGAAACAGCTGTTCATAGGATTTGATGTTGGCCCCTTGAACGCGGTGCATGATGTGTTCGGGTTTCAATTGCGACAATGAACTCAATCCAGCGGCCCCTAACAATTCAACCAAATGCTTCATCATTTGGCGGTGGTAGTTGGCCACCCGTTTGACCTTGTCTTGCACCACCAAAGCTTTGACTCTGGCTGGATCTTGGGTGGCGATGCCTGTGGGGCAGTGATCGGTATTACAAGATCGTGACTGAATACAGCCCAAAGCAAACATCATGGCGCGCGCCGCATTAACCGCATCTGCGCCCAAGGCCAATAATTTCAACAGGTGGAAAGCCGACAGCACTTTGCCTGATGCAATCACTCGAATCTCATCACGTAAGCCCATGCCTATTAAGGTTTGATTGACGAAAATAATGGCATCACGAATGGGGGTGCCAACAGAGTTGGTGAGTTCAATGGGTGCCGCACCTGTGCCGCCCTCACTGCCATCAACTGTGATGAAATCTGGCTTGATACCAGTGGCTATCATGGCTTTACAGAGACTGATGAATTCGCTTTTCTTGCCAATGCACAGTTTAAAACCAATCGGTTTGCCACCAGACAACTCACGCAATTGTTGGATGAAATGCATCATTTCAGTGGGAGTGGAAAATGCCGTGTGTGCAGCGGGCGAAATCACATCTTTACCCAGGCTGACGTGGCGTATGTCGGCAATTTCTTGGGTTAATTTGACAGCGGGCAAAATACCGCCATGACCGGGTTTGGCACCTTGTGACAATTTGACTTCAATCATTTTCACCACATCCAATTCGGCTTTTTGTTTGAATCGGTTGGGACAAAAATCTCCTTGTTCGTCACGGCAACCAAAATAACCTGTGCCAAATTGAAAGATCAAGTCACCGCCTTGCAGGTGATAAGGGCTGATGCCGCCTTCTCCTGTGTTGTGCGCAAAACCTCCGGCTTGGGCTCCTTGATTCAAGGCCATGATGGCATTTTTACTTAATGAGCCAAAGCTCATGGCAGAAATATTTAAGGGGGAGGCGTCATAGGGTTGGCGGCATTGATCACCGCCAAATCGCACGCGAGGATGTAAATCGTGGTGGTGAATCGGTGCCAGTGAATGGT
>JAUIHY010000209.1 GCA_030432115.1 Gammaproteobacteria bacterium | reverse complement strand
CACAAAAAGCTGGATACAGTTTCATCCCAATGGGCGGTTAAATTTACTGTTTTGTTACCAAACATCACCATCACATCGTTCTTGTCGGCTTCATAACCGGGTTCATCCATGCGCAGCCAAGCCAGTTTTCCCTTTGATGAAAAAGCTGGGCTTTTGTCGTAACCTGGGTTGCCTTCAGTCAAATTGCTGGTCTTTTTGCTGGCGAGGTTGTAGCGATAGATGTCGGTATTGGTGCTGGTCACATAAGCAGCGCCTTGTAATTTTTTACTGACATAATAAATGTTTTCCCCTTTGGGTCCCCAAATATAATCTTCAGGGCCGCCAAAAGGTGATTGTGGCGATGCAAAAGGTTCGCCTTTCATGATGTCGAATGTTTCTTCAGTGGCCAAATCTTGGTAAAAGACGTGGTTAAAAGAACCGTCATTCCAAGTATCCCAATGGCGATAATTCAAGTCATCGAAGACATAGGCATTGGCCTGATCCAATTGATTATGGATGTCTGTGGCCAAGACCTTTTCAATGGCCACCGATTGATGGAATAGCTTTTTACTGCCATCGGGTGAAATCTTGTCGTTGATTAACTGGCCTTGGTAGCCTTCTAATAATTGAGTTTGACCATCCTTGATTGAAACTTGATAAACTTTTTTGTTGAAGTCATTGTTTTCAACACTGGGTGTGGTGACTTGATAGATGACGTGGGTTTTGTTTGTGTTCAAACCCAATGGGCTGACGCGTTTGACTTGCCATAATTTTTCTGGCGTCATCAGGTCCTTGGCCAGGGCATTGAATTGTGTCAATAGACCGGTCATGACCAATCCAGCTTTCAAGCCAAGTGAAAGTGCTTTTGATTTCACTGAAGTATCCTCTTTTTAGAAAACACCATAGGTTAGTCAATTAGTCAGGGAATTAAAAGTGTTGATTTTAGAAAACGTGGTGCAGGGAAGTGTTGGTTAGAATTTGTGTTTGGAAATTGATTTATTCCACTGCTGACTTTAAAATGATTAAATCGAACGATTTGAGCGAATAAATGAAAAATATAACTGCCAACCATGCCAAAACACGCTTTGGCGAGCTTTTAATGAACGTGCAAAAATCACCTGTGCAGATTGATAAAAATGGTCGTCCAGTTGCTGTGATGATGTCAATTGAAGATTATCAAGCGACTGAAAAATTGAAAGAAGCTTGGTTTGCTCAACGAATGGCTGATGCTGAACGTGAAGTTAAGTCAAGGCAATTGGTCGATGGTGATCGTGCTTGGGAAAGCTTACTTGAGGGTTTGGATCAGTAATGAGACGACTTAAGCTGACGCAACAAGCTTTTAATGAACTCGAAGAGATTAAACGATACAGTGCTGTAAACTGGGGGAATGCCCAAGCAGCAAAATACCTAAAAAAGCTCAAGGATACATTTGAATTGATACAAATCAATCCTGAATTAGGTCAATCTGGTTTGCTGAATTGGCCTCAAATATATCGTTTACCCGTACAAAGCCACATGGTTTATTATCAATTTGATGATAATGAAATCATTATCATGGCCGTCTTACATCAGTCGATGTTGCCGGAAAATCACCTTTAAGATTATTCGATTTTGCTCCCCTTGCGAAACAAATAAATGCCAAAGAATATCAAAATCCAAGCTACAAAAAATGCTTTCCATTGCTCAGTCGTTGCATAACCTGCGCCTTGAGGCATCATGGCCATGGCGCCGCAAGACATTCACAAAACAGTGAATCCAAAAATCAAGAGCATGATGGCAATAAACTTCATAGGGTTTACTTTTTGAGTGAGGCAAAAGCTAACATGGCTGATATGGTAAAGAAAAGCAAGCTGCTGTTGGGCAGGTTTTCGATTAAACTGGCAGTGCCATTTTGACCGAGTAATACGGAGCCTGAAATCAATGAACCTGCTGAGAGCAGGGCATAGCGGTTTTGGCGTTTGATTTTTTGTGCTTGTTGCTTGGCTTTTTGCTGTGCCATTTTCATGTGGCGCGGCAGGGGTTTGACCTGTTGTGACAGCAGTTGGTTGAGCATTTGGGGTGTTTCGGCCAATTGTTCAATCCATTTGGGCAGGTTTTGTTTGATTTTTTCCATGGCGTTTTGTGAGCCATAGTGGTTTTTCATGATGTCACGCAACACCGGTTCAGATGATTTCCATATGTCCAATTGCGGGTACAGCTGTCTGCCCAAACCTTCGATATTAAGCAGGGTTTTTTGTAACAAGATAAATTCAGGCTGTATGACCAGCTGGAATCTTTTGGCCATTTGGAAGGTTTTCAGCATGACTTCGCCAAAGGAAATTTCTTCAATCGGACGGGCAAAGTAGGGTTCACAAATGGTGCGGGTGGCTGCTTCCAAGTCTTCTAAGTTGGTGTCTTCAGGTACCCAGCCTGATTCAATGTGTAATTCTGCGATGCGGCGGTAATCTTGTTTGAAAAAGGCCATGAAGTTGTTGGCCAAATCAACCCGGTGCCCTTTCGGTAAAGAGCCACAAATGCCGAAATCCAATAAGATGATTTGGGGGTCTTCAGGGTTTTCTGGATTGATGAAGATGTTGCCTGGGTGCATGTCGGCATGGAAAAAGTTATCGCGAAACACTTGTGTGTAAAAAATATTCAGGCCTTTTTCTGCCAGTACAGGGAAGTTGATGCCCGCTGCTTTCAACGCATCAAAATCACGGATGGGGATGCCATGAATGCGTTCTTGCACCATGACTTTGGTTTTGCAATGGTCCCAATAAATTTTCGGGATGTACAGGTCTTTTGAATCCTTAAAATGTTTCCGCAACACCGAAGCATTGGCCGCTTCACGTTGTAAATCCAGTTCATCGTGGATGGTTTTTTCAAACTCTTCAACGATTTCAACATGATCAACTTGTACGCCTGGTGATAAAAACCGGTCAGCAAAGGCAGCCAGTTTTTTCATCAAGGCGACATCGCGGATGATTTTCTTCGCTATGCCAGGTCGCAAAACTTTGATGATGACTTCATCGCCGTTGTGTAAAGTGGCAGCATGCACCTGCGCAATTGAAGCAGAGGCCAAAGCGTTTTCGTCAACCGATTGAAAGGTGAGGTTTGCCTGCCCATTCAATTGGTCATCAATGACGGCTTTGACTGCTTGCCAGCTGATGGGCTGTACATCATCTTGTAGCTTTTCTAATGCTTTAGCGATGTCAACGGGCACCATGTCTGGGCGGGTCGATAAGGTTTGACCCAGTTTGATAAAGATTGGGCCGAGTTTTTCCAATGCCGTACGCAGCCTCTGGCCTTCGGTCATGTGCTTGTGCCTAAGCGGTGCAAATGGTGCCAGTAAGTGGATTAGCTTGTGCCAACCGAATGTGGAATTAATCGGCAGCATGTTGGTGACACGGTAGGCCACCAAAGTGCGCAATATGACGAAGATGCGTATTATTTTCATGTGTTGGGATTCAGTTTTTGCGCCAATGCGTACTCAAGGCGGGCCACATCAGATTTCAAATCATCAACCTCATCCAGAAATTGTTCCATTTCATCGGGGCGTACCAGTTCTTGGTTTTCATGTAACAAATATTCTTTGCTGCTGTTGAGAAAAGCACCCAAAAAATTACTGCCGATTTGCTTGGCAGTTTTCAATGTTTCTGAGATGCGGTAACCGGCTTCATCTCCAAATACATCACAAATCGCTTCTTCCCAATCGGGTTTCAATTGTTTTAAAAAATCTGCAATGAACTGACCGGCTGTGGCATCACCGTTGATGCTGACAGAGTCCAGCCCAGGAATATGCTGGCTTTGACTCATGGCGAATAAGGCCGTGGGTTTGCCTGTGATGGTGGTGTGTACTTCATCTGGCACTTCGCTCAACACTTCAATGCGGTCCTCATGTATCGCCAAAGGCAGGTGTTGCGCTAAGGGCATGATCACCACGTCAACCACTTTGCCGGCCATTGACTTCAATTTTTTTTGTGAATCTGGGTCATACTTGATGGCATTGGCCAATGCACGACTCATCATATCTGTGGCTGGTTTGGGCAATGTTTTGAAAGTGTCGCTGGTCGTCATATTTTATAACCCCGGTGAATGGCCACCATACCACCTGACAGGTTTTCATAGGCGCACATGGCCATGCCCGC
>JAUIHY010000208.1 GCA_030432115.1 Gammaproteobacteria bacterium | reverse complement strand
TCAGTTCAAAGATATTGGCATTACCCCAGGCAGCGACGTAGGCTTTGTTTTGATACCATAAAATGGTTCTGGGGCGGTTGATGCCCAGTTCTTTTGGCACCCACTGTGTGATGTTATGAGTTTTTTCGTCAAGGCGAATGATGTTGTTTGAGTCATAGCCTGGCACATACAAACCGCCGTCGGGTCCATAATTTGGCCCTAAATCTATGCCTTTAAGGTGTGTGTTGTTGGTTTCCAGCAAGGTGTTTTTTCTTTTCCAAGTGCGCATGTCGTATCTATGTATGCTGTTTTCTGCATAACTGAAAATCAACACCTCATGTTCGCCTTCTTTGACGGCGCTGATGGGGCTTTTGATTTGGCCTTCAGGAATTACAATGGCTTTTTCGATTAGCGTTTTGCCATCATACTTGACCACTTGGTGGTTGCCCTCACTGATGACAATGACATCGCCATTGTGGTCTTGAAAGATGGCTTGTGGGCCTTTCAATGTATTGTTTTTATCTAAATAGCGAATGAAATGGTGGTCACAACCGTCATAAATGGCGATGTTGTTGTTTTTCCAAGAGCTGACCAAAAGGTATGAATCACATAAGGATTGTTTTTTGTCGTCTGCCGTGACCAAGGTGGGTAATAAAAAGAGCCAAAGAAAGCACGCACGCATTGTTGAAATTCCGCTAAAATCAACAGCATAGCAAAAAACCGTGAAAAAATCAGATGGTAACAGCCACAGAAAAGCCCCATGCACCTGCTTGTGATCGCAATCGGCAAGTGATTTTGGATGTGTTGAACCAGGTCATTCAACCTCAAGATAAACAACTATTGGAAATTGGTTCAGGTACAGGTCAACATGCTGTTTTTATGTCGGCACATTTTCCTAACCTTATTTGGCAAACCAGTGATTTGGAAGAAAACCATACGGGTATCAAGCTTTGGTTGGCTGAAGAAAAATCACCCCAACTAAAATCACCCGTGCATTACCAAGCAGGAAAAACGATATTTCCTTCAGGTGATTTTGATGTGGTGTATACCGCCAATACCTTGCACATCATGTCTTGGGAAAACGTTCAAAGCCTGATAAACGATCTTGGCAATCACTTAAAAGCTGGTTCGCGGGTGGTGATATATGGACCATTTAATTACAATGGCCAATTCACCTCCGAATCCAATGCGAAATTTGAATTGTGGTTGAAGGACCAAAACCCAGAAAGTGGCATCCGTGACTTTGAACTTGTCAATGCTTTGATGCTAGCGCATGGATTTGAATTATTAATTGATAAAACCATGCCGGCCAACAACCGCTGTTTGGTTTTTAGCAAATGTTGAATTTGTCAGATATAGAAAAAGCACAACAGGCCATAGCATCCTATGTGAACCAAACGCCGGTTATGAGTTCATCATTGTTGAATGAATGGTTGGGGCATAACATCTATTTCAAAGCCGAGTGCTTTCAAAAAGTAGGTGCGTTCAAAGCGCGCGGTGCTTGTTACGCCGTTCAGCAGTTGTTGGCAAAGCACGATGATGTGAAACGGGTGGTGGCCAATTCTTCAGGTAATCATGCCCAAGCCGTGGCTTGGAGTGCGCGGACTTTTGGTGTTGATGCGACCATTTATATGCCGAGTTTTGCTTCAAAGGTTAAGGCGCAAGCGACGCGCAATTACGGTGCCGAGGTGGTATTGGCTGATTCTCGCCAAGAAGTCGATCGACTGGTAGCGGAAGCGGCTGAACAAGAAGGCGTGTATTGGATTCCGCCTTTTAATTATGAGGCGGTGATGGCGGGGCAAGGAACGGCGGCTTTAGAAGCGCTGTCACAATTGGAATCTCGCCCTGATGCGGTGTTTGCCCCTTGTGGTGGCGGTGGTTTGTTATCTGGCACTTGGGCGGCGGTCAAAGGTGTTGATTCTGAGATTCAAGTCATTGGCGCTGAACCTTTGGCGGGCAATGATGCGGCCATTTCTCGAAGGAATGGTGAGATTCATCAGTTGCCTGAAAGCCCTAAAACCTTAGCCGATGGTGCGATGACCTTGGCTGTAGGTGATTTAACCTTGCCATACATCCAAGCATTGGATGATTTTTTTGAAGTGACAGAAGAGGAAATCGCGTATTGGTCGCAGTGGTTACAGCATGTGCTGAAGGTTCATGTGGAGCCGACTTCTGCCATGACCATGGGGGCGGTGTGCCAATGGCTGAAAAAGCAAAAGACCCAGCAAGATGTACTGGTTATTTTGTCAGGTGGAAATATAGATGAAGCGCAGATGAGGCGAGTTTGGGCCGATGATCATTTGGCCAAACAACCGCAACTTTAATCTATTGTTCTGACCAATCGGAAGCCGGCATAAGAAACGCGGGTGTCTTGGGGCATTTTTTGAATGAGGCTGTTAGTTGCTCCCTGACCGCTTTGCCATGAATTTCCTGCCAAACTAAATTGGGTACAAGCGTCGGCTGAAGTACAGTCTAAAGTCCACTCAGCGACGTTGCCATTGATGTCATTGATTTGATTTTTTCCAGCGTAGCTGCCGACCGCTGATGTATACATGTTTTTGTCACTACAGCTGAATGGTTGTTTTGTGATCTTAGATTTGCTGGAGGTTTCTTGACCAGCTAAATTGGCCAGTTGGCATTGGTTGTCATTGGCGGCCACTTGGTTGAGTTGTTGCCATTCTGACGCCGTAGGCAAGCGGTATGTGTGACCGGTTTGTTCGCCCAGCCACTTGGCATAGGCTTGTGCTTCTGTGGCGGTCACACATATGACTGGGTGTTGTGCTGTTTGGTCAAAAGGTGGTTTTTTCCATGAATATTTTTTGAATATGCCTTTGCCACCCAAATGAACACAGCGGTCTTTGCTGACTTGCTCACCAGCGAAGGCTTCAAATTGTCCCAAGGTGACTTCATTTTGCATCACCAAAAAATCAGCGGCTGGATTTGCGGATGGAACAAATACCCAAGTATGCTCACTTTGTGAGGGCATCACATCTCCCAGTGTAGGAATGGCCTGGTATTGTTCTGACAAGTTTATCGTGTCATCATTGTTGATGAATACAGTCGCCACGGCCCACAAAGTTTCTGCTTCTGGGTTGGCCCTTCTTGATTCGACGGCCTGTTGAAACTGCGCTTTAGCTTCACTCATCAGTTTTTCAAATGACTGGGTGAAGATGTTGCGGTCGATGTTTTCAGCGTCCATGAAATTGACCATGGCTTGTGCGTATGTTTTGGCTTTGGCCATGTCACCAGCTTTGCGCTTGCTTTGCACCAATTTAAAATAATTTCGGGCGATTTGATTCATGCCTTCACGGGCAGACAGGTTTTCAGGATCAATTTTTAATACGGCTTTGAATCGATCGATGGCACTGTCGCCAGCGGGCTTGGTTAAACGGTATTTTTTGAGTAAAGATTGACCGTCCGCCAACAGCAAGTCGATGTAATTTTCAGGTGGGTCAATGGCTTGGCCAGCTTCATCAAATACCACCAAATTATTGATGTCAATTTCAGTCCCTTCATTGGTCAACAGGTTTTCTGTTTCGGTAGAAGCCAAGGCTGATGAGCCATCTTCCAAGGGTTCTTCAATCTCCGGATCCAAGTCTGCTTCATCTTCAACGGCAATCGAAACTTCAGTGATACTTGGGTTTTGATCTAAGGACACGGTTTGTGGAACATTGGTTGTCAAAGGGTTGTTGTCTGTGGAGGTCGTTGGCAAAGTCAAATCGCCCACAGCGTCCATCATTGGTGTCACCACCGTGTTATCCACAATGGACTGTGGCTCAAGTGATTCAATGGTGTTGTCCAGAGTGCTGGGGGTACTGACAGGCAAGCTGTGTTTAACAGGTTTTGAATCAGGCCAATAAACAGCGGCAAGAACCAATGCGACAAGTGCGCCACAAACTGCCCCAACCTGCCACGGCTTAAGCCAGGCAGGAAGAGACAGCGGTTGGCGTTTTTGTTGGGTTGAGTGGTGGGTTATGGGGCTTCTGATGTTGAGTAAATCGGCTTTGACATCTTGGGCAGATTGATAGCGGTCTTCCACTTTTTTGGCCAAACATTTATTTAATATGGGCTGCCATTTGGCCAATGCTTTGGGCAGCTCTGGAATGGGTTTGTTAATGTGTGCCAACAACACTGCGAAATCATTGTTGGCTTCATAAACGTGATC
>JAUIHY010000016.1 GCA_030432115.1 Gammaproteobacteria bacterium | reverse complement strand
TAACCCGTTCATTTAAAGCAGCTTCAAAACGCGATATATCGGTTTTTTTGAATGACTCAACTATTATGAATTTCGTCATATTCAACTTGGCAGCTCCGATGATTTTCAGGTATTCTGGTACCACTGCTGTCTCAATTTTAATTTTCCCAGCACCTGACCAGTGTCTATCCTCACCATTTTTCTTAATATTAGAAATCCAGTATTCTTCCCCGGTTTCAATATCAAAATGATTTCCAAGCATCCCATTGCCGCGCACCAATGCTTTATCATTAAAATAAATCGTTTTGCCGGATTTTGATGTTTTTACAATGCCAATACATGCAGGACCATCGTTTGAAAAACCAGACTTTAACTCTATGTACTTGATCATGTTCTTAGTTTTGTTTTAGATATATACAATCTGTTACTTTTTTAACTTTTGGTTGTTAATCGGACAAAAATACTCCTTGTACCCGTATGCTTCTATATTAAGGTAATAACAATCACCAGCCCAGTGGTGTCTCACTGTGTTTGATTCAAAGAATGATTGAGACATTTTCAGATCAATGTAGTCTTGATTAGATACCACCACCTCAAATTGAATGGCCTCGACTTCACTTTCTTTGATGTCTTCAAAAAATACACGTGATTGATTACCTCTGAATGACACCCGCATCTTACCCAAATGGTCCAATAAAAATTTTCGGTGCTTTTCCGTTAAGTTGTCATTCTCTCTGAAATGTGAAACTGTTAACGCCCTGTCAGATACCCACACCCCTTCTAAGGCTGTTTTTTTGCTTTCTCCGGTGCATGCGACTGCGCTGAAGAACAAACAGATAAGAATGATATTTCTCATTTAAACCCAAAACATTCCACTTGATTTAATGCCCACATCAATGAACCGTTGATTGTGAAAACACATTCAAAACAACCACACCACTGATGATCAATAAGATGCCAATGACCGCTGCCAAATCCAGCTTTTGTCCAAATATCACCATACCAACGATTGAAATCAATGCAACACCTATGCCTGACCAAATGGCATAAGCCACTCCCACTGGTATGGTTTTTAAAACCAAAGACAAAAAGTAAAAAGCAACGCCATAGCCAATAATCACCAACAAGCTTGGCATGGTCTTAGTAAAACCTTCAGATGCCTTAAGTGATGCTGTAGCAACCACTTCTGCAACAATGGCGATGGCAAGATACAAATAACCCATAGCTATTTCCATAACAAAAACAAGATTCATATTATAGTGTCATCAGTTTTGACATGGCACAAAAAAGCCCCAAGGCGTTTCCACCTTGGGGCTTATAATCGCTTAAAGTAGCTGGGAGATGATTACATCATGCCGCCCATACCACCCATGCCGCCCATGCCGCCCATATCAGGCATCGCAGGTGCGTCTTCTTTTGGTAATTCAGCAACCATACATTCGGTTGTGATCATCAAAGCAGCCACAGATGCTGCATTTTGCAATGCAGAACGGGTCACTTTGGCAGGATCCAAAACGCCTTCAGCAATCATGTCAACGTAGTCACCAGTACCGGCATTGTAACCGTAGTTACCTTCGCCGTTTTTCACTTCATTAACCACAACTGATGCTTCTTCACCACAGTTGTTAACGATTTGACGCAATGGCTCTTCCATGGCTGTCAAAGTCAATGCGATACCGACATTTTGGTCTTCATTGGCACCTTTCAGGCCAGTCACAGCAGCTTGTGCTCTGATCAAAGCCACACCACCGCCAGGCACTACGCCTTCTTCAACGGCAGCGCGAGTTGAGTGCAAAGCATCATCAACACGGTCTTTCTTCTCTTTCATTTCAACTTCAGTGGCAGCACCGACTTTAATCACTGCAACACCACCGGCCAATTTAGCCACACGCTCTTGCAATTTTTCACGGTCGTAGTCACTTGAAGCTTCTTCGATTTGTGCACGGATTTGCGAAACACGCGCATCAATTTCAGCCGCTTCACCAGCGCCATCAATGATGGTTGTGTTGTCTTTGTTCACTTGGATGCGCTTGGCAGAACCTAAATCGTCAATACCGGCTTTGTCCAATTGCAAGCCCACTTCTTCAGAAATCACAGTACCACCAGTCAAGACAGCGATGTCTTCCAACATGGCTTTTCTGCGGTCACCGAAACCAGGTGCTTTAACAGCACAAACTTTAACTGTACCACGCATGTTGTTAACCACCAAAGTGGCCAAAGCTTCACCTTCGATGTCTTCAGCGATGATGAACAATTTCTTGCCCGTTTTCGCAACGGCTTCCAAAACTGGGAGCAAGTCGCGGATGTTTGAGATTTTTTTGTCGTGCAACAAGATGAAAGAATCATCCAAGTCAGCTGTCATGGTTTCTTGGTTGGTCACGAAGTAAGGTGACAAGTAACCACGATCAAATTGCATGCCTTCAACCACATCCAATTCATTGGCCAAACCAGAACCTTCTTCAACAGTGATAACACCTTCTTTACCAACTTTTTCCATCGCTTCAGCGATGATTTCACCCACAGATGAATCTGAGTTAGCTGAAATCGTACCCACTTGAGCAATCGCTTTAGAATCTGTACAAGGTGTGGATTGTGCTTTGATGGCTTCAACAGCAGTCGCTACTGCCAAATCAATACCACGTTTCAAATCCATTGGGTTGCGGCCTGCGGCCACAGCTTTCAAACCTTCGCGAACAAAAGCTTGCGCCAAAATGGTTGCAGTGGTTGTACCGTCACCGGCCACGTCATTGGTTTGTGACGCCACTTCTTTAACCATTTGAGCACCCATGTTCTCAAACTTGTCTTCTAATTCGATTTCTTTAGCAACAGAAACACCGTCTTTGGTTACTGTTGGTGCACCGAATGATTTTTCTAATACCACGTTGCGGCCCTTAGGACCCAAAGTGACTTTAACGGCATTGGCCAATACGTTCACGCCACGGGCCATTTTGGCACGTGCGTCTTCTGAAAATTTTACTTCTTTAGCGCTCATTGTTAGCTCCTTTATTTGTCGTCGAGATTACTCAACGATACCGATGATGTCTTCTTCTTTCATGACGAGGTATTCTTCGCCACCCACTTTCACTTCACTGCCTGCGTATTTACCAAACAACACCCTGTCGCCCGCTTTTACGTCTAATGGTCTTTGTTCACCTGAAGCCAAAATGCGGCCATTACCCACTGCCAACACCTCACCTTGTACCGGCTTTTCAGTGGCAGAATCTGGCAATACGATGCCACCTGGTGATGTGGTTTCACTCTCAACGCGTTTCACAATGACGCGGTCATGTAAAGGACGAATATTCATGTTTCGAACTCCTTAAAAAATAAAAACATAGATTAAATTTGCAGCAATTGACCTATGCCAATTACCAGATGATGCTTCATATAGGGGTGTTGGGTTTTAATTCAAGACAAAAACAAACAATATATTCACTATTTTCATCACCCAGCCTCACATTGGGCATGTGTTCAGCACAAATATCGGACAATGACTTCGATGGACATCAATTTCCATTGTCAGAAAAAAATCAGGGCCTTCGAAAAGGCCCTGAAGTACTTACTTTTGACTGATCAATGTTTATGATTTTTCTTTGATGTATTGATTCACCAGGTCTTCCAAAATATTCAGGGGCACAGAACCATTGTTCAGTACTGCACGATGAAAATCACGCACATCGTATTTATCACCCAAGGCATTCTGTGCCTTTTCACGCAGTTCTAAAATCTTGGTCATACCCACTTTGTATGCTGTGGCTTGTCCTGGCATAACGAAATACCGTTCGATTTCTGCCACCACATCTGATTCGGCCATACCGGTGTTTTTCAACATGTATTCGATGGCAGCTTCTCGGCTCCAGCGTTTTTTGTGGATGCCCGTATCCACCACCAAGCGAACCGCACGGAACAGTTCGGCTTGCAATCGACCGATGTTATCGTATGGATCGGGCAGCATGCCCATTTCATAAGCCACGCGTTCAGCGTAAAGTGCCCAGCCTTCAGAATAAGCAATGAAGGGCACCATTTTTCTGAAAAACGGCATGTCTTCTAACTCTTGTTGAATGGCCAATTGGAAGTGGTGGCCCGGGATGCCTTCGTGGTAAGCCAAAGTTTTCATGCCGTATTTGGGCGTGGCTTTGATGTCATGCAAGTTGGCATAAAACACACCGGGTCTTGAACCATCCATTGCAGGCCTTTGGTAATAAGCACCTGGTGATGTTTTTTCTTTGAACAAAGGAATGCGTTGTACATCGTACTTGGCTTTGGGAATGTCGTGAAAGTGCGATCCTAGCTGTTTCTCAATGTCCACCAACATGGTTTTGTAGTCATCTAAGATTTGTTCGCGGCCTTCATCAGAGTCTGAGTAATAAAAGCGTTCATTGATGGCCATGTTGTTGATGCTGGATTCAAACCCGCCACTCACATCCCAGCCTTCACCAGCCAAAATGTCTAAGATTTCGGCTTGGATGCGCTCAACTTCCTCTAAACCAAAGTTGTGAATGTACTCAGGTGTGTAGTCCGTGGTGGTGAAAAATTTCAATGCAGTGGCATAAAAAGCATCACCATCAGGCAAGTTCCAAACACCGTAGTTGTTTTCAACTTTGGCATCCAAGGCTGCCATGTAATCAATCAATTTTTGGTAGGCAGGATAAACCGTTTGTTCAATTTCATTTTTGGCATGTTGTGCCAAGTCTTGTTGTTCACCCAACTCAATGTTGGCTTTTTCCATTTTCTCGCCCAAAGCAACATACAATATGTTTTCTTCAGCTGGCGTGTTAACAAAACCACGCATTTCTTCCAATACTTTGGTGACCACAAATTGTGGCGGTAAGATGCCCAGGTTTTCACGGTGTTTCAATCCCTCAATCACCTGGTCAAATTTGATGCCAACCAACGACAAACGTGAAATGTAATCTTCGGCATCATCGGTGTTGTGGACTTGGTGGGTACTTTCCATAAACGAAGGAAAGCCGTTTTGTTCGCCGAATAGTTGGTTCACCGGGTAGTTGTGGAATCGAAACCTTTGGTTTTCCACCACAATGTCCAGCAATGATAACATCACATCTTTGGACATTTTATCTGCTGGAGACAAATCTTCGTCCGCATAGGACTTTAAGGTTTCATGCGCGTTGCTTATCATTTCAAACATGGCATCACCTGAGGCGATACTGGCATCATCTAATTTGGCGTTGTGACCTGTGATGCCCATGCTTTCAAAGACACGAACGGAACTTAATGTTTCAGGACTGTCTAAAGCAAATTTGAGTGCCGTTCGGCCAAAAAACAGGTTGATGTCATAGGGCTTGAAATACCAAACATGGGTAAAAAACGCCCCAGCTAAAATCACGACAACCAACAACAGGCCGCCTAACCATTTGAATAATTTTTTCATTTTCCTCTCTTCTGTTGTGGGTGTATTGTTGATTATCCTGCCATAAAGTAGGCATTCAATTTATTGCCGTCCAAGTCTCTGAAATAGGCGGCATAAAAGCCGTCTCCTCGGTCACCAGGCTTGCCTTCACAGGTGGCTCCCATGCTGATAGCCAAATCATAAAGTGCATTGACTTTTTCGATTGAGCCCGCATTCAAAGCAGCCATATTGCCATTGCCAGCGGTGGCTGCTTCACCATTGTGTGGCCGACAAATTGAAAAACCTGTGCCTTGCATATCTGAGGCCCAAACAATAAAACCTTGTGATTCTAATTCTTCCATGATGCGCTTGCCGTTGATTTCTGCAAACAGCTTGTCGTAAAATTTAGATGCAGCATCCAAGTCATTGGTGCCCAGGGTGATGTAACCTAATAGCATGATGATGTCCTCCTTCTTTGGTGAATGGTATAAATCGCAATTATTTTGATTGCCCATTGGCCAGAAGTCCAGAACAAACAAAGAGAGCGCGAGAAAATATGAAAAAAGTCATGGCCGACCAGGCCCCAGAACCGGTAGGATTGTACCCTCATGCACGTCAAGTGGGGAACTTGCTGTTTCTTTCAGGCGTAGGACCCAGGGAGAAGGGGACAAAAGACATCCCCGGTGTGACACTGGATGAAGCCGGTAAAATCACTGACTATTGTATTGAAACCCAATGCCACAGCGTTTTTAAGAATGTCAGACATGTTTTGGAAGCATCTGGTGCCAGTTGGGGTGATTTGGTCGATGTGACGGTGTTTTTGACCAACATGAAAGATGATTTCAAAACCTACAACAAAATTTATGCTGAGTATTTTGCTGACAACCAACCCTGTCGCACCACAGTTGAAATCAGTTCACTGCCAACACCGATTGCCATTGAGCTGAAATGCATTGCCCATATCAAGGAGGACTCATGAGCACAACACCAGTTAAACCATTTAATTTTCAAAAATGGATAGACGAACACCGAGATTTATTGAAACCACCAGTGTGCAACAAGCAGGTTTTTGAAGACGATGAATTCATCGTTATGGTGGTCGGTGGCCCCAATGGACGCCGCGATTACCATTACGATGAAGGTCCAGAGTTTTTCTATCAGTTGGAAGGCGAAATGTTACTGAAAACACAGCAAGATGGCCAGGTGGTGGATTACCCAATCAAAGCAGGTGAAGTGTTTTTACTACCACCCAAGATGCCCCATTCTCCGGTGCGCTTTGAAAATTCGATTGGCTTGGTGGTGGAACGCAAGCGGTTAGAACATGAGCAAGATGGCTTGATGTGGTACTGTGAAAACTGCAATCACAAATTGTATGAGGAGTATTTTGTGCTTCAGAGCATTGAGAAAGATTTCTTACCAGTGTTTGATCGCTTTTTTGCTGATAAATCCTTAAGGACTTGTAACCAATGTGGCACAGTGATGCCCGATACCAATATGCTTGAACTGGATGGGATGTCAAATGCTTAAAATTGACATACACACCCACATCTTGCCAGAAAATTGGCCTAACTTACGCGAAAAGTACGGATATGGCGGTTTTATTCAATTAGAACACACTGGCTGTGGCTGTGCCAGAATGATGCAAGATGGCAAACATTTTCGTGACATAGAATCCAATTGTTGGGACACCCAAGTGCGGATGAACGAATGCGACCAACATGGCGTGCATGTTCAGGTACTCTCCACCGTTCCGGTGATGTTTTGTTATTGGGCCAAACCCAAAGACACCTATGATTTGGCCCAATTTCTGAATGATGACATCGCTCACAAAGTGGCTGCCAACCCCAACCGCTTCGTTGGCTTAGGCACCTTGCCGATGCAGGCACCAGATTTGGCGATCAAGGAATTAGAGCGCTGCGTTAAAGAACTGGGTCTAGCGGGTGTGCAAATCGGTTCTCACATCAATGAATGGAACCTTAATGAGCCCGCCTTATTCCCGATTTTTGAAGCCGCGCAAGATTTGGGCGCAGCCATCTTTGTTCACCCGTGGGACATGGTGGGTAAAGACCAAATGAACAAATATTGGCTACCCTGGTTGGTGGGCATGCCAGCCGAAACTTCTTTGGCCATATGTTCGATGATTTTTGGTGGTGTGTTGGAGCGATTGCCTAATTTGCGCATTGCCTTTGCCCATGGTGGTGGTGGCTTTCCCGCCAGTATTGGTCGCATTGAGCATGGTTTTGATGTGCGTCCAGATTTGGTGGCGGTGGATAACCCACACAACCCAAGAAAATACCTCAAGCAAATCTATTTAGATACTTTGGTTCATGACCCTGGAATGTTGAAATTTTTGGTCGATTTGATGGGGCCAGAAAAATTAGCCTTGGGTACCGATTACCCATTTCCTTTGGGTGAATTGCAACCAGGGCGGCTGATTGAGTCCATGCCTTATGCCGATGACATCAAAGCCAGGTTGTTGGCAGGCACGGCTTTGGAGTGGTTGAACGTCTCTGCTGAACGCTTTCATTTGTCATGAAGCTGACGGTTGCGGGCCTCACATTTGATTTATCCAAACGGCCAGAGTCATTGGCCATTACTTTACAATTTGATGGCGAACAACCGAATCATTTTGGAGCAGACCTTGCCCAAGCCGTGCCCATGCGTGCAGGCGATTTCATCGGCGACACCCGACAAGGCGGCTCATGCAATGCGCCCGAAGTTCGGATCAACCCGCATTGCAATGGCACCCACACCGAAAGCATTTCACATGTGGTCGATGAATTGCTGGCACCACATCAGGTGATCAAACAACCATTGGTTTTGGCACAAGTCATTACAATCAAACCCCAACCAGCTGCTCAAAATCAGGACAGCTATCAGCCACCACTTTCTGCCACTGACCTGCTCATAAGTAAAGAAATCTTGACAGGCGCACTTGAAAGCTTACACGAAGATGTAAACGCTATAATAATCAGAACCTTACCCAACCCGAAGGAAAAGCAATATTGGGCATACGGCGCTCAAATTGACCCGCCCTTTTTCAGCAATGAAGCGATGAAGTGGCTGTCAGATCAAAGACAAATCCATCACCTTTTGGTGGACATGCCTTCGGTGGATCGTTTGAATGATGATGGTTTGCTCAGTAATCACCGCTTGTTCTGGCACATTGACCAAGACAGTCATGAGTTAAAAGAAACGCAAGCACAACACCGCACCATCACAGAAATGGTGTTTGTTCCAGATTCAGTTCCTGATTGTGTGTGTTTGTTGAATTTACAGGTGGCCAAGTGGCAGTTGAATGCCGCACCCAGCAATCCTGTTGTTTACCTTCCCGAATGATGTGAAAACCGCTTTGTTCACCATGCTTTGTGTTTTGGCATTTGCGGCTAACTCATTATTGTGTCGCATGGCGCTTGGTCATGGCATGATTGATGCCATCAGTTTCACATGGATTCGGCTGTTTTCTGGCGCAGTGGCTTTGTCCTTCGCACTTTATCCACAGGCAAAAGATCATTGGTCGTTGAAGCAAGTGATTGCTGCTGTTGCTTTGTTGGTATATGCCTTGGGGTTTTCGCTGGCATACCGCCACATCAGTACAGCCGCTGGTGCATTGGTGCTATTTGGAACGGTGCAGTTGACCCTTTTTGTGTTGGCTAAGGCGCACAAAGAACCTATGCTTTGGCAGCAATTATTGGGCATGGTCATTGCGGCTTCGGGTCTACTTTATTGGCTTCTGCCTTATTGGGGCACGCCCAGCTTATTGGGTTTTGTGATGATGACCTTGGCTGGCATGGCTTGGGGCATCTACACTTGGCAAGGCAAGTCGGTGAAAGCGCCGATGCCGTTTACAGCGTGTAATTTTGCCATAGCGGCGGTTATGGTGCTGCTGAGCTTACCTTTTTGGCCGCAAGCGACGGTGTTGACCACTGAAGGGGTGTTACTGGCAGCGACATCGGGAGCAATCACATCGGCATTGGCCTATGCCCTTTGGTATCATGTGCTGCCAAAATTGAATACTGCAACAGCTGCCAATGTGCAATTATCTGTGCCTTTGTGGGCCGCTTTGATGGGTTGGGCATTTTTAGAAGAAGCTTTGACAGCAGAGTTATGGGTTGCTACTGCACTGGTGATGGTGGGTGTGGTGATCAGCCAAAAGAAGAGAACATAATGAATAGGCAAAAAATGAAAACAGAAACACAGGTCATTCAACTGACAGAAAACCACGAAGACAACAGCGGTGCCGTGGCTAATGGCATTTGCCCCAGCACCACGTTCAAGCGTGAAGTCGATGGCAGTTACCAAAGTGGCTATGTTTACACCCGCCACAGTAACCCAAACCGCGCGTTGTTAGAACAGGCTTTGGCGAAACTGGAAGGTGGTGCTCAAGCTTTTGCTTTTGCATCAGGCATGGCGGCCATCAGTGCGGTGTTGCAAACTTTAAAATCAGGTGACCATATCTTGTTGCCAGACGATGCTTATTACTCAGTTCAACTGTTGGCCAAAGACGTGTTTTCACGATGGGGTTTGAGCCACACAGTGGTCGATATGACAGACATTGCATCAGTAAAAGCGGCGATTAGGCCAAAAACAGCATTGATTTGGCTGGAAAGTCCATCGAATCCGCAACTCAAAATATCTGACATCAAAGCCCTGTCCGATTTGGCTCAGGCTCATGGTGCCTTGTGTGCCATCGACAACACTTGGTGCACGCCGATTCTACAAAAACCATTGGATCTGGGTGTCGATGTGGTGATGTATTCAACCACCAAGTATTTCGGTGGCCACTCAGATTGCTTGGGTGGTGCCGTGATTTTGTCTGAATCATTGGACAAAAAATGGTCAGAGGCATTGAAAAACGTACAAAACCTGTCAGGTGCCGTGCCTGCACCTTTCGATTGTTGGCTCATGGTTCGTGGCATGAAAACCCTGCCTTTACGACTGAAGCAACAAAGCCAAAACGCAGCGGCTTTGGCCGAATTTCTGAACCAGCACCCGAAAATTCAAGCCGTTCACTACCCTGGTTTGCCATCTCACCCACAGCATACATTGGCCAAATCACAAATGACAGGCGTTTTTGGAGCCATGCTGTCAGTACAGGTAGGCGAAAACAGCGATGAAGCCATGGCGGTGATTGGTCGATTGCAACTGTTCACTGCAGCCACCAGCTTGGGAGGTGTGGAATCCTTGATTGAACACAGAAAATCCGTCGAGGGCAATCTGAGTGTCACACCCGATAATTTGCTGCGCATTTCTGTGGGGATTGAGCACATTGACGATCTGATAGCAGACTGGACACAAGCACTGGACTGACAAGTTACGAATATATTGGACAAAAAAAATCCCAATCGGGTTGGACTGGGATTAAGAGGTATAACCGAATGTTTGAATCGGTTTAGGACACATTTCTTATTTGATACAATAACATACAGACTTTTCTTAAAGCAAGTAATTTAATAAATAAATTAAGAAAAAGCCGTAAGTTATTGATATTATGTAGTCAATTGTGATTTCCATCCCCAGGATATATACTGACGACTCCTTTGATTGGTGTTGCTGATGAAGTTGTTTTTATTGAATCTGCTGTTATTAATGTCATTGCACCTGAACGCCAATGAATATGAATCTTTTGAACAATTGCTTCAATCAAAAGAATCTAAACAAGACAAACAGTCTTTGTTTGATATTACGGATTCGCAAGTATCACAATGGTCTCAAATTGATCAAGGCCGCTACCTTCATGCCAAAGGGTTGCACATAGAGTCCCTGGGCGATATACAAGCAGCAAAAGCGACATTCACGCAAAGCATCTTGATTTTCGAAGCATTGAATGAACCGAATGAATTTTGGGTAAAAAGCCTTCAGGACCGCTCTTATATGGATTACTTGTTAACCAATGACACCACCGTGTATTGTAAAGACAGGGCCAAAGCACTCGAAATTGCACGTTTGCAAAAAAATGCAGCAGCATTGGTGGGTACATTAACCAATTATGTGTTTTGTATGAAGGATGGTTTTTCAGGTTTTAAGTCAGGGTTAGCGTTGCTCACAGAAGCAGCTCAGGTGGCCAAATACAATGATTTGTCTGCGCAACACTCAGCCATGATTCACAATGCCACGGCACTGCTATACCGCAGCAACTTTTTACATGAAAAAGCTTATGAATACCTGCTCAATGCATACAACGATTGGTCAAAAGAAAAAGACTACCAAGACATGTTTAATATGCAGCACTCTATGGTTGGTGAGAGTATTAAATTAAGAAAAAGGGACCAGGCCCTTGAACATGTATCTACTTTATTTAGCATGTCCGAAACGCAACCTGAATTCAAAGACTTCACATTTTTTGCCCATTTCAATCAAGGCAGGGTTTACTACTATTTTGGTGAGTTTGATGCTTGTATTGAGTCGATGAATCAAGCCCTTGCGCTCAAAGACACCACCAGTGAACAGTATTTTATTGATCAAGCCGAAGCCATGAGGGCGGTAGCAAAATCACGCTCTGGACACGAGTTTCCCCTGGTTATGGTTTCAGATCCGGAACATTTGATAAAAAAATTAAAAGGGCAATTAAAATCTGAGTTTCAAGCTGTCATACACATTCAGGGCAGAGATTTTAATAAGGCTATTGACACATTATGGTTACTGAATGACCAGAATGAAATGGATAAGTTGGTCTTCACAAAAAATAACACAGCTGCCTTGTCTATGGCATTTGACGATGAAATTCATCAGCTACAAAAACAAGCCTTACAGGACCAGTTGAACATTCAAAGTCTGGAATTGGCCAGAGAGAAAAGCAGCAATGAGATTGTAAAATACACACGTACCATAGCCGTATTGGCCCTGTTGCTGTTTGTTGTTTTGGTGTATCTACTTTTGAAGTCCAGAAAATTTTATAGGGCCAAATCAAGAACCGATTTTATGACTGGCTTGCAAAACAGACGCGCCAGTTTGGAAAAGGCCAACCAAATGTTGATTCAAGCCAAGAAAAGCAATCAGGGTATGGGTTTATTAATTTTTGACATCGATGATTTCAAGCAAGTGAATGACCAATATGGACACATCGTTGGTGACAGGGTGATTAAAAGTGTGGCCAATGCTGTAGCTAATCAAATGAGCGAAGGGATGGTTTTGGGGCGCATTGGCGGTGAGGAATTTATCACGGTGATTCCAAGTTGCGATAAACAAGCATTAAATACAGTAGCTGAGCGAATCAGAGTCAATGTATCTGCAAGTGAAGTGAAAGAGAATCAACAGCTGATTAAGAGCACCATCAGTTTAGGCTTGGCCCTATACCGTGGTGAAGATTCAACCACGGTAACAGATTTGATGAAAAAAGCCGACACTGCGCTTTATATTGCTAAAAACAGCGGTAAAAACCAGGCACAATGGTCTGAATAGCCAATAGCCTGGTCAATAGCCAGCAGCCTGCCCATCTTTTCGGGATTCGGAAGCACCCCAATAAACGCCATTTTCTGCTTTTTGGATGGCTTGGTAGCCGCCATATGGGCCGTTGGCGAATTGGATTTTATGTCCCATGCGCATCAGGGCACGTATGGTCGCATAAGAAAACCCCGTTTCTAAATTCAAAATACCACCATCATTCATGACCTCGCCTGTGGGTTCGGAAGACCCTGTGTGGTGGATGCGTGGGGCATCACCAGCTTCTTGCACATCCATACCGAAGTCAACCATATTGACAATGATTTGGGCATGACCTTGCGGCTGCATCGCCCCGCCCATCAAACCAAAGCTCATCCAAGGCTTATCGTCTTTAGTGACAAAGGCTGGAATGATGGTGTGAAAAGGCCGCTTACCGCCTTCAAAGGCATTGAAATGCCCTTCTTTCAAAGAAAACATTTCCCCTCGGTCTTGGAAGATAAAACCCAAGCCTGGTGGCGCCATACCAGAGCCCATGCCACGGTAATTGCTCTGAATCAGTGACACCATATTGCCTTCTGAATCGGCGGTGGTGAGGTAAATGGTATCGCCATGAGACAAGGCCACATTCCCTGCTGGGTAATGCTTTCCTGCTTTGTTCAATTCAATCAACTGACTGCGCTTTTTGGCATAGGGCTTGCTGATTAATTCAGCCACTGGCAATCCATTGAAATCAGGGTCGGCATAGTATTTGGCGCGGTCCTCAAAGGCCAGCTTTTTGGCTTCAGTGAATAAATGGACATATTCAGGGCTGTCATGGCCCATAGATGCCACATCAAATTGTTCCAAGACATTGAGTATTTGTAATGCAGCAATACCTTGACCATTGGGCGGCAATTCCCAAACGTCATAGCCGCGGTAGTTGGTGCTCACAGGTTCCACCCAATTGCCCTGGTGGTTGGCCAGGTCTTCAACAGATAAAAAGCCGCCTTGTGCTTGGATGTAGTCGGCCATGGTTTTGGCCATTTCACCGGCATAAAAAGCATCCCTGCCACCTTTCGCGATGGTTTTTAAAGTCTTGGCAAGAAATGGATTTTTCCAAATTTCACCGTGTTTGGGTGCTTGTCCTTGAATGGTGAATTGTTCAGTAAATCCATCGAATTGGCTAAGAATCGGTACCGAACGGTTCCAATAATACGCGATCAGTTGCGAAACAGGAAAGCCTCGTTCGGCATAGTCAATGGCCGGTTGAAGGATTTCAGTCATCGGTTTTTTGCCAAATCGTTGGTGCAACATAAACCAAGCATCCACAGTACCCGGTACTGAAACAGGCAGTGGGCCATGCGATGGGATTTTGTCGTAACCGTTGTCAATAAACCATTGTCTGGTCAATGATTTGGGTGAACGACCAGAGCCATTCAAGCCATACAATTTTTTCGTTTTGGCATCCCAAATGATGGCAAACAAATCTCCACCGATGCCATTACCTGTGGGCTCTACCAAACCCAAGACTGCATTGGCAGCGATGGCTGCATCGATGGCATTACCACCTGATTTCATCACATCCAAAGCCGCCTGTGTGGCCAGAGGCTGTGAAGTGGCCGCCATGGCATGTTGCGCCAGCACGGGTGAGCGTGTGACGAAGCTTTGACCAGTGACCCGATCCCCCGCAACAGCAGTGAATGACATCATCATAAACAGTATCAACAGTGTGTTCTTCATTTTAATCCTCTCTTGTTTGGTGGTGAAGTAATGGTGCCGTGACCATTAATTTTCATATCCGTGGCGTTACTTTTGTTGTATTGGTTCGTATTGATTATAATCTAAACTTTTTTGCGAGGTATTCATGTCTGACCAGAATTACACCAAAGATGGTCTGTTGCACTTCTTAAAAGAGGCGGCGGTTTCAGGCTTAATGAACCCCGCAGTGGCTCGCAGTAGGAACACCGCTGCTCAACAATTATTAGAACATGTCACCCCAGAAGAACGCATCAACCTAAAGCAGTTGGACATTGATGAGCTGTGTTCTCGCATCCACAAACTAGAGGATTCAAGCATCCGTGAAGAAGCCTTGAATCTTTACAATGCACGACTGAAGTCAGCCATGGAAGACTACTTTGTCTGGCTAGAAAACCCTGAAAAATACAAACAACAGGGCTTGGGACAAATTCAAGCACCCACTCCTGAGAAAAAACGAAGCCGCAAAGAACAAAAAGCCTTGGAGTCGATCACGCTCAAACAAAGCACCTTGGCTGATGACATCATTCCCATACCACTGCGAAAAGGCTTAACTATTTACCTCAAAGGCCTGCCGTTGAATTTAAGTCAATCTGAAGCTGAAAAAATATGCCGTGTGGTTCAAGCTTATGCACAGGTTGGAGCTGACGATGAAAAATAAATACCTGATGTATGCACCCATGGCCGTCTTTGGTATCAGTGCCTTTTTTCTGTTCCGTTATTTCAGTTACCAAAACACGGAAACGGCTTTCCGTGACAACATCGTGCCAGAGTTAATTGGATTCTGTTTAGAGGGCTTTTTCTGGATTGGTTTGTTGTCATACTTTCAAAAAACACGAGAAATGCAAAGGAAAAATGAACTTTGGCTTTCTTTGCGTGGTTCTTTGCGCAGCTTTTTATCCTATCTGGATATTGGCTTTTTGGAGGACAATGCTGAACCCATCCCTTCCAAAGCTTTAGAAAACGATCCTGCCATCATTCAACTGTTGATAGAAAAACTCGACAAACAAACTTTGGATTTAGAAAGCCTCCAAATGATCAAAAAAACCTGCTTGTATTCCTTACCTCTGGTTCGGGATTTGGTGCCAGTGGCGGCACAACTCAGTGCCACACACATGCGTTGGTGGATAGCCATATCTGATGACATGCGCCGCATTGGACACGCCAATGACCGAGACAGCATTGAAAAACAAGTGATGCTGTTACTCAAAAACATTCAGGAATTTGATGACATGACCTATTAAAACCCTTTTATATTCAGAGCCATTAACAACAATGGCACCAGCCTACTGGCCAAAATTCAAAAACCCGGTTGCTTCTTTGGGTTCATTTTCATGTGAAAAATGAATCACTGAATGCAAATTGTCAACAAATGTGATATTTTATACATAGCTGTCTTCATATTTTTATGACAGTCAAGATTAACAGGAAAAGGGTATATCACCATGTTTGGAATTTTTGGCAAAAAAAACAAAGACAAAAAAGACGTCACTCCCATAGACAGAAGACGCAGTCAACGCAGAAAAACCAGCGAGCCCAGACGCGCTCAGGTGCGTTGGGAACCTGAAAAAGAAGATCGCAGAAAAGGTGATCGCCGCGGTGCATCAGGCCATTGGGATGACAATCAAGGTATGAGGTAAACTTTCAGTAAGTTGTCACATCAAAAGGTGACAACTCAGCAAGGTAATCCTTTAAACCAATCAATCCGACGCAAGGGTAAACACCTTTGGCTGGTTTTTCTTTGCGCATGATTCTGTCGGCCAAAATAACAGCTGGCACACAAGGAATGTAAGGCCCATCGCCATTCTTGGCAACAATAAACCACGACAAATCCAACACTTGACCCTGGTTGTCTTTTCCTTTCGCCAACACGTGCATACCGCCGTCACTACTGCCCAACACATCGAAATACCGACTCAGCTTCATCCAAAATCCGGCATGCTTAGGCAAATTTAAAGGCATACCCAATCGAACCAACCACGAACACATCCAAATCCCCATATGCAACACTTTACTTTCCATGCCAGCAGAAAACATCAGCTTCTTGATGGGGTAATGTTGTGGTAACACATCCAAGTCAGGCACATCACAATGGCCCATCAGCCGAGAAGATAAATCCGGATATTTTTGTAAATAAATGCCTTGCCAACCATAAACTTGGCCTTGCTCAGAACGGATAGGGCGCCCCACATAGGAAAGTACTGCTTGTGCTGTGGCCAAACCACGATCGGTTTTCTGACCTGGGGAGATGCCATATTTCACTTCATCAAAAGTCACCATGCCTTGCGACTGAAAATATGACAACACCGCGGAGGACAAGGTCGGCACCGTGCTGGCACCCGTGACAGCCATGATATCTGCGGCCACTGCTTGTTCATGGTATTGTTGAATGTCTTTAACAAACTCTCGCCCATCAGCCAAATCGATGTAATGCACTTGATGCCTGATACAACTTTTCAACACTTCATGGCCCTGCCCCTGAAATGGGCCACAGCAATGAATCAACACTTGGGGTTGTGACCTATTTAGTGCGTCATCTAAAGTCGAGTTGGCATCAAAACACATGACCTTGCATGGCGTGTGGGGATGAAGCCTTTTTAACAGGGCTTGCAGTGCATTTGCTTTTTTATGATTGCGGCCAACCAAGATCAAAGGGTGCCCTTTAGCAGCCAACATTTGTGCAATGCGCTGGCCAAATGCCCCATAGGCACCCAAAATCATGATGGCTGACAGGTTCTTTTCTGAGCCCATCAGTCTACCTCTTCAAAGACACCCGTTTGGAAAAAAGTGGTGCCTAATACTGGGTGCTTCATGGTAATACTGAACCTGAACTTGCCTTTACCGTGACTGCTGGCCAAATCTTGATGAATCACATGCGTTTCACCGGGGCTGAGCCAATGTGGCAACGGGATATACCATTTCAAAAACTGCCAAAAATACCGCGTGCTTTTGAAATGCAACTCACTGTTTTCTGCATAAACGTCTAAAAACATGCCAAATCCACCACCGACACATTCCATCATGCGCCCTTTTTCGTCTTTTTTAACAGAGGTCACACTGAATGGTTTTTTGTCAGCAAAATGATAAGTCCTTCTCCAAAACACCCCCTTGTGCCCTGCTTTTGTGGTGAGTTCAACCGTCATGGGTACATCCGTACCTTGATGCGGGGACAGTGGATTTCCAATGATTTTGGTTAATGTGGCAAACAGCCAACCGGCCCCAGATCGCTCTATAACTTCCATAATACCTTTATAAATGATGGGTTGCCGCTGACTGGGCAGGCGATTGAAACGGCGCTGAACATTGGGGTTCAGTTGGTGCCAATTTTTACCCAAAGCCCATTTAATGGTGTTGTGATCGGCCATTATTTTTTAATCGGTGAAAGCATGAATTCTTTGTTAACATCAACAGGTGTTGAATCTTTGTCTTCATCACCAAAAAGAACCACCCAATAATGTTCGTAGGGTGTTGATTGATTATAATAATATGCCACACCCAAGTCATTTTGTTCATTGAAATATGGGTGTTCTCCGAGCAGCAATATTCGATGAGGCTCACTGTCTAAAAAGTCAGCGAATGCTTGAGTCACGCTTTTTTCCCCGCCCGCAATGGCTTCAACTTGGTTACCAAAAATAGGATAGCGCTTAGACAAATCATAACCATTTTTACGCAGCAAATGATTGGGCGTCATGTGCCCTGCTGTGTGAGCGATGTCTTTTTCTGATGCCAATAATTTGGCTTTGATTATGGCAATTTGATTGAGCTTTTTACTGCAACGCAATTCCGGTCTGGTTTGATTCTTATGTTGCATGATGTATTCAGCCATTTGGCGAGAATTATCATTGTTCCCGCAAACTTCAAATGTACTTGCATGGGCCTGAAAAACAATACTCCACAGTAAAAACAAATAACAATTCGCTGGCATCCAAAGGTTACCCAAGCCCTTTTTAGCTCTTGTGATCATATAAAAAACGCTCAACATAGTGCAAGAATATAACACAAATGAGCAACCGTGTTTGGGCAGGCCGCTCAAGAAAAGAAACCTGCCTTGTTAATTTCTATTGCACGGTCAACTTTTTAGTCTGACTGAAACGATACATGCTTCCATACTGTGCCATCAAACCAGGCGCCGCATTGGCATTGGTATAACGTTGCACATAGACACCCATCACTGGCAGACCAAATACTTCTACACCATTTTCTGAAACCATACTGGTTTCAAAAGTCAGCTCCACTCGACCAGAATCACTGGTGGGAGTGATGCCTTGCTGATGCTGTGACAACAACACATTTGGTAAGGAAGAAGGTGTGGCTGCATTCAGTTTAATCACATTGGTTGCCCAACATAAGTCTACATTTGATAAGCTACTGGCATCATCTCCCTCTCTATCGTATGCTGAAAATGCTGCGGTTAAACAGTTGTTGCTATCAATGTATTTTTTACCAGGTATGGTGAATACCATTTCAGTTTGAGAGTTATTTCCGATTTCAACTGTATAGTCAGCACCTAAACTATGGCTTGTTAACAATGCATTGATGGCATCAGCCCCACTGTTCCATACAGTTTCTTGTACGCTTCCATTCACACTGATAAGGGCAGAATGGCTGGCATCATTGATTTCATATTTATAAGGATGACTCTCAAATGTGAAGCTGTCATCATCTGTGAAATTATTGAATGCAACACCATTATATGAATAACTGGTACCTTCGTTGACATTCAACAAACTGGCTGTTGCTGAAATTTCTCCAGTTGGCTGGCTTAAATGTTCAGTCACAAAAGTTTCATCTTGCGTAATGTTGTCACTCAGGGCGTCACATTCATCCACATTGATGGCCGTACTATCAGCTTCAAATGATCCAATTTCATATATTTCCACATAGCCTTCTTGCGCTCGCTCTAAAGACAATGCGCTGTTTTCTACCGCTTCATAAGCATAGGGCAAAAACTCTTGGGTCTGGCTTAAGAAAGGTGCGCATTGCAGGCTGTTATGATGCTGAATGACACTGGGCTCACCCTCATGCTCTGGAATACTTGATGCCACAGCACCCAGTGCAACAGGCCAACTGCTATTGGGTTTCAAAAACACATTGTAGAAAAGCACATCGTGATTGCCTTTTGACTCCTTGTACACCACTGACAACATTTTTCCATGAGTTTTACTGTGGTTGGTTACTATGTATTGCGTGTTCATGTTGTTTTTCACCGTATAATACGGCAATATAATCAAATCGCCTTGTCCTGTTCCTGAAAGGCTGACAGCAGCATGTGCTGACATAACAGACAACCCCAATACAGCTGTGGCAATTAGTTTCTCTCTCATATTCCTTCTCGCTTTTTAAAATTTGACATATTAGAACAACATCAGTTAAATCGAGATTAGCAATTAGTTAATTTATCGTTTCAGAGCCGATTACCATCCGCCACCACCACCACCGCCACCGCCGCCACCAGAAAAGCCACCACCCGATGAAAAACCACCCGAAGAGCTGCTGCTCGATCCTGATGAACTGGGTGTGGTCATGGCGGTAGAAACTGTGGAAGACAACCCCCTAGAAAAACTGTTTATGTTGTGTGAAAAATCACCGGCATCAAACTGCGTTCCTCGATACCAGACCGGTTGGTAGTGGTCATGCCCTTGTTCTGTGGCCTGTGCGATTTGTTCAGAAAAGCGAGCGCCCCACTCATTTTCAAGATTCAATGCAATGGCATAAGGCAACAGTGCTTCATAATGCGCTAAGTTTTGTTCAGGTGGGTGTAACAGGTTTAATCTGTTAACCTCCGCCGTTTTGATATAGAGTTTTAAGCCATCAATTTCATCTTTGATTTTTCTACCGAAGGGTGTAGGCGATCGCAGTAAATAAGCAAACAATGCGTTCAAAACAAACACCAAACCTATAAACGCAACGGGAATCCAGTGGGCTGAAAACCAATGGCCAATAGCAGAAAGTGAACCAAAAATACCCACAACAACTAACAATAAAAGCCAAGGTGCCGTAGCTAAAAAGACAATCATCATGCCAGTAAAGAAACTGCCAATTAACATCATGAAAAATAATTCAAAACCATTCATCATGTGACCGTATAAGGTATAAAAAAAGAAATAAGTGAGGATGATGCTGATGACCCAACCCCAAGCAATTTTATTCCAATTGTCAACAAAGCATTGTTTCTTGAACTCATCTTCCAATGCGCGCTTTAAACTGATTTTTGCCGAAGCCACTTTACTGTGATATTTTTTAGTAATTTTTACTGAGGAAGATTTGCTGCCAAACAATTTGCTTCTGACATTTTTTTCTCCTCGAGACAAATGGCTGTGGTTTTTTTCTCCTGTTGGTTTAAGGTAAAAAGACTTTTCTGTTTGTTTTATGGTTAATATTTTTTTGTAAGCCAACGAAATCAGGGCAACAGAAAGGCTTTTTTCATCGATGGTTTCTCGATCAATGTAACGAACGGCGGCTGGAGATAGCCCCTTAGGTGCTCTAAAGCGTGGAATAATAACACCAGCTTCAGGGTCTCTGCCGTACATGTGCCATGCACGGAGGTAATAAGCGAGGTAAAACAAAAATAAGAAACCAGTGATCAACCAAGGCAAGTTATCAGCAATGAATCCCCAAGGGTCTTTTTTAGCAGGTAAAAACACACCCTTAGGAACCTGTATGCCGATGGTCAATCCTTGATAGGGTTGCAATGATTCTGTGGTTTTGAATCCCAATACACCCGCTTGATTATTGGTCTGGGCTTTTTGTTCAGTCTGTCCTTGGTAACCCGTCCAAAACTGCTGAGACATGATTTTTTCATGGCCGTCATTGGGTAAGCTCACCGACACTGATGCCTGCTGAATTTCGAATTTCCAACCCGTTCCAGTGACATTCCAATAAAATTCATCATATTCATCAAAATAGCCCAGCTGGTCATTGGTTTGGTAATGTATTTCGTAATCATGACGACCCAAAGGCAACAAAAAATCAGCCGAACCGATATAAATTCGCACACCATTGTTCAATCGCTCGATATGGTAGGGTGAGCGTTTTCCATTGCGTTTGATCGAAACCACATCGAAAGGCACCTTACGCTTGGTCAGCAAAGGGCCAAAATACTGTGTGGGAAAATCTCGATAAATGCCTCTTCGGATGTCATAGCCTCCTGCCTGCACACTGATGTGTTCAACCACATCAATCAAACCCGATTCATCTATGCTGATGTCACTGTGGTATGACAAAATGGCTTCCTTGGCATCAACGCATGGCGCCATAACAAGCAAGAATGTGGCCAGAAAAACAGCACCCATCGTGGTAAATAGTTTCATTGTGAGTCCATCCCAGTAAAAAAATTTGAAATAATTATAACCAAATCTAGCCCATGGCGTTTAAGCAGGTATGAAAAACGAAGTCGATCAACAGTGGATAACAAAAGCACAACAAGGTGATGCCCTCGCCTTCCGTCACATTGTGCTGCATTATGCCAAAGCAGTGAATGCCTTGGCCTTCCGCTATACAGCCGATGCGCAGCACGCCGAAGACATCGCGCAAGACACTTTTATTAAAGCGTTTCAAGCGATGCCACGTTACCGTGATGATTATAAATTTTCGACTTGGTTATTGCGCATTACCACCAATACATCTATTGACCATCTAAGAAAAGCCAACAGGGAAATGGCCTTGTCATTAAGCACTGATGATGAACAAATTGATGTGCCTGAAACACACCAAATTCCGGCCAATCAACATGAATTACAAGACAGCCTCAGTCATGCCATGTCACGTTTAACCGATGTGGAAAGATTGGCCATCACCATGAAACACCACCAAGGTTATTCGATTGCCGAAACGGCCGAAAAGCTCAACATCAAAAGCAACGCCTGCAAACAAACCCTGTTTCGTGCAGTGCAAAAACTCAGACAACAACTCACCACCGAGGTCAGCGTATGAACATCAGCGAAGAACAACTCATGCTGCTACACATGGGCGAATTGAGCCCAGATGAAAGCCGAGAATTACTGAAATCACCTGAAGTGTGTGAACGATTGAAACAACTGGAGGCAGACATGCAAGCCTTTGAAACACAATTACAAAACCCATTGCCTGATGACTATGGCCATCAACTGTGGCAACGCATCAGCGATAAAATAGAACGACCTGATTATCAATTTGAATCACCTTCTGGTTTCAGAAGAGTGCTGGATTGGTTTCACACACCCCAATTTTCTTTTGCCAGCATGGCCATGGTTGCCATGCTGGTGCTGACCGCCTATTGGATGGGCCGGCAAGACGTGATGGATGAAACAGATTTTGGTCAACAATTATTGGCTCAAAACATCCAAATGCACTTAACCCAAAGCGAAATCTTTTTAACCCAAGCCAAGAATGAAGGCCTGGGGAATGACCAACTTCAAACCATGGCACAGCGGTTACTCACCAGTAACCGGATTTATAAACGGGCGGCGGCCAGTCATGACGGCCAACACACTGCCCTCTTGCTGTCGAATTTAGAACAAATTTTGTTGGAGTATGCCAACGGTGCACCGTCTGAATCGACCACCTTGCCTGCTTTGCAGGACAAAAGTAACCGGGGCCAAGAGCTGTTGTTTCAAGTCAAAAGCATGAAGCAGCAAATGGCCATAGACGACACAATCATTTAAGGGTTTCAATAACCCAAGGAGTACAACATGAACATCAAAAAAACAACCATAGCCATGGCCCTCAGCCTGCTGACTGCAACAGTCGGAGCTGATGAGCAAGACGACTACCAAGCAGGCCATTTGGCGATGGCAAAACAAAACTGGTCCTTGGCCAGTGAAAAATTCGCTGCCGCGGCTGGAGACAAAGA